>JADLFV010000095.1 GCA_020849625.1 Phycisphaeraceae bacterium
AACTGATGCGATTCACGGATGAGCAATGCTTCACCAGCACCGACCACACCTTCACTTGTGCCATTGTCTCCATGCGAGTTAGAGCTCCGCGCTCAACTTCCGTAGAATGCACAGGTCGTAGTGGTGTACAGGATGAATCGGCCGACTTCACGATCGCCCCCCCCTCTCTCGCAGCCATTCTACGGCCTTGGGCAGGTCCACCAGCACCACGCCGGGGGTGGGACGCAAAGTGGGGAGGCCATCAGCGATCAGCGCGTGAAGAGTCCGCTCTGACAAGCCCAGCCAGATCGCCGCCTCCGCCTTGCGGGCCAACTCGCGCGGCGGCAGCATGGGGGAAGTATTGATGGTGTGATCACTGGTCATTGTTCACTCCCTTTTCGCGCCGGCTAAACCGCACGCGAACCCCCAACCGACGCAATTCATCCTCGGCCCGCTTCGCTAAGATCCAATCCCCGTTCTCGCGAGCTTTGTCCAGCAGCGCAAACCAGACCACCGGTGATTGACGGGCCGCTTCATCTAAGTCCAATTGAGATTTGCACTTGGTCATATTAGTTACCGTCGAAAGTAGCATCTTGGTAGCAGCGGGCGCAACAAAAAACCCCGGTTTACGTCGGGGTTATCCACCAGAACCAGATTTTTACGGTAGCACGAAGAGTCGCAATGCTACCAGTTGCTGCTACTCGTCCACGGCTTCAAGCTCGCCGTCTTCTCCCTTGGAGCCGCGGGGGGGTGGTTTGTACTGGCGGTTCACCTTCTTGAGCGCCTTAATCTCTGGCCACCGCTTCACTGTGCTGAGATGCACTCCGACTTCATCAGCAAGCTGCTTGTACGTCCAATCGCCATGCTGGCGAACTAAGGCCAGTGCCCTATTTCGCGGAGTTAGATTCACATGTTCGTCACTGGCAAGCTTGGAGCGTGCCAGCTGTGACAACAGCCTACACGCCTTGGCATAGTAGCGATACAGTTCAACCCCGTACCTGAGGAAGGAAGCAGCACGTAACTGCGACGGCTCCATTGTGGCGACCACCATGAATTTTGTGGGTGGCGCGTAATTCGGTGCAATCGCATTCAGCAGGCCAACGGACGTGTCAATCTGTTCACCGCGTCGTGAGGAGGTCGGTATCCCCCAAGGCTCGCCCACAACCTCAAAGAACAATGATTGCGGACCTTGATTGTCAAGACCGCGCGGCACATTTTGATGGGTCTTTCGTGTGTGCCAGGCCACGCGGGTGATCAGAAAAGGGATTTCAGTAAGTAGTCCAGCTCTTACGGCATCAATAATTAGCTGACCGCCGGCTACATTTAGCTCTTGGAAGCGCAGCATATCCGTCCATGATAAGGATATTTGGCCAGCCTTAATGGCATCGGCAAATTCGTCGAATCCTGCAGCAAGTACCTTGAATTCATCGCTCAGAAACTCTGGCGTCATAGCTATCGAGGGCTGCTTCACTGTTGGGGTATCCACGGGGCCAGGGGGGATGGTGCCAATAAGGCTCTCTTGTGTTGCCTTTGAGGTGTTCATAGTGCGTGTTTGGTTCCTTCTGGTATTACGAGGGTTACTCATCATGGACATCCTTGATTGATCAAATTCGGTTGGTGTCATTGTTTTCAGTTGCCGGTGCCGATGAACCATCCTGCGGGCTCGTGACTGAAGCTTCTTCATTAGTTCTGAATGGCCCTTTTAGAATCTGCACCAGGCGATCACCAATTCCCAGCAGGCGGCGGACCTCATCGGTGGTGGCGACGACATGCACCCACTGATTTATGTTCCGGGGGTCGGCGTGGCGGATGAGCCAGTTCTCGCCGTCGGGAAGGTGGGACGGTCTGAGGATCTTGACCTGCGCACCGGCCACAGCTTCGACCGTGCATCGTGCCGAGTCCCGGGCGATCACCGGCCCCTCGATGCCCCGCACGGTGATGATCGAAGCCTGCGATACGTCGGGGAAGTCATGCTCAAAGTCAGTGTCGATCACATGATTGCCGTTGAACCGGATGGTGACCACCAAGGTCCGCTTGGGCCCGCTGCGAAATCGCACGTAGTCGTGGCCCGGTTCGCCGCCACGTTCAACCAGTATGGACAAAGGTTCGCGGTACCGTTCCATCACTTCAGCCCGGGTCATCTCCCGCATGCGGCCCTGGGCGATCAGACTGATCCACATAAGGTTGTAGATGGACATGACGTTAGCCTCCTTTCTGGAGTGGCTGCAGATCATCACCCTCGGCCTGCTGGCCGGCGGTGAGCTTGGCGCGGGCGTCCAGGTACTTGTTCATGCGGTCGATGGTGCTGGGTTTGAGTTCCTTGAGGCGGCCGGCATCGAGGTTGTCGTTGAGGTCGGCCAGCTTGACCGCCTTCGCCAGGGGATTGGTCGCCAGGCGATCGATGTACTGGTCGTAAGGCATGTCGCGGTCGTGTGTCAGCAGGCGCAGGGCCTCGATGGCCGGCTGGGGGATGCCCGCGGCGATCAGGCCGTCGAAGGTCCAGTCGCTGTCCTCTACCACATCGTGCAGCACGGCCACGATGCGGGCTATGTCGTTTGTCTGTTTGCTCATCACACGCAGCGGGTGCAGGATGTAAGCACCGCCGCCCTTGTCGTACTTGCCCGAGTGGGCCTCGGCCGCGATGACGATGGCGCGGTTGAGCGGATCGATGTCTGTGGGGCCCACAGCGAAGCGCTCGATGGCGGTCACCGTGGTGTCCAGTTCCGCCGCCAGGCTGGCCGGTCCGATCCGGTCGAAGATGTCGGCGATCTGGCGGTAGAACCAGAGCGTGCCAGTCTTGCCCTTCTTGAAGCGGTCCCACACCACTTCGCCGATCTCGCGCAGGTCCTTGAGGATGCTGCGTGCGTTGGCCAGTTTGTCGGCGGCGCTGACTAACCGTGCCTCGGGGCTGAGCTTCGGCAGGCCGGCGAGGTAGGCTTCCTTCCGCTGCTCCCAGGGGATTCGCTGGTTGGCCTCGTCTGGAGCGTCTTCACTGACTTCATCCACGATGTCAGCCACCCGGTCCCCGAAACGTTCACGAATCCGGGCCAACGTCTTGGCTCCACCGCGGTCCTCCACAGCGTCGTGCAGGATGGCCGCCATGGCGGTCTCCTCGTCGCCGCCGTACTCCAACACCGTCCCCGCCACAGCCAGCAGGTGGCACAGGTAGGGGATCTTGGGGCCCTTTTTATCAGGGCCGATGGAGCGCTTGCGCCAATGGTCGCGGTGCAATTCACTGGCAAGCAGGAAGGCGTCATTGAAGCGGTCCGAGAGCAGCAAAGGGGCCTCCTTTCTCAAGTTGTGGACACCGGGTTGGCGGGGCCGGAAAATCCGGGGGCGGGGGGTTGCCCTCTCACGACATCTATGATAACATACTTATGAGAAAAGTCAACTGAGAAAAACACACCATGCCTGCCCATACCCATGCTGCCGACCTGCGATCCTGGCGGATCCGCCGCAAAAGCCCCGGCCCGGTCGAGGCCTACCTGAAGACCCTGTCCCCTGCTTCCCACCGCACGATCCGCCAGGCCCTGGACAAGATCGCCTGCATGGTTTGTGGCGTTGAGAAGGGGCAAATCGACGCCCTGACCTTCCGCTGGGAGAAGCTGAGCCGGGCTGACACGCTGGAGCTTGCCCGCCGCCTGGATGATCAATTGGCCCCGCGCTCGGTCAACAAGATGTTGTCGGCCCTGCGCGGTGTGCTGCGGGCCTGCCGGCAACAGGGCCTGATTGATGAGCGGCGCTATCAGGCGGTGGCCGGCTTCGAGATGGTCAAGGCCGGCAGCGTCACGGAGAGCCGCATGCTCAGTGACGCGGAGGTGAACAAGCTGCTCAAGCAGGCGCAAAAGGACGACTCAGCCTCCGGCCTGCGCGATGCGGCGATTCTGGCCATCTATCTGTGCTGCGGCCCCCGGCGCTCGGAACTGGTGGCCCTGGACCGCACCGACTACGCCCCCGCCCCCGCCCCCGGAAGTGGGCAGTTGACCATCCGCGGCAGTCGCAAGGAGCGTCACCGCACAGTCACGCTGGATGATCGTGCCCGCCGCGCGTTGGATCGCTGGCTGGCGGTGATCGGCGATGACAGCGCTCCCCTGCTGCGGGCGGTGACCAAGGGCGGCCTGATCCGCAAAACGCGCATGACCGACCAGGCGGTTTATGACGGTTTGCGCAAACTAGCCGTGGGCGCCGACCTTCCGGGGGTGCGCAGCCGTGACCTGCGCCGCACGGCCGTGGTGAAGATGATCCAGCAGGGCATGGACCTGGACCAGGTACAGCACGTGGTGGGGCAGACCTCCTGGCTGACACCGGCGGCGTACCGCGAGTTGGTCGAGGAGGCGGAGGGGACAAGGAGCCAGTCATCGTCATTGCCCGCTCGCACCAAACCAGATGAAAGGAGGTTGCGCTCATGACACCACCTGCCGATTCGAATCAGTCTGTGTCAGGCTGTGAGGTCTGCATGCCGCCGGATGCCAAGCAGGCCTGGGAATCAAGTAAGAATTTGAAGCGCATGCAGCAACTTGTGCATGACTCGCACTTCTGGGTGAGCCTGCATCGCTGCCCGGCGTGCGGCCAGCGTTTTGTGTTCATCTTCACGGAGCTGATCGACTGGGATCAGGGCGATGATTCGCAGGCCTTCATGCACGTACCGGTGACGGAAGAAGAGGCTTCAAAACTGCGGACATTGGATCCGGATCATATTGGAAGTAAGACCATCATGGACTTGTTGGGCCCGCGCAGATACCTCGAAGAGATTCTTCCAACCCGGAGTGGGCCTGATCCAGATTGGCCTGTCAGTGACGACGATCACTGCTGTCGTGGCGTGCGCTGGTCCGAAGGCCCCGTGTTCGTGTTGCCCCATGATTGACGCACTATCCAACTCAGGAAAGGAGATTCTCTCGTGACTCGAAGCAATTCCGGCGGCGTGTGTTTCGGAATCGACCTGGGCACCAGCAACTGTTCGGTCGCGTATGTAGTCAACGCGCCGCGGCGCAACGTGGCTTTGCAGCCCAAAGTCGTGGAATTCCCCTTCGGCCGCGACCAGGCCCAGCGCTCGCCGCGCTTCCCTTCCGTGATTGCCCGCAAGGGGAACGAGAAGGATGGACGTAAGGCTGCCTTCGGTTTTGATGCCCAGGAGCGTAATCGTCTGAGTGATGGCGTGGATGTTTTCCGCTCGCTCAAGAGCCAGCTGGGAACGTTGCGATCGTACCTGCACGCCTATCTGGAGGATTTCAAATCGCCGGTGCGGGCCTGGGGCATCCTGATCGAGCGCTTGTGCGAGCTGGCCGCGGGAAACACGCCCAACCGGCTCGACCCCCGGAAGTACCCGACCGTGCTGACGGTGCCGGCCTCGTTTGACTTTCAGCGGCGTCAGGAAACACTGGACGCGGCCGTGCAGGCGGGCTTCGACCGTAACAACATCAAGCTCATCGATGAGCCGATCGCCGCCTTGATTGACTGGTTGAGCAGTCCGGACGCGGACGTGATTCTGGCCGGTCGCAATGGTTGGACCAACATACTGGTGTTCGACTTTGGCGGGGGCACGTGCGATCTGAGTCTGGTGGCGGTGCGCTATGCTGAGGGAGGGCCACTGGGTTTTCAGGTGCGCAATCTGACCATCTCCCCCTACCGGGTGCTGGGCGGTGACACCATCGACTTGGCCGTCATGGAGGCCATCTGGCTACAGATCGAAGAGCAGAACCATCTCCGCCGCGGTGATCTGACAGCCAGGGACCGCAAGCGGGTGGAAGATGCCAATCGGCTGACCTGCCGCTACCTCAAGGAAAGCATGTGCGAGGCCTTGGGCAAGCTCGATACCCGCGACCGCCAGCGTGATGCCTGGGGCAAGGTCACGCCCAAGAGCAGACTCCTGCGCCGCGTGGAACTGTCCACCGGCCAGACCGTTGCCGGCCGAGTGGAGATGACCGCCCCCATGTTCCACCAGCTCATGCTGCCATTCATGAGTGATAAGGACGAGGCCTTCCGCGTCAACGATTCCGTGATGGCCGAGCCGTTCGCTCACATCATCGAGCAGACGCTGGCTGGTGCCGGCATGTCGCCGAGTGAGCTGCACGTCATCCTGCTGCACGGCGGAAGCTGCAAGAATCCTCTGGTTCGTGACGCACTGGAGCAGTTGGTGGGTGGCGAAACACTGTTCGGCCAGTGCAAAGTCACACAGACGCCTGATCTGGACACCTCCGTAGCCCGCGGCGCAGCCGTGCACGGGCACTATCTCCACCACGAAAACACCTGGCTGGTGCACCCCATCGTAGCCGACGCCATCAGCATCATGACCCGCGGCGATGTCTGTGAGACGCTCATCCCGGAGAACACAGCGCTGCCTTTTCCGCAGACGGGATTCCAGCCGTTCCCCGATCGCTTCGTCACCTCGCAGGACAAGCAGAAGCGGATGCTGATTCCCCTGTGCGTGGGCCAGACCCCCGATGGTGTCTGGCCGCGCGTCGCCGCTTCCATGTCCTTCGACCTGCCGCCCGATCTGCCAGCCGGCCACCCTATCGAGGTGTGCGTGCGGGTCAATGAGGACAAGCTTACCGAGTTGCAATTCAGGCCGAAGGGTTTATTCCCGTGGACTGACATCTGGGGGATTGACGATCCCTGGGTGCGTCAATTATGCGGTACGGATGAGCAGGAGCAGTTACTGGCCAGGCGGGCCCAGATTCGCAGACAAGTTGAGGCCCATGAGCCGGTCGCGGCATGGCTGCGGGCTGAAGAGGCACGGCGGGCTGTGAGTGCCGGCCAGCAACAGGAGGGTTTGGTGCTGATCGAAAACCTTCTGGATGACCAGCCCGACGACGCCGCGGCCTGGAACATCAAGGGACTGATCTATTCCCACCTGAATAACCAACAGGCACGTTGCGACTGCTATGGAAAGGCCGCCCGCCTGGACCCGAGCAACGCGGTGTACTGTGGCAACTTCGGCACCGCCCTGTGCGACCTGGGTCGCTATCAAGAAGCCGTGCTCAAAATGCGCGAGGCTTTGGCCATGGACAGCACATTGCGCTACCTGCACAGTTGGCTGGCCACCGCCTTTGAGCACCTCAAGCAACCGGATGAGGTCACCAAGGAACTGAACCGCTGGCTGGAAGGCGCCCGCCGCCAAACGGGCAATCAGCCGGAGTCCCTTGAGGCCTGGGGCGACCTTGAGATGGTCTGCCGGCGGCTGGGTCACTATGACGAAGCCGACGAGGCCCAGCGCAAGATCGTGCATCTATCCCGCACGCGACATGTCGGTGGATCGCCCGATGACCTTTTGACCAGCGCCCGCTGGTGAGGTAGCGCCATGAAAACCAATCGCAATGTTGCAACCAGGCCAACCCGCGCAAAAGGCAAAACCAACGCCAAACGGTCGCGCGTCACCAAAAAGCGAAAGTCCAAGCCGCTCAGCCCCAGTCGTCGACAACTGATCCGAGCCGTGGATCGTCTGCATAAGGCTGCCGAGACACTTACCCTGCGGGCCGACGAGATTGTTCATGTGATTGATGATGTCACAGAGTTGGCCCGGCAGCGCGAGCGTGAAGACCTGATCGATAAACTGCATCAGGCCGACATCCTCGACTACTTACAGCAGTTAGCGCTGGCGTTTGACGCTCAATCGGAACAGACACTTCCGGGGGCCATGCAACAGTTCCGCCACGCCCCCGCAGCCCTGCTCGACTTCCTGCGCGAACACTGGCAACTGACAACCCAGCACCAGCCCGGCCAGCGATTAACCCTCGATGACTCCGACCTGCCCAAAGTTCGCTTCATCTCAACTCTCGAGCGCACGCCCGCGATACCTGTGGAAGTGGTCGTCGTAGCCAGCGGTTGGAAACTGGGTCGTCAACAGATCGCCAAGCCGACGGTGGAGGTCATGGAGTGGACTTAATTTTGATGAGCAACGTACAGAGATGCGGTTGATCGGGCTTTCGGATACCACATTGCTCGCCCCTTCGCGTTCATCTGGGTGCTCTGGCTGTCGTCGGCTCTACGTTTTTGCCATCAGGTCATCTATGTTCCTCGCCTTCACAAACTGCGCCGGACTTTCGCCGACGGATAGTGCCTTGAAGTGGGCTTCACCGCATTGAATCTTGGCGGTTTCCCCTTCGCGGAGGTCATCGGTGAAAAGGCTGCTCTTGGTCTCGACCACAAAATACAGCCGCTCTACACCGTCCCTGTGCACCAGCACGGCCCAGTCCGGGTTGTAATTGCCCAGCGGGGTCGGAACCTTGAACCACACCGGCAGCTTCGCATAGACCTTGACCGCCGAGTTGCTCTCCAGCGATTCGGCAAACGAATGCTCCACGCCGGAGTCGTATACCACATATTCGTGCGCGCATTTGCTGACGGCCAGCATACTCTTGAGGTAGCCGGTCAGTTCCTCCTGCTCGAATAACTCCTGGGCGTAGTAGTACTCATCCCCCAGACGCTGGTACTTGATGCCGTCCACGATGGCCAGGCGTTTTGTGCGTCGGATGGCCTCGGCGGCCAGTTCGATGAACTGCTGCGGATTACGCTTGAAATCGTCCAGTCGGCCACTGTCGGTCAAGATACGCACCAGGGAGCGCCGCGTCAGTTGCGTCTTGTCCTGGAGATCAGTGAGCAGGTCGGGCAACTCGATGTCCATCTCCTCCAGTGTCACCGGCGCCGACTGGTCGGTTTCCTCTGCTATGATGCCGCCGCGACCAATGGCGAGGTCGGCCTTCCGTATCTGCACGCGGCTCTTGATGATCGGCGGGCACTGCTCCAGCGCCTTGGTGCATTCCTGGATCAGTTTCTCATTGTCGAACTGCACGCGATAGGTCGTCTTGTGCTTGATGCGGTCCCACAGGGCCTTGAACTCTTCGCTGTTCAAGATGGCCTGTCGCGTGCTGATCGTTTTACGCTCGTCGGCGTTCTTGATGTCCAGTCGGCCGGCCAGTTTACGGAGCACTTCCTTGACCTGGGGGAGTTGGGCCTGGAATTCGGTTGGTAACGTGAGGGTGTTGTCTTTGAGGGCTTTGCGCAGGTGATCCTGGACCTTGCCCTGCGCGTTGACGTATCCCGAATCCTTGAGGAACGTCCAGATGGCTTCCGATTGGGCGACGCCCAGCGCCTTTGTGGCGCCCGTGTCGTCCGTCACGGGGATCGCAGCGAACTGGTGCTTTTCCACAATGCCGAAGCGGATGCCAGTGTCTTCCTCTATTTCCTTCTGCAGGTTCTCCGCGAACTGCTCGTATCCTTCGGTGGCGACGACTGTCAAGGTGTTAATGTCGAAGCCCCGGAGTCGCTCGCCGTTCTGGTTTACGCAGAGGCGCAGGCCGCGACCAATGGTCTGCCGGCGCTCTCGTTCGGTGCCGATGTCGCGCAGGGCACAGATCTGGAAGACGTTAGGATTGTCCCATCCTTCCCGCAGGGCCGAGTGCGAGAAGATGAACTTCAGCTTCGTCTCGAAGCTCAGCAGGCGTTCCTTGTCTCGCATGATTAGGCTGTAGGCACGCTCGGCATTATCCCGGCCGCCCTGATTGGTTTCTGCCGTGTCGGTCCACGTGCCCTTTCTGTCAATGGAAAAGTAGCCATCGTGGACTTCGTTGGCGTCAGAATTCAGGTCCACTGAATCGAACAACGTGTGGTATTTCGGCTTGGCCGCTGCCTTGCGGTATTCCTCCTCGAACATCGTGGCGTACCTGCCTTTGATGGGTGTGCCATCGTCGGTGTATTTGCGGTAGTGCTCCACCGCGTCGATGAAGAACAGGCTCAGCACCTTGATGCCTTGCGGGCGCAGGCGCAGTTCCTTGTCGAGATGCTCCTCAATCGTCCGCCGGATCATCAACCGTTTAACGGCATCGCTGTCCACGTCGCCCACGGCTTCGCCGATGCGCAGCCGCCTGTCCAGGTTGCTCAGTTCCAGGTACTCATCGCCTTCCTTGCAGCCGATGCTCTGGACCTGGCAGTTGGCGTACAACTCCCGGCCCGTCACCTGCTCAAGATCGTCGCCAGGCCGCAGGGTCACCGCCTCCCGCGCCACACCATGCAAGCGCTGCGCGTCCACCTCCACCTTGGCGGTAAAGCTGCCCCGCCTGTTGCTGGTGCTCAGCAGCTTAACGTATCCTTTGTTGTGGGCACCCTGCACCTGCAACGACGCCACTTCGATCTGCTTGACCAGCCGCCGCTCGTAGGCGTCCACCGCGTCCAGTCGGTACACCATGTGGTGCTTGTCCACGTGTGTCGCTGAGTAGCGCAATGTGCATAGCGGATTCATCTCGCCCAAGGCCTTCTTTCCCTGGCCCCCCAGGCCCCCGTCCACACTCTGTGGCTCGTCCACGATGATAATGGGGCACGTCTGTTTGATCAGGTCAATAGGCTTCTCTCCGCCGGTCTTCTCGCTGTCTTTGTATAGGTTGTTCACGTCCTTCTTGTTGATGGCGCCCACCGTCACCACCATGATCTGGATGTGCGGGCTGGTGGCGAAGTTTCGCACCTGCCCCAACTTGCCCGAATCGTAGAGAAAGTAGTCGAACGGCGCGTTGGCGTAGAGGCTTCGGATGTGCTCCTCGGTCATCTGGAGCGTCTTGTAGACACCTTCCTTGATGGCCACCGACGGCACGACGATGACAAACTTCGTGAAGCCGAAGCGTTTGTTGAGCTCGAAGATCGTGCGGAGGTAGACGTAGGTCTTGCCGGTGCCGGTCTCCATCTCCACGGTGAAGTCGCCGGAGGCTAGCGAATGCGAAGGACGCAGGCCGTTGCGAATCTGGATGTCTTCCAGGTTCTTGAGCAGTTCGTCGTCCAGCAGTTGCAGGCGGTTGCCGATGCCCAGGTCGTGCTCGGCGAACGCCATACGCATCTGCGCATCGGCCACGTCTCGGACCACAGTGAAGTCCGTTCGGCAGACTTCCTGCCCGCGGAACAGGTCGCAGACTGCCTCGATGGCCGTGTGCTGGTAATCCAGATTCGGTTCAAAGTGGAACTTCATCACTGCATTCCCGTTGTTTGACGTTTGCACGGCCGCACCGCTGCTGCTGGCCTTGGCGCCGGCTTTGGACCGCGACCGGACGGTCGCCTTACCCGCGCGATCTTTGGCCGCACGCTTGCCTCGCTGGGGTGCCGGCTGGGCCGGGCGTTGGCGTCCCTTCGGCGTCTTCTTCCTGCCGCCCGGCTTATTTCGCGCCGAGGCCTTCGATCGCCTTTCCGGTGCCCTGCGCGATGCTTTTCTGCGAATTGCCGCCTTCTTACGCCTCACGGCCGGCCGGCGCCGCTTGGCGTGGCTCTTGGCCGACTTTTTCTTGCTGGTTCGCCTGCGCTTCTTCACGGCGTCCCCTCATCCGGCGGCTGCTTGGACGGCTTGCGGGACTTTCCCTCGATCCGCTTGACCTCTTTCTCAAAATCGCTCTCGAACGCCCGGTCCTGTTTCACGCGGAACTGTTCGTACTTCTCCTCGGCCAACTGCCGCGCCACCTCGGCCGACACCGAGCCGGCGTTGGTCAGCACCTCGTACTCGTTGAACCGCAGGAACGCATCCAGCCGCAGCACCCAATCCGCCATCTTCATGGGTATCTGCCGCGCCGCCTGATTCTCGGCGTAGTCCAGGTACATCCCGACGATGCGCTCCAGTTCCTTAATCTCCTGCTCGATCAGGTAGTTCTTGGCCACCGACACATCCGACTTGAGAATCTTTCCCTTAGGCGCGTTCTTCCACGTCGTCAGCCCCATGCTCGGCTTGCCGGCGTCGGCACGGCTGGCGATGATCTCCGCGGCCGTCTTGCCCGTCACGGCCCAGTGCAGCTTGTTCTGCACGGTCTTGAAGAACGTCTGGGTGATCTCGGCGTCCTTGTCGTAGTCGATGCTGCATTGCTCGTAAATGTCGGTGATTTTGAGGTAGAACCGGCGTTCGCTGGCGCGAATCTCCCGGATGCGCTCCAGAAGCTCGTCGAAGTAGTCCTTGCCGAATCGCTTGTTGAGTTTCAGCCGCTCGTCGTCCAGCACGAACCCCTTGATGACGAACTCCCGCAGCGTCTGCGTCGCCCAAATGCGAAACTGCGTCGCCTGGGCGCTGTTGACGCGGTAGCCCACCGAGATGATGGCGTCGAGGTTGTAGAACTCGATCTCCCGACTTACCTCACGTCCTCCCTCCAGTTGAACTCTCCGGATTTTCCGGATAGTTCGATCTGGCCGAAGCTCCCCGGATGCGTAAATGTTGTTCAGGTGCTCACTTACGGTGCGGAGGTCCACCCCGAACAGCTCGGCGATCTTCCTCTGGTTCAGCCAGAACGTCTCGCCTTCGTACAGCACCTCCACGCGCACCGTCCCCGCTGGCGTCTGGTAAAGGATCAGTTCGCCTTCGTGGGGTCTGTCGCTGGGCTTGTCGGCTTCGCTCATGGGTCGCTCCGTCAGATGCTCCGCACGTTTTCCAAGCCGTGCTGCTGGAGGATGGCTGTCAGGTTGGTCTTGGCCACGTCGTCGGCGAACGCGCTGTCGCGGAAGACGAGCGTCGTCTCGCCGGCGGGGGCGAGCTTCTTGTGCCATTCCACGATGCCCAGCGCCAGTCGCTCGACTTCTTTGGCGGCGATCTTCTTGTCCAGGCAGACGATCAGCGCCCCGGCCCCGACGCTGTGGACCGTCTTGCCGGCGATGGTCTTCTGCTCCATCGGCACGGCCAGGTCCAGGCCGAGCTTCAGCAGCAGTTCGTAGAGGATGTCGCTCTCGGTGCGCTGGGCCTTGAGGTGCTCAACGTGTGCCGCCAGCGTGCCCGGCAGATCGTCGCGCTTCGGCTGCCACGCCTCGATGTTGCTCGAATCCAGCTTGAACACACGGAATCCCGTGTCGCCCTTGAACAGGGGGTTCTCCTTGCGGAGCTGCTTTCCGGCACGGCGGAGGCGTTCTTTCGTCAGTTCGGCGATGTTCAGAGGCTTCTTGTGCTTCCTGCAGAAGTCGGCGGCGATCCTCTGATCCTTGTCCTCCGGGTCCAAGGGTTCAGGAAGTTGAACCATGATGTACCGTCGGCTGCCGCTGTCAGCGGCGTTGTACTCAGTCACGGCCTGCGCCATGGTGCCGCTACCCGCAAAGAAATCGAGGACGACCGACGCCTTGTCAGTCGCAGCCATTTCCAGAATGTGCCGCATGAGTCCAACGGGCTTCGGAAAACTGAAGACCTTGTGCCCGTCGAACAGGGCTTTCAGGTCCCGCGTTGCCTTCTTGTTGCCTTCCAACTCGTCCCAAAGGTTGGATGGCTGTTTCAGCCGGCCCTCAAGATAAAACTTCTGATACACCTGCCAGCACTTCCGGCCATCCTTTGTGACTTGCTGCCATTCGATCAGCCCCGCCTCCACCATTTCCTCGTATCTGTCCTTTCCGCAGATCCACCGGCTCTCGTAGCCCGCTGGCGCAATCGGATACACCTTCTGGCCGTCCGGCGCAATCACGGGGTAGTACATGCTCGGACGATCTTCACGCCGATCCTCGCCGCCGGTTCGCCGCAAGGACCGCGTGAGATATTTACCAGTGGCATCCTCCTTGTCGTAGATGGCCGCATCATCGTCGCTGAAGCCGACGCCAGCTATCTCGACATCCGGCTGCTTGAGGTAGATCAGCACGTTGTCCGTTTCGTTGACGAGCGCGCGGAAACCTCCGCCCGTCGGTGTTCCGGTGACGCGTGCAACGCAACCCGCATAGCACTCTTGTCCGAAGATTTCGTCGCAGACGACCTTGAGGTTGGCCAGCTCATTGTCGTCAATCGAAATGAAGATTGCGCCGAGCGGAGAGAGCAGGTTGCGAGCGAGCCGCAGCCGCGGGTACATCATGTTGAGCCAGTCGGTGTGGAATCGGCCCGACGCCTCCGTATTGGAGGAGAGCTTTCGCCCGTTGCTGTCTACCTGCCCGGTTAGTTCGAGATAGTTCCTGATGTTGTCTTGGAAGTCGTCGGGATAGACAAAGTCTTTGCCGGTGTTGTACGGCGGGTCGATGTAGATGAGCTTGACCTTGCCGGCGTAGGACTTCTGGAGGAGCTTGAGGACTTCGAGGTTGTCGCCCTCGATCATGAGGTTCTGCGTGGTGTCCCAATCGACGCTCTCTTCCGGGCATGGGCGCAGCGTGCCCAGCGAGGGCGTGAGCGCCAGCCGCCGCGCCGCCCGTTTGCCGTGCCAGTTCAGGCCGTACTTCTCCTCGCGCTCATCCACGGGCGCGCCCAGCAGTTGCTTGAGCACGTCGAAGTCCACCCCCCCGGAAGTGCCCTCGGTGAAGGCGTCGGGGAACAGGGCTTTGAGTTGGGCGATGTTCTGGGCCACCACGTCGGCGGACCTGGCCTGAGGATCGTCGGCAGTGATCTTGTTCATCGTCTTGTCCTTCTATAGCTTGCTGGCGGCTTCGGCGAGCTGCGCCTCCAGCCGTTTGATTTCGAGATTGATGGCGACGCGCCGGTTCATCTGCTTTTCCTTGGTCGCCTGGGACCGCAGTGCCGCGATTTCGCGCTGGAGCTTGGCGTGCGCGTCCAGGCCCTCGCGGATGGCGGCGGCGCGGGCCGGCGACTGCGCCGGGGCAAAGGCGCCGGTGATCGTCGCGGCCTGCATCGCCGAGAGGCGGTCGATCCAGCCCTGGTAGAGCGCGTACAAGTCGCCGGCCGGCAGTCCTGACAGGGCCAGGCTGGCGAGGAAGGCCGATTCCTGTGGCGTCGGCGCGTCCGGCCGGAATGGAGCGGATCGTCGCACGTCTTCGATGACCACCCTATCCTTCTCGCCCTGCGACCATCGCTTGTGCGCCAGCGAGAGGCTGACCATTGGCCCTTCCATGGCGAGCAGTACCGTGGGATACGGTATCGCCCGGTGGATCAACTCAGTCAGGCGGGCAGCCTTGGCCTGGGGCCGCAGCGCAACGGTCAGGACGGCAATCTCCAGGTACTCCCGCACGTCATCGCGGAACGACTGGACGCCGATGTTGGTGGGCTTGAGAGCCGCGACCCAGTGCAATTCCTCGACGCCATCGGAAATCTGGCGTTTGTCGGCGGCCGTGGGCGCCCCGTTCTCCAGCAGGAGCTTCTTGGGGACGCGCTGATCCACGCGCGAATCGGCCGGCAGCACAAGGGCGCTAATGACGATGGCGACGCTCATTGGCCCGGCCCCCCCGATTCCTCCGCCCCCGGAAGCACGACCAGCAGGGCCACGACCTCGAAGTCATTGATGCCCTGGAACTCGCCCTTCATGGCGTGAGTGCCGCCGGGCATGAACAGGCTGGCCACGGCCCGCTCTTCTTTCTTGCCGACGACGGACGACACGGCCGTGGCGAGCAGGTCGCGGACGGCGCCCATCTCCCGGCCCTCCTTGGTCATCTTGTCAAACCGGGCGCAGGCCCCGACATCCGGCAGGTCGCGGCCGATGCACAGGCCCTTGAGGCGGTCGAGCACATTCTTGGCGTGGGTGAACGGCAGCAGCACGGTGCCGTCATCACCGACATGCACGAGGTAGTGCGGCGCCAGCGGGTAGCCGGGTTCGATGGCCTTCTTGGCCGCGTCGCCCACGGCCCGCAGGCAGAAGATGACGCCCGGCGGGACGGCGCCGTCACCGTTGCCGGCCGGCGGCGGGGCTATGGCGGCCATCGTGCCCAGGGGGAGGCTTTCGAGCTTGGCGGCGTTTTCCTTGAGGAAGCCGGCGAGGTCGATGCGGAAGTCGGTGAGCGTCAGGTCGGCGATGGAGACGCCGGTGCTCAGGTCTTCCAGGTCGATGATGGCTTCCTGGAGCTTGAGCAGTTGCTTGCGGCGGTACTCCAAGTCGTTCATCTGGTTACCGGACTGGTGCTCGATGATGTTCTCTTCGCCGGTGGCGGAGATGTCGAGCAGCACCATGCGCCCGCTGACACGCTGCTCCAGGTTGATGTACTCCTCCAGTTCGAGGTTCGGCCAGAAATTGATGAGTTGGATGCGCTCGTTGGGCGAGCCGAGGCGGTCGATGCGGCCGAAGCGCTGGATGATCCGCACGGGGTTCCAGTGGATGTCGTAGTTGACGACGGTGTCGCAGTCCTGGAGGTTTTGGCCTTCGCTGATGCAGTCGGTGGCGATGAGCAAGTCCAGTTCACCTTCCTCGGCCAGGTCGGCGGGGCGTTCCTTGGAGCGCGGTGAGAACGCGGTGATGATGCTGACGAAGTCCTTACGGAGGTGGGGAAGCGTCGTCTGGTTGTGGCCGGCGCCGGTGACCAGGGCGCTGTGGATGCCCAGCTTCTGCTTGGCCCAGCCGGACAACTCGCCGTAGAGGTAGTGGGCGGTGTCGGCGAAGGCGGTGAAGACGATCACCTTGCGGTTGCCGGGGTTGATCGGCCGGCTGCACTTCTCTTCGATGACTTCGCGGAGGGCGCGGAGCTTGGCGTCACGGGCGGCACCGATGGATTTCGCGGCCGAGAGCAACGTGGCGAGGCGGTTGCGGTCTTCGATGAGGTCCTGCCGCCATCGCACCAGGTCCACGTCTTTTAGCAGCACCTTGACCTTGGTTCCGACGAGCAGGCTTTCGAAGCCGGGGTCGTCCACATCCACGTCGGCGATGTCGATTTCGTCCACGGACTCGGCGTGCGTTTCGATCTTGGCCAGCGTCGCCTGTACGTCGGCCAGTTGTCGCGTGAGGGTGAGGGTGAAGGAAGTGACCGAGCTTTCCATGCGCTTGAGCACGTTGACGCGCAGCAGGTGGACGAGGCTCTCTTCGCGGTCCACCTGGCGGAAGAAACTCTCCCCGCCGCGTATCCGCGTGCTGTACTTGGCGTCGTAAGTCGCTTGCTTGTGGGGCAACACATAGCGGAGGGGCGCGTAGGTGGCTAGGGTCAGGCGGCGGATTTCGCTGTTGATTTCGCGGATGGAGCGAAACTCCCCCTTAAGGTCCACGTCGGCCTTGATGTTGATCGGCTTGAGGCGCTCGGGGAAACGCCCTGTCTCATGGGTGCCATAGTATTTCTGGATGTGCTTGCGTGAGCGGGCGATGGTGAGCAGGTCCAGCAGCTTGAAGTAGTCAAATCCCAACATGTCCATGAGTCGAGAGGGCCGGCGCTCGGCGTCCTCCATGGCCATCCAACGGTTGAACTGAAGCTGGGCCTGGCGGACGGTGGCTTCGATGCTGGGGATGCCATGGGGTTCGAGGGCGGTATCGTCGGCCTCGGTGACGAAGGCGATCTGGTTCTTGAGGTCGGCCAAGCGGTTGTTGACCGGCGTTGCCGAGAGCATCAGCACACGGGTCTTGACGCCTTCCTTGATGATGCGCCGCATCAGGCGGTCGTAGCGGGTCTCCCGGTCGTTGTGGGTGGATTTGTTGCGGAAGTTGTGCGACTCGTCGATGACCACCAGGTCATAGTTGCCCCAGTTGACATGGGCCAGGTCGATGTCGCCCGACGTACCGCCGTTGCGGGACAGGTCGGTATGGTTGAGCACGTCGTAGTTGAAGCGGTCGGCTGCGAGAAAGTTGCGGCGGTCGTTGGCCTTATAGAGTGTCCAGTTGTCGCGCAGGCGCTTGGGCACCAGCACGAGCACGCGGTCGTTACGAAGCTCGTAATATTTGATGATGGCGAGGGCCTCGAATGTCTTACCCAGGCCGACGCTGTCGGCGATGATGCAGCCGCCCAGCCGCTCCAGCTTGTCGATGGTGCCGATGACGCCATCACGCTGGAACTTGTAGAGTTTCTTCCAGACGATTGTGCCTCGGATGCCAGTGGCCGACTTAACAACGCGCTCCTCATCCAGTTCGTCGCCGAGGTCTTTGAAGACGTGGTAGAGGGTCAAATAGTAGATAAGCGATGGTGCCTTGTGCTCGGCCAGTTCCTGTAGTCGCTTCAGGAATGTGGCCTTTCGTTCGCCAGTGGGCGGCAGCGAGTTCCAGAGGCTGGTGAACCATGCGCCGAGAATGGCTGATTCTTCTGGCTTCTCGGAGCATTGGATGAGGCTGAACTGGTTGCCTGGGGTGATGCCCAGCCCTTCGGTGGTGAATGCACAGGCGCCCGTGATAACGCGCGGCGCGCCGGCATCGGCGTTGCCGGCGATGAGGATGGATTGCGGCAACCATTCCGGCGCACCCCGCAGGTCCACCGTCTTCATCCATGCCACGCACTCACGGGCCAGCCATCGTGTCTGGAGTCGGTTTCGGAAGGCGCGGTCAGCTTCCAATCCAAGCAGACCGGCCTCGCCATCATTCGAGATGGGAAGCACTATGCGACACGCGGAGAGTTTGCCTAGGGCTTCGCGCAGTTCGTGGAAGGCGAACAGCGAGAAGGTGGGCGATGCCAGGTCGAGCGAGGCGCCTTTGGTCAGTGCGTGACGCAGTTCATCAATGACGCGGTCATTGCCTGTGTTCCTGATGAGCTTCATGTCCGCTCCGTCGTCTGGAGGTTGCCGGTGCGGTGGCCCAGCCACTGGTCGGTGACCGCTCGGTGGAATCGCCAATGTCGGCCAATCTTCTGGCCGGGGACTTTACCCTCATGAGCCAGCTTGCAGCGCGTGGGGAAAAAGATCTTCAGATACTGCGACATCTCTTCGATGGTCATCACCATGGTCATTTTTATACAATTGTCCTTCACGCATTTTGAGAGATGCCCAACCGGGATCTCCTGCCGATGGGGTGGATATGCAGCCACCCCGGACCTCGCCACGAGGCCAGAGGTTGTGTATTTCACGGCCATACCGCAGCCTTGTCAATCGCAGTCACGGCTCACCTTTCATACCTGCGAAAACGCTCCAGGCGACCGTGCCTGGAGCGTTTCCCCCTTCAGGCTCGGCGGTCCATGATTCTCAATCGACTTGCTGGTCACCGCGACCATATGGCCGGCGGATTCTTCGATGCCATCGCAATTGGTCAGTGCCACCATCCCGGCTATCGCTCTTTGGGAACAACTGCAGGTGGATTACGACCTTTTCTTGCCAGACCAGAGCGGCACCGGCGTATTGCGGATGTTCCAGCCGCCAGTCACGGCCCTCACCCGGTGAATCGAAGTCTGACCAGTTGCCATCCGCCAACTCTGCCAGCAGTGTGCAGATAGCCTGACCTTCTACCGAATCCTGGGGTGCCACCGGATCCACTGGGTCGTCCAGCATTTCGATGGCGTAGCTGTCCACCAGGCACTCCCAGAAATAAGCCAGCGCCGCATGGCGGTCGAACAGATCCACGCCCAGCAGAGTTATGCTGTCAAACACCGCCACACCCACCGCATCCTGTGGCAGTTTCAACTGACGACGCACCCGGTCCAGATCTTGGCCCCGCTGCATGTAGGCGTCGCTCAGGGCAGCGGTCACGCTATAGCTCTTGGAGCTTATGAGCGAGGCTTGCACTTCATCCCACACCGCGGTTTGATCGGCATCGTGTCCGCGCTGACGCTTGAGGTTCTCGTGAATCCGGTCAAGCTTGCCACGGCGGACCCGGTACGACGCCGATCGGCCGGGCGTGAACTGCTGGCTTCTGTATCCCCACCGCCCCTGTTCCACACAACTGACCGGCACCGTCAACGTGGCCTTGGCCGGCACCAGTACATCTGCATTGAGGATTCGGTTCTGTTTGGCTCCTACCAGCTCCTGGCCGTCGATCAACAACACACGTTCATCGAGCGTGTTTTCAATCATGAGGTGGGGCACCTGGCCGGCCTCGCTCACCTCCGTTACCAGCACGTGCTGTTCGAGGTCCCGTTCCAGCAGTCGATAGGCCGGCTGATCGTGGGATGGTCCAACGATTGGTCGAACCCGCAGCCGCGGGCCACCCTGTTCAGTTTCATCGTGCAGGTCGCTGACACGCAGTTTCAAGGCATTCATGGTCATGGCCGGTTCTCCCTGACAGGTGACGGGAGAATAAACGGCGGCGGTGACAACACCCTGGCAGACCCAATTTCAGTGCAATGATCATGACAGCATCTGCGGATTGTGCCGGCTCAGGTGGGCCTTGCGCGGTCTCGATCCGCTTGGTGATCGCACGCGGCCGGTCTTTGGGGCTGGTGATGGTCAGGCGCACCCACTCGGCGAATCCTTCCGCCGGCGTCTGTGCCGAAGCCATCGCCCCCGGAAGTCTGGCAGGGCCACCAGCCGGCCGCCGAGGATCTTGTCCACGAAGACGGGGTCTTTGTCGCGGATCAGGGCGTCCAGGGCGTGGCCCAGTTCGTGGAAGTTGATGGTGCTGCTGGCGGTGCAGGTGCGAATGAGGTGATAATCACTCCCCATGTAGGAGGCGGGCTTTCCGGGGGTGGTTTGTTCTAGGCCCTCGCGGATTTCCACGTCGAGCCGGCGGCGGAGCATTTCGTTGATCGAGCGGACGCCCACCTTCTTACCGTCGGGGTCGCGCTCGAGCATGGCTACCAGGCGGCGGCCGTCCTTGGTCACCGCCTGAGCAGCGGCGCCAGACCGCAGGATCGGCTCATCTGCGGCGCTGGAGATCATACCCCTGACCTGCGGCAGCTCGCCCCCGCCCCCGGAAGTGGCCCCGGAAGGTTGCTTGCCCCGTTGGATTGTCGGCGGCCCCGAAGGCGACTGTTGGCCTGGTTTTTGGCCGGGATTCAGCACAAATCTTCCGTCTTCGGCCTTGATTCCCGCCAGCAGATCACCGATAATGATGGCAGAGGCGTCCGTATCTCCGTCGGGACCGCTACGGCGATCCACCGGAGCGCTTAAACGGACGCCTTCTTTAATTTCCGAGAGTTCATGCGTATAGAACATCTTCCCGTCGTCACGCTCAAACACCGTCAGTTTTGCCCGATAGAACACATCACCGGCTCGCAGCGCAGAGTAGAACCGATGGACCTGTTTGATGTGTGGGCGACCCTTGCGGTCGGCGTGACTCTCGACCAAGACCGCGTTTTCCAGTAATTGCGGAACGGCGGTGATGGCTTCGGCGTAAACGCGCTGATGATGCTTTCCGGTCGCTTCGACGATCCCCTGCCGACTGACATTAATCGTCCAGCCCGTGTCGGCATTGACGTACTGACCACGAATGTTTTGCACTGCCCATCGCCGTGCAATCGACAAGTAGTCGGTGACCGGAGCATCTTTGAACATATCTCCGGCCACTTCCACCACCCGAACCGGTCCCTTGCCTCGCAGATCGGCGATGCGTGATTCACCCCCAACGGACTGGTTCGGCACCCTGCCCCGCTGGATGACCGGCCGCGCCCGCGATTCCGGGGGTGTGGCGTCGTCGGTAGCGGCCACTTCCGGGGGCGGGGGGGCCAGGGCTTCGGGGGTGAGGCCTTACCGCGAAGCGTGATCTCGTAGCGCTTGCCGTCGGCGCCGGCGAACATGATCTTGTCGATCGTCGCTTCCTTGCCGGTCAGGGCGCCGTCGCCCTCGTACTTGGCCACGAAACCCGGCTGGACGTAGGCGATGGTGGCGTGGGGGACGTAATGCTTGTAGGTGTCAGTGACTTCCAGGCGATCGCTGATCAGGGCGTTGATCGCCATCAGGTCCGGGCTTTCGATGTCGTACTTGAGCACCGCACCGCCCCGGCTGTAGGGCGCCGGCGGGAAGTGGCTGATGCGGCCGAACTTCACGCGGATGGGTCCGATGCCCTTGAGCAGGTTGGCCACCTGCTGCGGATCGGCGCTGTGCAGGCCGAACTTGACCGTGATGTGCGGCTCATTCTCGCGGCCGTCGGGGGCCAACTGACTGTCCGGGAAGGCCCGCCCCTCGTTGAATGGTCTCTTTTTTTTGCGCTCAATGAGCGTGTCCAGTTGGTGATAGTACCCCTGACAGGGAGTTGTCAGTGGATGCAAGTAACATTCAAACAT
>JADLFV010000096.1 GCA_020849625.1 Phycisphaeraceae bacterium
ACCGTCTCATCGTCACGTCCTCTAGTTGTCCAGCATCCCGCGCAGGGCCAGGCCGTTCTGGCGGGTGAACATCACCATGCGGCCGTTTTCTTTCATCCAGTTCCATCGCTGCTGGTCCAGGGCGGTGCTGGTGCCATCATTCCAATAGAAGCCGCCAGCCGTAGCTTCGGATCGGAAGCTGTCCTTGGAATAGACCATGACCGCGGACACGGCTTCGATGCGCTCGAAGGGCAGTTCGCGCTTCTTGGCGGAGGTGTTGTAGTGGGTGGTGACATCAAAGTTGGGATCAGTGGTGTCCTTGGGAGCCGTGGGATCCCAAAAATCGGGGTTGTAGTCGTTTGCTCGTGCCGGACCGCCGCCGGTGCCGTTGATGCCGTACCGCCCGTCGTAATTGCCGTCGTAATAGATGAAGTCGTTGGCGGCGAAGTTACCGGCGGCGACGAGATTGCCGCCGGCGTCGAACCAGACGGCGAAGGGCGGCGCCAGCAGGCGCGGCGGATCGTTGGCAGTGCTGTTGCGATCTCGTATCACGCCCGCCACCCCGGCGTCGGCGGGCAGGCGGATGTAGTCGATCTGCACATCGCGAAATCCGTTGAGGTGCTTGGGATGCTGAGGGTCACCCCAGTCGGAAGCGAGAATGGCGCCGCCATCCCAGTAGAGACGCTCCATCGAAGAAATACTACGAAGGCCAATGTTGACGGCGGTGCTCGCTCGTGCGCGCTGGGCTTCCGTTCCGTTGCCCGCGATGCGGATTTCATTGGCGGGTGTGAACAGGGCGATGCAGCCGCTGTAGCTGCCCGCTTCGTCGCTGGCATTGATCTGGGAGGGAGAGGTGGTGGTGCTCAGGTTGACGTCCTTGACATCGGAGATCGGGCGCGTGGCGTAGGCGCGGGCGATGTTGCCGGCCATGGCCACGGCGTTCTCGGCCGTGTTGCGGGTCGAGTCGCGCGTCATGGCCGACATCGTGGGCAGTGCGATGGACATGGCGATGCCGATCAGGGCCACGACCACCAGCAGTTCGACGAGGGTGAAGGCGGGGAGGAATGGCGGATGGGTGTTGGCGGATGGCGGATGGACTTTTGCATTCCGACCATAGCGCCGGGAAGCGGCCCATGACGGTGGTGGTACGTGGCGCGCAGCGGCGGATGACAACGATCCATCCGCTATCCGCCATCCGCCATCCGCCATCATCATGTTGTTTCGTGGATCATTCATGTTATCTCTGCGTTTCCGCGCTGCTGCGGTCGATGTCGAAACTGTAAAGATTGTCGCGCGAGTCGGCGTAGTTGCTGGTGGTCGTGTAGTTGTTCCAGCCCCCTGTGGGCGGATCGCTTTCGGTGTAGGACTCGCCCCACAAACCATCAGTGCCGGCAGAAGCAAAGAAGGGGCTGGGGTGGTCAGGCAGAAAGTCAGCGTCCGTGTTGGCGCTGTTGCCGCGGGAGGTGTCCTTGCCGTAGGCGATGTTGTGACCCCAGGGATCGCGGATTTCCGCAAATCCATCGTGATCGAGGTCCACGAAGGCATTCTCACCCAGGCCGACGAACCGGTCGCGAACTTCGGGGATTTGCAGCGTCACCCAGACGAAGCGCTCGATGAAAAGGTTGGCGTTGCGATGGCGAGTTTGTTCGCTGGCATTGAATAGCGAAGTTTCATCGCTAGTCAGGTCGCCGTCCAGCAGCAGTTTGTCCCCCTGGTTGATGACCGGAGCCGTCGTTTGTGGGTAATTGATCGTAAGTGTCGGAGCGCTCCAGTAATTGGAAAACGGTGCCTTATCGAGGTGCTCAATTGGAATGCCGGTGGAAGTCTCGTACATGGCGGCGACGCCGGTCAGGCCGCCGAGCATGGCGCGGCACTGCGACTCCGTGGCGCCGCCCCGCATCTTGGCGGCCGCGAAAAACACCAACGACGCCAGCACGCCGATGATGCCCATCACCACCAGCAGCTCGATGAGGGTGAAGCCCCGGGAGGGGAAATTCGAAATTCGAAATTCGAAATTCGAATGGGTGCCGGTCGTCGGTCTGGCGCGCGAAGTATCCTCGCTGCCCGCTCGCGGCGGCGAAGCATTCGTCAATCGCAATTCGTCAATCGACATTTGTTTCATCACATCACCGATTCCATCAGGGCGATCAGGGGCAGGAACAGGGCGACCACGATGCCGCCGACGATCAGGCCCAGCACCACGACCATGATCGGCTCCAGCAGGCTCAGCAGGCCGGCCACCGCCACGTCCACTTCTTCGTCGTAGTTGTCCGCGATTTTCAATAGCATCTTGTCCAGGTCGCCGGTCTCCTCGCCCACGTCGATCATGTTGACCACGATGCTGTCGCAGACCTTGGCCCGACGCAGCGGCTCGGCGAAGCTGTCGCCCTGGCGCACCGACTCGTGCACCTTGAGCAGGGCGTTGGCGTAAATCGAGTTGCCGGTGGTTTCGCTGGTGATGTTGATGGCGTCGAGGATGGGCACGCCGGCCGTGATCAGGGTGCCCAGGGTTCGCGTGAACTTGGCGATCGAGGCCTTGGAGGTGATCTGCCCGGCCACCGGCATCAGCAGCATGATGCGGTCGGTGATGTTCCGGCCCGTGGCGCTCTTGCGGGTCAGCTTCAGCAGCAGCACGAAGGCGATGGGCGACAGCAGCAGCCACACGATGCCGGGCACCATCTGGTTGTCGTGCAGTCGGCCGCCCAGCCACTTGCTGAAGTTGATCAGCCAGACGGTCAGGCGCGGCATCTCGGCGTCGAAGTCGGCGAAAATTTCCTCGAACTTGGGCACGATCAACACCATGATGCCCAGCACGATGACCGCGGCCACCGTGATGACGCAGATCGGGTAGATCATGGCGCCGATGATCCGCCGCTTGAGCTTGGCGGCCTTTTCCAGGAACTCCGCCAGGCGCTGCAGGATCAGGTCCAACACACCGCCGACCTCGCCGGCGGCGATCATCTTGGTGTACAGCTTGTTAAAAGCCTTGGGGTGCTTGTTGAGGGCGTCGGACAGCGTCGAGCCGCCGGAAACGTCCTCGTGCACCTCGCCCAGCACGTTCTTGAGCAGGCCGGGCTTCTGCTGCTGCTCGAGAATCTGCAGCGAGCGCAGGATGGGCAGGCCGGCGTCCTGCAACACGGAGAGTTGTCGCGTGAAGCTGGTCAGGTGCTTCTGCGACACGCCGCCGATGCTGAAGGACAGGTTGTTCAGGCCGCCCTTTTTCTTCCTGGTCGGCCCGGCTGCCGCTGCGCCACCGCCGCCGCTGCTCTTGGAGCGCTTGACCTTCTGCTCGCGCACCGAGGTGGGAAAGAACCCCTGGCTCTTGATGCGGGCCAGGGCTTCATCGCTGCTGGCGGCGCTGATCGTGCCCTTCTGCGGCTTGCCCGATTCATCCAGGGCTTCGTATTGGAACGTCGGCATGGCTCAACTCCAGTCGGATTTGCGATTTTAGATTTTAGATTTGCGATATCGCGGTCATGGCGGAACGGCACCCCGGGCCAATGGTCAATCAAAAATCTAAAATCAAAAATCTAAAATTCCCTTATCCTTCTTCCATCAGGGTTTCGCGAATCACTTCATCGATGGTCGTCTGTCCGTCGTAGATCGTCAGCAGGCCGCTCTGGCGCAGCGTGCGCATGCCGCGCTTGCGCGACTCGGCCCGCAGAATCTGCGTCGAGGCGTTCTGCATGATCAGTTCGCGCAGATCGTCGTCGAGCACCATGATCTCGAAGATGGCCATGCGGCCCTTGTAGCCGGACTGGTTGCAGTAGTCGCAGCCGCTGCCGCGGTAGAAGACGCGGCCTTCAATGTCTTCGGGCGTCAGGTCCAACTGCATCAACTGCTCTTCGGTGGGCGTGTACTGTTCGCGGCAGCGCGGACAGATCTTTCGCACCAGGCGCTGGGCCACGATGCCTTCCAAAGTCGCGGTGATCAGGAACGACTCGAGCCCCAGGTCCAGCAGACGGGCGATGCTCGACGGCGCGTCGTTGGTGTGCAGCGTGGTGAACACCAGGTGCCCGGTCAGCGAGGCCTGCACGGCGATCTGGGCGGTCTCCAGGTCGCGGGTTTCGCCGACCAGGATGATGTCGGGGTCCTGCCGCAGGAAGGAGCGCAGGGCCTTGGCGAAGGTCAGTCCCACGCCGGTGTTCACCTGCACCTGGATCAGCCCCTGCACGTCGTATTCGACCGGGTCCTCGATGGTCAGGATCTTGACGTCGATGCTGTTGAGTTCGCTGAGTGAGGCATACAGGGTGGTGGTCTTGCCCGAGCCGGTGGGCCCGGTGACGATGACGATGCCGTTGGGCTTGCGCATCAGTTGGCGGAAGGTTTCCAGGTCATCGGCCCGCATGCCGACCTTGTCCAGGTCCAGCTTGACGTTCTGCCGATCCAGCACGCGCAGCACCACGCTTTCGCCGAACATCGTCGGCAGCACGGCCACGCGCATGTCCACCGGGTTGTTGTTGACCACCAGCTCGATGCGGCCGTCCTGCGGCAAACGCCGCTCGGCGATGTCCAGGTTGCTCATGACTTTCAGTCGGCTGACGATGGGCATGGCCAGGTGCTTGGGCGGCGGCACCATCTCGTAAAGCATGCCGTCGATGCGGTAACGCATCTTGAACTCATCCTCGAACGGCTCGAAGTGAATGTCCGAGGCCCGGTCCTTGATCGCCTGCAGCAGCACCAGGTTCAACAGGCGCTTGACCTTGTTGTCGTCGGCCATCTCCAGCAGCTCTTCCAGGTCGATCGAGCCGCTGCGTTCCGCCAGTTGCTCCAGGTCTGCGTCCTCAGCCAGTTCCGCCACCAGGGAACTGAGCGATTCCTCGTCCTGGCCGTAGTAAGCCTGGATTTTCTTTTCCACCTGGGCTGAGGGCGCCACCACCGCCCGGACGTTGTAGCCCATCAACAGGCGCAAGTCGTCGATGGCCCGGAAGTTATCCGCGTTCTTGAGGGCGATGGTCAGGGTGTTGCTGCCAGGCTCGAAGGCGATGGGCATCAACTGATAAGCCTGGGCGGTCTCGGCGGGGATCAGGTGGGCGATCTCACTGGTGATGTCCATGTCGTCCAGGTCGATGATCTCCATGCCCGATTGGATGGCCAGGGCGAGGTTCAGATCGTCGGTGCTGATATAGCCCAGTTCGACCAGCAGTTGCCCGATGGGTTGGCGTTGCTTCTTCTGTAGTTCGAGGGCTTCCTGGACCTGATCACGGGTGATCTTGCCCATCTTGGTCAGCACGCGGCCGAGGCGTCGGCCTTTCATGGATTCGGCGTCGTTGCTTGTGCGTTCTGCCATGACGGCGCTCCTGTCATTTTGGCCGGCCGCGTCGTGGGTCGGCCCGACGCTCATCCACCCATGCAGCCCAATCCGGGCGGGATGATGTTCATTTGTCTTGCGTGTGTACTGCGGGTCGGTGCGGTTCTGTCGGAGGGCTCAACGGTTCGAGGCAGGTTCGAAGGCAGTTCCGGGGGCGGGGTTGCTTCCGGGGGCGGGGGAGAATAGGGGCTATGGATGAATTCCGATCTCACACTTCATACTATCGCCCGGATTTGCAAATACAACCCCCGTAGCACGCCAATTTGTCAATCGACACATGGTATTTAAGACTACACGTGTTCACAATCACATGCCACGATTGTCTATTCCGGGGGCAGGATTACGCCAATTGGCCGCTCGAGCGCATCGCTGCGACCCGTGGCTGGAGGTTGGCGCCGGGGCAGGTGGTGGGGCCCAGTTCGCGGTGGGTGTAGATGCGGGATCGGGGTACCCTGTAGTACGAAGCGAAGGCCGCCACGGTCTGTCGCACAGCCACCAATTGGGCTTCCGTGGGGCTCTGCTTGTCGAAGTTGCCCAGGCACATCACGCCCAGGTTGTGCTCGTTCTGCCCGCTGACGTGGGCACCCTGGAACTGGATTGCACGGGCTTCCCACACCCGGCCGGCCCGGTCGATGACATAGTGGTAGCCGATGTCCGCAAAACGCCGTTCGCGGACGTGGTAGCTGCGGATGCTCTCCAGGCGTTGGGCTGTGCTGCCGGTGTCAGAGGCCCAGAACGTGGTGGAACCCTCGTGGTGGACGGTAATTCGGCTGATGCCGCTCATCGGGTTGGTCCGACCCGACACCGGCCGGGCGCTGGTCCAACGTGACCTGGCGATCGCCTGCACCGGCCCCACCGCGCTGGGGGCAGCGGCTGGAGGCAGCGTGGTGGTCCGATAAAGCACAGATCGGCCGCTACTTGGCGGCGCCACCGACGCCGGCCAGACCGGGCTGGGACGGCTGCTGAAGCCCGGGCTGTCTGTCGAGGCACAACCTGCCGCCAAAGCGCTCAAGCTGGCAAGCATCATCTCGCGGCGGGTCAACTTCATGTCCTGTCCCTGACCTGGAAAAAAGGCGAGTCCATCCGTCCTTCCTCTCTCCATCGGCCGATCACAACCAAACCATCCATTATCCAATATTCACCCGCTTCCGGCAAACCACCGCTCTCCCGCCCATCGCATTTACCGCGATTCACCCCGCATCAGCCCTCATCCGCGGCTTTTCCAGCGCACAGACTGGCCAGCCCCCCACGTGCGCTAACCCATATATGGCCCCGCATGTCAAGGGGCGCAGGTGAATAAAACCGCAGTGAAGCTGCGGCGGGTCTGGTGATCGCAAGCGGAGGCGGGGATCGGCGGCGTGATCTGCGGGGGACGGCTTCGA
>JADLFV010000097.1 GCA_020849625.1 Phycisphaeraceae bacterium
GGCTCTATGGGGCCTCGGCGAAACTGGCCTTCCCCCCCGGAAGTGATTCACTGCGCAAGCGGTGCGTCACGAAGTGGTGTCGCCTTGCTGCGCGCGTGGCGGGTCTGGGCCGATCGGATCCGTCACGGCGCGGCGGGGTGATTTTTGATTTAGCGGCTTTGGCCGCTGTTGAGGCCGTGCGAATTGCGATTTTCGATTTGCGAATGTTTGCGTGCAGGTCGCATGATGTCTTCCAATCGCAAATCACAAATCGAAAATCAAAAATCCAATGCTACACTGTTTCCCATGACCGCATTGACCGCTGCCATCATGGTTCGTTCGCTGGAGCAGGCCCTGGCGGAAGCTGCCATCGCTGCTGAGAACGGGGCTGACCTGATTGAGCTGCGCATCGACGGCTTCACCGATGACCTGAAGCAACTGGCGACGCTGGTGCAGCGCTGCCCGCTGCCGTGCATCATCACCTGCCGCAGCGCGGAGGAAGGCGGCGAGTTTGACGGCGACGAGCAGACGCGCATCGCCGCCCTGGAGCATGCTGCCATCGGCCCGCGACAGCCGGCCTACATCGACCTGGAACTGGCCACGCATCAGCGCAGCGCCAACCTGCGCCAGAAGATCGCCCTGATCGTGCAGCACGATGATCAGCAGCGCCCCGTGGATACACGGTTGATTCTCTCCGCGCATGATTTCCGGGGGCGGCCCAACGATCTGCTGCAGAAGTTCGAGGCCATGGCCAAAACGCCGCATTGTCGAATCATCAAGGTCGCCTGGCTCGCCCGCTCGCTGCGCGACAACATCGAAGCCTTCGAGCTGATCGAGCAGCGCTGCAAACCCACCATCGCTCTGTGCATGGGCGAGTTCGGTTTGCCTTCGCGCGTGCTGGCCAAGAAGTTCGACGCCCTGCTCACCTTCGCCGCGGTCAAGGACGGCCTGGGCACCGCCATCGGGCAACCCACCATTCACGAACTGAAAAAACTCTACCGCTGGGACGCCATTCAACGCGACACGAAGGTGTACGGCGTCATTGGCGATCCAGTCGGTCACTCGCGCTCGCCGCACATTCACAATGCCGGCTTCACCGCCACCGGCTACAACGGCGTCTATCTGCCCCTGCGCATTCCCCCAGAATATGAGCATTTCAAAGCCACCGCGGGCGCGTGGTTGGATTACAAGCCTCTGGACTTCCGGGGGGCGTCGGTGACCATTCCGCACAAGCACAACCTGCTGAAGTTCGTCAAGGAATGCGGAGGCGAAGTCGAGCAACTCAGCGACCGCATCGGGGCTGCCAACACATTGGCCGTGCGCGAGGACGGCTCGCTGTATGCCTGCAACACCGACTACGCGGCAGCGCTGGATGTGGTGTGCGCGAAGATGGAGATTGCGCGCGAGCAGTTGCGCGGCAAGCGGGTGTTCGTGTTCGGAGCCGGCGGCGTGGGACGCGCGGTGGTGGCGGGGTATTCGCATTATGGTGCGCAAATCCGCTTGAGCGACATCGACGCGGCGCGCGTGGCGCAGCTGGCCGAAGAGTTCGCCGGGCCGCAGTATCAGGTCAAGCCTGCCGCGAGCGCGGACCTGCGAAGCGAGCCAGCTGACATCATCATCAACTGTTCGCCGCTGGGCATGCACCCGCACGAGCAGTCCTGTGCCATCGAGCAGTGGCCGGACTGGGCGGGCGAAAACACGGTGGTGTTCGACATGGTTTACAACCCGCTGCTGACGCGCCTGCTGCGCGAAGCGGCCGCGCGCGGCTGCGCCACGGTGAGCGGGCTGGAGATGTTCCTGCACCAGGCGGCGGCCCAGTTCAAGCTGTGGACCAATCTGCCAGCGCCGTTGGACGTGTTCCGCAAAGCGATGGGTTAGACGCGACTTTCAAACGCTGCGATGTGATGGCGAATCACCGGCGGCGCTTTGGGACTATCTGACACGAACTCCACCGCGATCACATCGTAGCGCACGCGCAGGGCGGTCATGCGTTGAGCGCGCAGCACCTGGGCACTGAGTGCGGTGATCTTGCGCTGTTTCAGTGCGGTCACGTGCACTTCCGGGGGCAGATCGCTGCCGGCAGTGCCGGCTTTGACTTCCACGAAGACCAGGACATTGCGATCATCACGCGGCTGCGCGATCAGGTCGATTTCGCCGTAACGGTTGCGCACGTTGCGGGCGAGAATGCGGTAACCGCGGCGCTTGAGGAAGCGGGCGGCGACGCGTTCGCCGCTGGGGCCGCTGCGGCGGCGGGCGGCGAGCCAGCGCTGGAGGCGGCTGATCATTGAGCGCGGCTGAGGGTGGCGGGGTTGTAGCGGGCTTCGGCGATGGCGTAGAGACGAGTGATCATCAGCTCGGGCAACGTGTAACTACCCTGTTCCATGACCTTCTGGCGGAAGCGCTGACTGAGGATGCGGAACTGCTGCTCGCGCAGGATCTGTTCGATCTTCAGCTGGGCATCCTTGAGCGATTGGGCGGGCGGCTGGTCGATCGACTCGATGCTGACGAACCAGGTGGTGTCGCCATCGACGATAGGCCCGGCATACTGGCCGGCCGGCAACACGTCGATGATCTTGTTGAGCGGCTCACTGGCCAGGGGACTTTGCCCGACGATTTCCATCTTGCCGCCTTCGGCCGGCTTGAAGGCGTTAAGCTCGGAGGAAGCCAGGTCGGCGAAACTGCGGCTGGCGCCGGCCAGATCGGCGGCGATCTGTTGGGCGGCCTGCGGATCGCGGGTGCTGATCAGCCGCAGCACGCGCCTGGGCGGCGGATTGAAATCCTGCGGGTGTTCCTGGTAGTAGCGCTCGATGTCGCGGCGAGTGACGTTGATCAGCGGAAACAGCTTGAAGCGCAGGTATCGCTGCACGAGCAAGTTGGAGCGATATTCTTCGACAGCCTCGTCCAAGCTGAGGCCACGCTTCTCGCGCAAAGAGCGTTCGGCGACGGCAGCCGAGCCGCGGCCGTGGAGTCGCAGCAATTCCTGGCGGTGCTCCGCCACCATGAAGGCCAGACCCTGCTGCTCCTGCTCGTCGAGGTCGCGGACGGCTTCGCCCAGCAACAGGGCGTTCTGCACCACCTCGTTGACGCGCAGGGCGATGGCGTTGACGGCCGGGCTTCGGAAGGCCATGCCGGGGTGCTGGAGGCCGATCTGGGTCAATTGCTCGTGGATGGGATCGAAGATGGTGCGGGTGTAGATGGCCCGGCCGTTGACCTGACCGACCATGCCGTCGAGCACGAAGACGTCGCCCCCGGAAGTGGAGGTAGCGGGCTCGTTAGCGGAAGTGGTACTGGCGGAAGAGACGGCCGATGAAGCGGCCTCCGCCGGGGTGGGAGGAACCACGGGTGTCTGGGGCAAGGGGGAAGTTTCGACGGGCAAGCTTGTGGAAGCGCCTTGCACAACTGCTACACTGCCGGAGTTGCTGCCGGGGGGGGCGGGGGTGATTTCCACGTCGCTCGACAGGTCAGACTGTGAACGGCAGGCGGGCAGCATGAGCAGGCTCAAGCTCAGGCCCAGGCACAGTTGCAGAATTGCGAATCGTTTCGGATTCATGCTCATGAGTGTACGGCTGGTCATCTTATCGGGCAAAGAGGTGCCGGGACTGCGATTTTGTAAATTGTTATAATTCTCGTTATCTTTCGCATCGCGCAGCTTCCGGTGCGCGAGCGGGCTATCGTGCAATCCAAACAGCAAGCTTGCGTCACGCCCTGGCGTGACTGATCACGGCCGAGGCATGGCAGAGCACAAACGTAGCGATTTCGTCTTCCCACCCTGGGCGAACTATCTGTTACCGCTGCTGATTGTCGCTGTGCTCGGCGGCGCGCTGTATGCCCCCATCATCGTCGGCTACGGTTTCTCGCCCAAGGCCACCACCGTCGGCTACCAGCCAAAGCAGCCCGTGCCTTATTCCCACGCCATGCACGCCGGGCAGCTCGGCATCGACTGCCGCTTTTGCCACACCACCGTCGAAAACAACACCTACGCGGCCATCCCCAACACCCAGATCTGCATGAGTTGCCACAGCCCGCAGGAGGCCGGCAACGGTATCCGCAAGAACAGTGAAAAGCTTCAGCCGCTGTTCGACAGTTACGAGTCCGGCCTGCCCGTGGAGTGGATCAAGGTCCACGATCTGCCCGACTACGTCTATTTCAATCACTCCGCCCACGTCAACAAGGGCATCGGCTGCGCCAGTTGCCACGGCCGCATCGACAAGATGGAAGAGGTTTACCTGGATCAGCCGCTGTCCATGAGCTGGTGCCTGGACTGCCACCGGGCGCCGCAGAAGCATCTGCGGCCCGCGGAGCAGATCACCAACATGAGTTGGACCGCCGCCGACGAAGGCAAGGACCAACTCACCCTCGGGGCCGAGTTGAAGGACTTTTACAACATCCACGACAGCACGTACATGACCAGTTGCTCGACGTGCCACCGATAGTTGACGATGCCATGACCCGCAAACCTCACCAGAGAGAATACTGGCGCAGCCTCAGCGAGTTGGCGGACGATCCGCGCCTGCTGGAAGCGATCAATGACGAGTTTGACGGGTACGATCCGCAGGAATTCACCGGGGTTTCGCGGCGTTCCTTCGTCAAACTCATGGCTGCATCCATGGCCCTGGCGGGGATCAGTCTCACTGGTTGTCGGCGTTGGCCGCAGCAGAAAATCGCGCCTTACACCTTGCGGCCGGCCGGGCGCGAACCCAACACGCGGCAGCAGTACGCCACCATGCTCGCCCGCAGCGGCATCGCACACAGCCTGCTGGTGAGCACCTTCGAGGGCCGGCCCATCAAGGTCGAAGGCAATCCGCAGCACCCGATCGCACAGGGCAGGACCGACGCACTGGCACAGGCTTCGATCCTCGAACTGTACGATCCGTTCCGCAGTCGCGGGCTCGAACACCAGGATGAACGCGCCACCTGGGCTGACTTCGCCGACTGGCTCAAGCAGCGCATGCAGCAGCGCGGCCGGGGTGTCGCGGTGCTGTGCGAAGCCAATGACAGCCCGGCCCTGGCGGCGATCCGCAGAAAGCTGGACCAGGATTCGCCGGATTTGAACTGGTACACCTGGGATCCGCTGCACCGCGACAACGCCACGGCCGGCTCACGGGCGGCGTTCGGCAAAACGCTGCGACCGCAATATCACCTGGACAAAGCGAAAGTCATCGTCTCGCTCGATGCCGACCTGCTGGGCGCGACCGATCCCGCCATGCTCCGTCACGCCCGTGACTGGGCGGCCGGGCGACGCTCCGCGGATAGCGACGGCCAGATGAATCGCCTGTACGTGGCCGAGTCGAGCCTGACACTCACCGGCAGCGTGGCGGACGAACGTCACCCAGCCACGTTGGCGCAAATCATTGAACTCACACAGGCAATCAAAAGCACAGTTGATTCGAATTTTGAATTTCGATTTTCAGAATTTGGCCTTCATTTAGTGGGAGATATGAATATTCATCACGGCGAATCGCTGGTGATTGCCGGCGAATCGCTGCCGCCGCAGGTTCATCACCTGGTCTGGCAGATCAATCACGCCCTGGGCGCGATCGGCAACACGGTGACGCTGACCACTGAGCCGGACTACGAGCTGCCGTACACCCAGCAGATCGCCGACCTGGTCAGCAAGATCAACGGCAACCTGGTGGACACGCTGATCATCATCGGCGGCAACCCGGTGTATGACGCGCCGGCCGACCTGGACTTCGCGGCTGCACTGGGCAAGCTGAAGCAAAGCGCTCACCTGAGCCTGTATCCCAACGAAACTTCCGCGCTGTGCACGTGGCGTCTGCCGCGGGCGCATGATTTCGAGGCCTGGGGTGACGGCCGCTCGTGGGACGGCGTGCACTGTCTGCGCCAGCCGCTGATTTATCCACTGTTTGACGGGCGAAGCGAAATTCAACTGGCTGCCATGCTGACTGGTGATGCGGAACCCGACGGCGAGAAGCTGGTCAAAGAGGCGCTGACCGAGGATGACGCTGCATGGCGGTCATGCGTGCGGGCTGGTTTTGTTGAAGGTTCGCAGGCCAAAGCGGTGGACACCGGGCCGCGCGCCGATGCGATCGTACTGCCGCCGTCAGCGAAGACTGAAGGTTTCGAGCTGCACTTTGCAGGCGACATCAGCGTGTATGACGGCCGCCATGCCGCCAACGCCTGGATGCAGGAAACGCCCGATCCGCTGAGCAAGCTGACCTGGGACAATGCGGCGCTGCTGAACATCGCCGACGCCCGCAAACTGGGCATCGAACAGGGCGACGTGCTGAAAATTTCCGTCGGCCAAGCGTCCATCGAGATCGCGGCCTACCTGATGCCGGGCCAGGCGGCGGGCACCATCACGCTGCCTTTGGGTTACGGCCGCAAGGTGGCCGGTGAAGTGGGCGCCGACGTGGGTTTCGACGTCTATCCGCTGCGCGACACGGCCGGGCAGGCGGTGGCCCACGGCGCCAAGGTCGAAAACACGCACCGCCGCTACAAACTGGCCATGACCAGCGAACATTACCTGATCGACGGCATCGGGGCCCGCGCCACGCGACAGCGCCTCGGTGAGCCGCATCAGTCGGGGTTGCTGCTGAAGGAAACCACGCTCGATGAATATCGCCGCGATCCGCACTTCGCCGAGCGCGGTGAACACGGCGACGTGCACCTGCAGATGTTTGAAGCTCCCAGCCAGTTCAACGATCCGCACGCCTGGGGCATGAGCATCGACCTGAACGCCTGCACCGGCTGCGGGGCGTGCGTGGTGGCCTGCCAGAGCGAGAACAACATCCCGGTGGTGGGCAAAGACCAGGTGCTGATGCACCGCCAGATGCAGTGGCTGCGCATCGATCGCTACTTCAAGACCGACGAAAAAGACGAGCACGCGGAAAACCCCGAAGTGGTGCACATGCCCATGATGTGCCAGCAGTGCGAGAACGCGCCCTGCGAGCAGGTCTGCCCGGTGGGCGCGACCACGCACGATGCCGAGGGGCTGAACGTGATGGTCTATAACCGCTGCATCGGCACGCGCTATTGCTCGAACAACTGCCCCTACAAAGTGCGGCGGTTCAACTATTTCGACTTCCACAGCAAGCCGGTGCGCGGCCTGGCCAAGCCCTGGCTGGGCATACCCGATCAGCAGCAGTTGGTGCAGGTCGATCAGATCAAGCGGCTGCTCTTCAACCCCGACGTGACCGTGCGCATGCGCGGCGTGATGGAGAAGTGCACCTACTGCGTGCAGCGCATCGCCGCCGCCAAGACTGAGCATCGCATTGAAGCGGTGAAGGCCGGCGATCACAAACATCGCGTGCTGCCCGAAGGCGCCGTGCAGACCGCCTGCCAGCAGGTTTGCCCCACGCAGGCGATCACCTTCGGCAACTTGAACGACCCCAAGGCGAAAGTGACGCAACAGCACAAGACCCCGCGGGCCTACGGCGTGCTGGCGGAGATGAATACGCGGCCGCGGACGAAGTATCTGGCCCTGGTGAGGAATCCGAACATATAGCCCCGGCCTTGCCCGGGGAAGGAGAACCCCCGGCAAGTCGGGGGCTATTTGAACTGAGACATGACCACCCTTGACCTGCAATACGACACGCCTGCCAATCCGGGCAACCTGACGGATGATCCCCGTCAGCGCGCTCCGCTGGTCACCGGCGACAATGACTTCACCAGCGTCACCAACAAGGTGGCGCGGCTGGCGGAGAAGTGGCCGGACCTGTGGTGGTGGGTGGCGTTCTTCATCGCCCTGAACCTGTTCGGTCTGCTGCAGGTGCTGATCGGGTACCTGGTGCTGACCGGCGTGGGCGTGTGGGGCAACAACCAGCCCGTGTCGTGGGGCTTCCCCATCATCAACTTCGTGTTCTGGGTCGGCATTGGTCACGCCGGCACGCTCATCAGCGCGATCCTTTACCTGTTCCGCCAGAACTGGCGCACGGGCATCAACCGTTTCGCCGAGGCGATGACGATTTTCGCGGTCATGTGCGCCGGCATGTTCCCGGGCATCCACGTGGGTCGGCCATGGCTTGCGTACTGGTTGTTTCCGATTCCCAACCAGATGGACGCCTGGCCGCAGTTCCGTTCCCCGCTGCTGTGGGACGTGTTTGCGGTGGGCACCTATGCCACGGTATCACTGCTGTTCTGGTACGTGGGCATGGTGCCGGACCTGGCGACGCTGCGCGACCGGGCGACCAATCGCCTGTCGCAGATCGCCTACGGCATCCTGTCGCTGGGCTGGTGCGGCTCATCGCGGCACTGGCATCGCTTCGAGCGGGCGTACCTGATCCTGGCCGCGCTGGCGACGCCGCTGGTGCTTTCGGTGCACTCGGTGGTGTCGTTCGACTTCGCGGTGGCGCAGCTTCCGGGCTGGCACTCGACGATCTTCCCGCCCTACTTCGTGGCCGGCGCCATCTACGGCGGTTTCGCCATGGTGATCACGCTGGCGGTCCCGGCCCGCAAGCTGTTCGGGCTTGAAGAGATCATCACCGAGCGTCACATCGACAACGCCTGCCGCGTCATGCTGGGCACGGGCATGATCGTGTTCTACGCCTACAGCACAGAGTTTTTCATCGCCTGGTACAGCGGCGAGCATTACGAGCGGTTCGTGTTCCTGAATCGCGCCACCGGGCCGTACGCCTGGGCCTTCTGGACGATGATCTTCTGCAACCTGATCGGGCCGCAGGTGCTGTGGTTCCGCCAGGCCCGCCATCACTGGCTGGGGGTGATGTTCGCGGCCATGTGCGTGAACGTGGGCATGTGGTTCGAGCGGTTTGTGATCGTGATCACCAGTCTGCACCGCGATTTCCTGCCCTCGAGTTGGGCAATGTTCCACCCCACCTGGGTGGACTTGGGGATGCTGGCCGGTTCGTTTGGACTGTTTTTCACCTTCTTCCTGCTGTTCTGCAAGTTCCTGCCGGTGATCGCCATGGCGGAAGTCAAGACGGTCATGCCGCAGGCTCATGCTCACAGCGGCGAGCACGGTGAAGCGCTGCCGGGTGAAGACGCGGCTGACTATCGGCCGGACCCGCACTGGGTGGAGAGACGCTGAGCCATGGCCGATGAAGCAAAAATCTTCGGTGTCTGCGGCGAGTTTGACGACGTGACCGCCGCCGTGCGCGCCGCCCGCGCCGTGCGCGAAGCCGGTTACACGCGCTTCGATGTCTATTCGCCGTTCCCCATCCACGGCATCGACAGCGCCATGGGCATCCGCCCCACCATCCTGCCCTGGATCGTGCTGGCCTGCGGGCTCACCGGCTGCCTCACGGGACTGGGCCTGGCGATCTACACCATGGCGCCCCCCCCGGAATTCACAATTCCGTCACCGTGGGGGCCGATCCCGGGGTATCCGCTGCTGATCTCCGGCAAACCGCTGCTGAGTCTGCCGGCCTTCATTCCGATCGTGTTCGAGCTGACGATCCTGTTCTCGGCCTTCGGCGCGGTGTTCGGCATGTTGCTGCTGAATCGCCTGCCGATGCTCTATCGCCCGCTGTTCCGACAGGGCGGATTCAAGCGGGTGACGCAGGATCGCATCGTGATCGCCATCGAGGCGATCGATCCGCAATTTGATGAAATGGAAGTGACCGCGTTTTTAAGCGCCCAGGGCGCCGCGGATGTGCAGACGGTGGATAAATAGGCCATGCTGATCGAATCGATCAAAGACACGCTGCGCGACCTGCGCCTGCCCCGGCCGCCCTTTTGGATGGTGGCGGCAGCGGTGGTGTTCGTCACCGCGTCGTGGATACCGTTGGCGCTGATCGCCCGGGCCCGGGTGACGCGCAGCGCCGATCTGCCGGTGCACATTTTCCTGGACATGGACAAGCAGCCGAAGTTCAAGGCCCAGCAGCCCTCGCCGATCTTCGCCGACGGCCGATCCATGCGCCCGGTGATCCCCGGCACCGTGCCTTATGGCGAAATCCTCGACGATCCGCACTACACGCAGGGTTACACGCTGACCACCGACACCGATAGCAAGCCCAAGGCTGAATACTTCCAGGGGTTCCCGCAGCGGGTGACGGTCGATCAAGCGCTGCTACAGCGCGGCCGGCGTCAGTTCGACATCATGTGCTCGGCCTGCCACGGCTACGACGGGCGCGGCAAGGGCATGGTCAACCAGCGGGCCATGGAGCTGATGGCAGCCTCGGCTCTCAACTCGGCGCTGCCCAAGACGCAGTGGACGGCCGCGGCGGATCTGGCGGCTGTCGATCCGCAGACAGGCAAGCTGAAGTTCGGCAGCGAGCTTTATCCCGAGGGCCTGTTGTTCAACACGCTGACCCACGGCCGGGGCAACATGCCGCCGCTGGGCGTGCAGATTCCCATCGCCGACCGCTGGGCGATCGTAGCCTACGTGCGGGCGCTGCAGGCGTCGCAGGTGGTGCCCGTAGACCAGTTGAGCGAAGACCAGAAACGGATGTTGGAGAACCGCTGACGATGTCGCAGCACGCCACCACAACTTTGCCCGAGCACGAGATGCAGCCGCTGGGCGACCGCGCCCGCCGCTGGTCGCTGCGCCTGGCGGTGGTGGGCGCGGCGGGACTGATCGCAGGCTTCATCGCGGCCATGATCATGCCCGGCGAGGGCACGGGGCTGCAGCGATTCGCCTTCAGTTACCTCACCGGCTTCGCCTTCGCCCTGAGCATCGGTCTGGGCAGTCTGCTGCTGGTGCTGACGACGCACCTGTTCCGGGCCGGCTGGGTGATCGTGGTGCGGCGGGTGATCGAGTGTCACGCGGCGGCGGTGAGCGTGCTGAGCGTGCTGCTGATTCCGCTGCTGATTTACGTCTTCAGCGGCAGCGGCTGGCCTTATCCGTGGGCCGCCGCCGTCGTACCCAGGCACGGCGAGCCTGGCGTCCATGTTGAGCCGGGCCACGATGAGCAAAGTGTGCACGATGTGGCGGCGGAAATTCGAAATTCGAAATTCGAAATTCGAAATTCTGATTACGGTGATCCCGCGGCGGCCACGGCGTCCATGATGGATCACATGATCCACGTCAAGCGGCCGTTTTTGAACGCCGGGGTGTTCACGCTGCTGTGGACGGCGTGCTTCGCCTGCTGGTCGATCCTGGGCGTGTGGTATCTGCGCAGCTCGGCGGCACAGGACCGAAGCGGTGATCCGCACCTGACCAACCAGCGCGAAAAGTTCGCGCCGCTGGGCACGCTGCTGTTCGCAGCCACGCTCACGCTGGCGGCTTTCATCGGGCTGATGAGCCTGGACCCCACGTGGTATTCGACCATGTTCGGCGTGTACTACTTCTCCGGCAGCATGATCGGGGCCCTGGCGACGATCATCCTGGTGCTGATGGTCCTGCAGAACGCAGGCGTCATCAGCAGCGTCAACATCGAGCACTACCACGACCTGGGCAAACTGCTGTTCGCCTTCGTGGTCTTCTGGGCGTACATCGCTTACAGCCAGTACATGCTGATCTGGTATGCCGCGATCCCCGTCGAGCAGCCGTGGACGATCGTCCGCGGCCTGAGCACGGTGCATCACAACGGGTTCAGCTATTTCGCCCTGTTCATGCTGTTCGGACACTTTGTGCTGCCGTTCCTGTTCCTGCTGAGCCGGCATGTGAAGCGGCATCGCGTGATGCTGGCGATCGGCGCGGCCTGGATGCTGTTCATGCACGGCGCGGACGTGTTCTGGCTGGTGCTGCCGCCGTATCAGCACGAGACGTTCCCGCTGCCGCTGCCGGAGATTCTGTGCATGATCGGGGCGACGGCGGTGCTGCTGGCGGGCGCAGCCCGCTACGCGGCCGGGGTAAGCGTGGTGGCCTATGGCGATCCACGGTTGAAGGATTCGTTGAACTTCAGGAACTACTAGGAATCCGCGGACATGAGCGAAAAAAGCGGCACATTTTCGCAGGGCATCAACGTCGCGGCCCTCGTCCTGATCCTGCTGGTGGGTGCTGTCGCCACCTATGTGACGGTGGTGGGCGTGCAGGCCTATTATGAGGCCGCTGTGCTGCGCGAGCAGCAGACCAAACTGATCCAGCCCCTGTACCAGCCGCTGATCGACTTGAAGGAAAGTCAGATCAGTAACCTCACCACCGTGGGCTGGGTGCAAAAGGAAACCGGCCTGGCCCGCGTGCCCATTGAAGAGGGCATGCAGAAAGTGATCGAAAAGTACGGCAAGCCATGAGTCGAAGCGTCCCCGTCATCCTGATCGCGTGTCTGGTTGCACCGGCTTTGGCTGAGCAGTCCCAGATGTCGCCGCAGCGCCGGGCTGAGATGGAAAAGCGCCTGGACCAGATGCCGGCCGAGGTGCGCGATGTCTATATCGATGAGCATGCCGGCGATAGCATCCCGCTGGACCTTGCCTTCCGCGACACCAATGGCGATGCGGTCAGGCTCAGCGACTACATCGACGGCTCGATGCCGGTCATTCTCACGCTCAACTATTACCGCTGCCCGCGCCTGTGCGACCTGCTGCTCAACGGCGCCGCCAGGCTGGCTGACGAGATGGACCTGACCCCCGGAAGTGATTACCGCATCGTGACGGTGGGCTTCGACCCTGCTGAGACGCCCGCCCTGGCCCGGCTCAAAAAGGCCAACCTGCTCAACACCCTCAGCGACAAGAACAAGCAAGCGGTCGGACCAGCCTGGGCGTTTCTGACCGGTGAGCAGCCGGCCATTGACGCCCTGACCGACGCGACCGGCTTCAAATACAAGTGGCTGGAAGATCAGAAACAGTACGCTCACCCCACCGCTCTGATCGTGCTGTCGCCGCAGGGCAAGATCACGCGCTACATCTACGGCACGGACTTCCGCGATCGTTTGTCCACCGTGCGCCTGTCACTGGTGGAAGCCAGCGAGGGCAAAGTGGGCTCGCCGCTGGATTTCTTCCTGCTGTCCTGCTTCCATTACAGCCCCAGCGACGGCAAATACACCGCCACCGTCATGGGGATCATGCGCCTGGGCGGGGCGCTAACCGTGCTGCTGATCGTGTTCGGCATCGCCCTGCTGCTGCTGCGCGAATTTTTGCATCGCCGCCGCCCCCGGAAGAATGAGATGGGGGGATTGACTACATGATGAATCTGCTTGCCCAAACGCAATGGTGGAACTGGCTGCCGGAGAAAGGCTCGACTTTCACGCAGTGGGTCGATCCGCTTTTCTATTTCGAGCTGATCCTGTCGGTGGTGCTGTTCGTGGGCATCGGCGGGTGCATGTTCTACTTTGCCTGGAAGTACCATCACAAGAACCGCGAGGACCATCCGCACGGATCGCACCACAACAACACGCTGGAGATCGTCTGGTCGGTCATTCCGCTGGGCATCGTGATGTTCATCTTCGTCTGGGGCTTTCGCGGCATGATGGACATGACCCAGCCGCAGGCCTATTCGACGGAGATCGTGGTCACCGCCAGCCGCTGGAACTGGCAGTTCAGCTATCCCAACGGGGCGCAGTCGTCGATGCAGGACGGTCTGACGGTGCCGGTGAATCAGCCGATCCGCATCGTGCTCAAGACACCGCTGACGGACGTGATCCACAGCTTCTACGTGCCGGCCTTCCGCATCAAGAAGGATGCCGTGCCCGGGCGCTACAACGAAACCTGGTTCAAGGCCACGCAGACCGGCGAGTACCCGATTTACTGTGCCGAGTATTGCGGGCAACAGCACTCGCAGATGCGCTCGAAGGTGCGCGTGGTCAGCGAGGATGAGTACTACGCTTTCCTGGCTGACGCTGCCAACTTCCTGGACAACGATCCGCCGGCGGTGGCGGGCCAAAAGGTGTTCGCGATCAAGGGCTGCGCCACCTGCCACTCGGTGGAAGGCAAGCCCGGCACCGGCCCGCCGCTGAATGACGTCTTCGCCAGCAAGGTGACGCTCACCGACGGCAGCCAGGTGGACGCGGACGAGAATTACATCATGAACTCGGTGAAGAACCCCTCGTCGCAGATCGTGGCGGGGTTCCAGGACCAGATGACCGTGCTGGACGTCAGCGAAAAGGAGCTGGACGCGTTGATTGCGTATCTGAAGTCGATCAGCAAGCATTACGTGGGAAATAAGGAGTAGAGCCGCGAGCGTCAACGAGCGAGAAACCGCTCCCTCACGGCCGCGGCTCCGTTAGAAACGAAAACCATGACTTCCAACCCCGCACCGATCATCACCGACGCCTTCGGCCACCCCCGGAAGGGAAATTTGAGCCGAAATTATCTCAATGAAAGTAAGGGCATCCTTTCCTGGCTGCTGACGCTGGACCACAAGCGCATCGCCATCCTCTACATGGTCGGAGTGCTCACCTCGTTCCTGCTGGGTGGCATCTTCGCCATCCTGCTGCGCACCGAGCTGATCGCCCCGGGAACGACGCTGCCGGCCGTGGGCGGGATCAACACTACTTCCGGGGGCGCGGACGCGGTGTGGAGCCAGTACAACCAGATGTTCACCCTGCACGGGGCGGTCATGGTGTTCATGTTCATCATCCCCGCCATTCCCGCCATCCTCGGCAACTTCGTGCTGCCGCTGCACCTGGGCGCCAAGGACGTCGCCTTCCCCCGCCTGAACCTCATGAGCTGGTACTGCTACATGATCGGCGGGCTGTTTTTCCTCTGGACGCTCGGCGGCGGATTGTTCGTACGCCTGATCTGCAAAATCTTCGGGCTCGATCCCGAGAGCTTCGGGCAGTTGGCCAACGTCGGGCTCGACACCGGCTGGACGTTCTACACGCCCTACTCCACCTGGACTTCCAGTTCCGTCATCAGCGCCACCATGGGCGCGTTCGTGCTCGGGTTCAGCTCCATCCTCACGGGCCTGAACTTCATCGCCTCCATCCACATGCTGCGCCGGCCCGGACAGGGCTGGACGAAGCTGCCGCTGTTCTGCTGGGGCATCTATGCCACGTCGATCATCCAGATTCTGGCCACGCCCGTGCTGGCGATCACCCTGCTGCTGCTGACCGCGGAGCGCGCCTTCGGCGTGGGTATCTTCGACCCGGCCAAGGGCGGCGATCCGATTCTCTATCAGCACTTCTTCTGGTTCTACTCACACCCGGCGGTGTACATCATGATCCTGCCGGGCTTCGCCATCGTCAGCGAACTGATCGGAACCTTCAGCCGCAAGCACATCTTCGGCTACGGGTTCATCGCCGCCAGTTCCATCGCCATCGCCATCCTGGGCTTCCTGGTCTGGGGTCACCACATGTTCACCAGCGGCCAGAGCCCGATGCTCAGCGCCATCTTCAGCTTCATCACCTTCTCCATCGCCGTGCCCTCCGGCATCAAGATCTTCAACTGGCTGGCGACGATGTACAAGGGCTCGATCCGGCTCGATACGCCGATGCTCTATGCACTCAGCTTCATCTGGTTGTTTACCATCGGCGGGCTGACCGGCGTGTTCTGCGCCACGCTCAGCGTCGACCTGCACATCCATGACACCTACTTCATCGTCGCCCACTTCCACTACGTGATGGTCGGCTCGACGCTGACCGCGTTCCTGGGCGGGATGTATTACTGGTGGCCCAAGATGTTCGGCAAGATGTATTCCGAGCGCTGGGCCCGTTTCGGCTGCCTGCTGATCTTCATCGGCTTCAACCTGACCTTCTTCATCCAGTTCATCGCCGGTTCCCAGGGCATGCCCCGCCGCTATGCGGACTATCCCGCCCAGTTCCACATTCACCACTTCATCTCGACGATCGGCTCGTACATTCTGACCGTCGGGCTGTTTGCCGTGCTTTTCAACTGGATTCACAGCCTTCGCCGCGGAGCGGCGGCCCCGGTCAATCCCTGGGGCGCCAACTCGATGGAATGGCAGGCTCCCAGCCCACCTCCGACCGCCAACTTCGAAACCGACCCGATCGTCGGCGATCCCTACGATTATTCGCACTGGCACTGGAACGAGGAAATCGGCGGATACGTCCTGGAGGAAATGACGAATGACGAAATTCGAAATTCGAAACAATGACGAATGTTCGATTGTTCCAAGGACGAAACCTGGCCGCAATTTGCGTCATTCGTCATTCGAATTTAGACCCCCACCCCTACACCACACGCCATGAACCAAGACGACGCACACAACCCGCATCTCGCCCACCACTTCGACTCCATGACTCAGCAGTTCGAGTCGAGCAAGCTGGGCATGTGGCTGTTCCTGGCCACCGAAGTGCTGATGTTCGGCGGCCTGTTCATGGCTTACGCCATCTACCGGGCCAACAATCCCGACGTTTACATGTTCGCTCACCAGGCCCTTGACACCCGCCTGGGCGCGATCAACACGGCTGTGCTGCTGGCCAGCAGTTTCACCATGGCCTGGGCCGTGCGCGCAGCGCAGATGAGTCAGCGGAGGCTGATCATGGTCCTGCTGGGGCTGACCCTGCTGGGCGGGGCTGGGTTCATGGTGATTAAAACCGTCGAATACAGCGGCAAATACGCCCATCACCTGTGGATCGGCCCGGTCAACGCCTTCTACTACGAGGCGGGCTTTATCAACAAAGACACCACGTTGACCTCCGCTGAGTACTACGTCTCTTCGCATGGCTCACCAGCGCACGAAACACCCGATGCGGCGCACAAATCGACGGCGCACGAGACGACGGAAGCTGCCGCTCCCAGCGAGGGCGAGGTGGTGCTCGATGCGCATGCCGCGGCGCCGGCTCCCGCATCACCCGTGGCGGCGGGCGTCGATCACTCCAGCATTCAACTGGCTGCCCTGGGGCCCACCGGCGTGGCGCACGTGGTCATCGCCGAGCCGCGGCAGGTCGGCGTGGCCCAGCATCAGTATCCGAAGTTCGAGCAGATGTCGTCCAACGATCGCCGCCGCGTGCACCTGTTCTTCGACATCTACTACCTGATGACCGGGCTGCACGGGCTGCACGTACTGGTGGGCATGGCCATCATCTGGGTGCTGCTGCACAAGGCGGCCGACTCGCTGACCCGGGCCTGGACGCCGTCGTTCGCATTGCTGATCGCGGGCGGATACTTTTTGTTTTTAGGTTCGCACCTGGGCCTGCGCTGGCCGCTGGTGCTGGGCATCGTGCTGCTGCTGATCGCCGCGGTCGTCGGCTTCATGCGCCACGCCAAGGCCGCCGCCGACGTGGTCAGGCCCGGAGCCTACAGCAGACAGTTCTTCGATCCCGTCGAGATCGGCGGCCTCTACTGGCACCTGGTTGACCTGATCTGGATCTTCCTCTTCCCGCTGCTTTACCTGATTCGATAGGAAAAAGGCAACCGCGGTTGCCTTGAATTGACTTACCATGAGCGATACCACCCATGCCGATACCCACGTCGTCCACGCCCATATCAGTCCGCTCTGGCAACTGGCGGGCATCCTGATCGCCCTGTTGCTCCTGACCGTGGCCACGGTGGCCGTGTCGTACGCCAATCTCGGCAATCTCAGCATCCTGGTCGCCCTGCTGATCGCCGCGGTCAAGGGCACGCTGGTGGTCCTCTACTTCATGCACCTGCGCTACGATGCCCCCTTCAATGCCTTGGTTTTCAGCATGGCCTTGCTGTTCGTGGCCCTGATGATCGGCTTCACGCTCATCGACAGCAGACAGTATCAGCCCAATCTCACCCCGCCCCCCGCCGTCGGCAATGTCCCGGAATGACAACGCGGCGGAGGCCGGTTCACCGGCCGTCAGGAGTTCAACCATGCTCGACGATCGGCAACAGGAACTTCCACCTCGTGGCTACACCTTCGGCATGTGGCTGTTCCTGGCCGCACTGGGCATGCTCTTTGCCGCGTCGATGGTCGGCTACACGCTCATCCGCCTGCGCCTGGCCAATCCGCCGGTCGATTCCCAGATCGTGCCCGTGCCGCGCGGCCAGTTGCATCCGCCCATGCTGCTGATGCTCAGCACCGCCCTGATCCTCTGCTCCAGCTTGACCATCCATGCGGCTGTCAGCGCCCTGAAACGTGATCTGCTGGACAAGTTCCGCAAGGGCCTGGCCGCCACGCTCGTGCTGGCTAGCGGCTTTGTCGCTGTGCAGGTCCCGGCCATGATCATGCTGCTCGGCCGCCATCACGAACTGAGCAAGGAGAGCAACTACCTGTTCGGCTTCGCCTTCGCCCTGATCCTGCTGCACGCCCTGCACGTGCTGGGCGGGTTGATCCCGCTCGTGGTGATTCACGCCAAGGCGCGACGCAGGGCCTACGATGCCCAGCACGACGGCCCGCCGCGCAGTCTCGCCTACTACTGGCACTTCCTCGATGCCGTGTGGCTGATCATGTTCAGCATGTTCCTGCTGCTGATGTGATCGGCGGCGGCAGAACGTGTGTGAAAAGCCACACGATGATGGTCCAACGCCCGCCAACTCCTGTTGCCGGGTGGCCCACCCACGGGAGTGGGTGGGCTTGGGGGCGCACCTATTCATGGCCCGCCACTTCTCACAGGCAATGTCAGTCCGCGACGTTGCGGGACAGGCGGCCGCTGTCGAGTTGGCGTTTGAGGTTCTGGTAGCCGATCTCGGCGACGACGGACAGGGCGACGGTGATCAGGAACACGTGCGGGCCGATGCCGGCGAACCCGGGCAGCAGGCCGGCCCCGCGCCAGCCTTCCATCAGATAGATGGCCAGGTAAGCGGCGAACAGTCCGCGCACGCCGGTGAGCATGATGTGGATGCCCATGTACACCGCCACCAGGCGGCGGTTGGCGAAGTCATTGTGCCCCAGGTTCCAGGCCAGGGTGCCGCCCGCGTTGATGATGCCCACCACGATCTGCGGCAGCCACACCAGCAGCAGACCGGCCGGTCCCAGCATGGCACAGATCCAATACAGGACCTGAAGCAGAATCCAGTAGAGACTGTGCCGCGAGCGGAACTGGGCGATGTGAACCTGATCGAAATACCTTGCCCAGTACGGCAGCACCAGCATCATCACCACCATGGGCAGCGTCACCAGCAGCAGCATCGACAACAGGAACGCGTAATCCCGGTACGGTGGGCGTTCGGTCCAGTCGATCACCAGCTTGGCGATGGCGGCATCGCCCATGAGGTTGGCCACGCCGCCGACGAACTGCCAGAGCTGGTATTCACGGTAAAAACGGTCGCGGCGCAACACGTTCCAGAAGTGGGTGGATGACTCGGGCGTGGCTTTGTTGTCGAACTCATAGACGGGCGCGGCGTCGCCGTGCGGCGTGGGTCGGGCCGCCGGCTGACGCTCGAAGTCCAACAACTCCTTCTCCCGACGCACCCGCACCCGGGAAAAGGAGATGACCCCGACGGCGGCCAAGGCCGCTGCCAGCGGATAGATCACGCGGAACAGTTCCACGCGGTAGTCCAGCAGCGGAGCCGTGACCAGCGGCGCCACCGACATAATCAGGCTCGACACCATGGCCAGCCGCCCCGTGATCTGTCCACGGACGGCCCGGGGGTAGTTGTGCCGCCAGACCGTGCTGCGAATGGTCACCAGACCGGCCAGCAGGCAGCGGACCGTCAGCATCATGGCCACCAGCAGCGTCCCCCCGTAGCGTGAGGCTTGGTGGTTGGGCAGCACGGCCACCGCCGCGATCAACAGCAGCATGATGCTCTGAAGCGTGGTGATAAAACCGACCTTCGGCCGGCCACGCGCCAGCATGGCCCACAACATGCTGGTGATGTTAGCCAGCACAGGACCGGCCATGATGGTGGCGAAGCCGAAGTCCCCCACGTCGAACACCTTGCGGGCCAGCACCGCCACCACGCGCCCCTCGACCATGGCCATGGCCAGCGGCATCGCCATCGCGGTCACCAGCTCCAGTGAGTAGCTGGGACGGGTCATCAGCGGCTGATGGATCGGGCGGTAGGAGTCAATCAGGCGGTTAAACATCGGATAGGGGCCACATCATAGTGAAACGGCGGCGATTGTCGAAATACGCGGCAGCAGGCATCCCCCAAGACGCCCGACCACGCAAAAAACCATGCAACTTTTGTTGCAAAAATATCACCCGCGCCACCCGTGACGGACTGGCCCGTATCGGGTATGTTTCACTTGGCCAGACCGGCTGGTTCTACCCGCCTACCGATTCAAGAGGGAATGTTCTATGTCAACGGCTCCCATCCGCGTCACCGTGTGGCACGAATACGTGCACGAAAAAAATAAACCCGCAGTCGCCAAGATGTATCCCCACGGCATGCACGTGGTCATGAAGCAGGCCATCGAGCAGACCCTCGGCAACCTGGCAGTCGTCCGCACCGCCACCCTGGAGGAGCCGGAGCACGGCCTGACCGAGCAGGTGCTGGCGGAAACCGACGTGCTCACCTGGTGGGGCCACACCGCCCACAAGCGCGTCGAGGACGCCATCGTCGATCGCGTCCACCAGCGCGTGCTCGAAGGCATGGGCCTGGTCGTGCTGCACTCCGGCCACTACTCCAAGATTTTCAAAAAACTCATGGGCACCGGCTGCGGACTCAAGTGGCGCGAGGTCGGCGAACGCGAACGACTCTGGTGCGTCAACCCCGGCCACCCCATCGCTGCCGGCATGGCAAAGGACTACTTCGAGCTCGAACACACCGAAATGTACGGCGAACTGTTCGACATCCCCACGCCCGATGAATTGATCTTCATCAGTTGGTTCGAGGGCGGCGATGTGTTCCGCAGCGGCTGCGTGTGGACCCGCGGTCGGGGCAAGGTCTTTTACTTCCGGCCCGGCCACGAAACATATCCGATCTACTACGACGAAAACGTCCGCCGCGTGCTGGGCAACGGCGTCAAGTACGTCGCGCCCGTTACCGGAAGGTCACCCTATTCGCTCGAAGCGCCGCAGATCAAAGTGCCGCTGTCGCCGATTCCGACGCGCGGTGTTTAGCGGGCGAGCTTGCTCGCCCAACGCGGAGCAAGCTCCGCGGCTAAACAGTCAGTGGATACCGATACTCCCGGGCCGTGCGATACAGCGCCAGAATGTTTTCCACCGGCACGTCCGGCTGCACGGCGTTGGAAGCGGCCGCGATGTAGCCGCCCTGTTCGCCCAGCACTTCGATCAGACGCACCACCTGCCGCTCGATCTGCTCGACCGTGCCGAAGGGCATCAGGTGCTGCGTATCGACCCCGCCGTAGAAGCTGATGCGTCCGCCGAAACGGTCACGCAGGTTCTCCGGCTCCATGTCCGCGGTGCCCGGCTGAATCGGGTCCAGCAGGTCGATGCCGATCTCGATCAGGTCTTCGATGACCGGGACGACGTTGCCATCCGTGTGATAGCGCGTGCGCAGGCCCATCCGCTTGAACGGCTCAACCAGCCGGCGATGCTGCGCCTTGATGCGATCGCGCCAGACCTGCGGCGAGAACATCATGCCCGTCTGCATGCCGATGTCGCTGGCGGTCCACACGATGTCGATGCCGCCCTCGGCCGCGTCCACGGCCCGGTGAAACAGCTCCAGGTGGTAATCGACCACCTTTTTCAGCAGCAGGTCGGCGATCTCGGGCACATCGATCAGGTCCATCAGAAAGCGCTCGAAGCCGCGCATGGCCCAAGCGGTCTCCAGAAAAGGACCGGCGGAAAAGACAATGGCGTAACGTTGATCTTCGTTGAACGCGTCGATCTGCTGCTTGAAATGATCGACGCTGAGCCAGTCCTGCCGCGGCCAGGCGTGGGCCTCGATGTCACGCATGCTTTGAGCCTCGGCCAAAGGATGATGCACGATCTCGTAGTAGGTGCAGTAATCGTTGGACACCGGCTTCCAGCCGACGCCCCACATGTCGGTGCCGCTGGCGGTGTTGTAACCCATCGCCCCGCAGAACTGTGACGGCCCGACGTACTTCGCCCCCACGTAACGCATGTCCGCGCCCAGGTGACGCAGCAGCGCCTCGCGCGAGTCCAGCCCCAGGTGCGCCAGCAGCTTGCGATCCGTCTCCGGCGTCCCGTAGTAATTCAGCGGCGGCCGATCCGGCACCCGATGATCCAACGCCGCCATGACTCGCTCATAGGAATCCATGCATCAGCCCCTCGAGGATCACTGCCACACGTTGGTGGCGCTTCGTCCGTTTAGCCTCCGCGGCCACGCGGAGAGCCCGGCCAGGCGGCCGGGGCTAAACGCAATTTTTATATCCTGTTGGCCGCTTCCCATTCAGCTTTCAATTTCGCGGCATAGGCCTTTTTGCGTTCTTCATCGTATTTGGCCCGTTTGCCGTAATAGACCATCCCCAGGGCCCAGCGGCAGCGCGGGCTGCGGTTGGCTTCGGCGCGGTGGATGCACAGGCCGCTGTGGGCGATCATGTCGCCGACCTGCACCGGGGCGGCCACTTCCTGACGCAGATCGTCGTCGCCGAAGTCCAGCAGTCCCAGCGAGAAGCCGAACTGTTTACTCGGGCCGTGCGGGCGCATGCCCAGCTTGTGCGAGCCGGGCACGTAGCGCACACAGCCGTTGTCTTCATCGACCGCATCCATCGGCAGCCAGAAGGTGGTGCCGGCGTCGATCGGATCGATCATCCAGTAGTAGCTGTCCTGGTGCGGCGGCGTGGGACTGCCCACGCGGGCGGGCTTGGAAAAGAGCATCATGTTCTGCGGCACTGGATCATCGCCCAGCACGTCGGCCGCCACCGACATCAGCTTGTCACCCCACAGCAGGTCGCGCATCAGCGGGTTGTACCACGACAGCTTCTCGAGGCGAAACAATGTGCTCGGGTCAGCCTTGTCCTCATAGAACGCGGCATCGGCGGGCAGGCGCGGCAGCTCGCGGCTGATGTAACGATCCAGCTCCTGACGCAGAATCTGAATCTCCGTCACGTCAAACAGACTGCCGATGACGGCAAAGCCGTCGCGCTGGAAGTGCTCGGCGGCGTCCCGCCGGGTGCAGGTCGAAGCACAGGCGGTGGTCATGGGGCGACTCCGTAAATTGTTATTTATGACTTTCCAATGTTCTCTTTTTACGATAATATACAGATCAGAATCGTTGTAAATTGAATAAAGTGATGTTTCGTTGCGGAAAGCGATGACGGGCCTGCGATTGAAAATGAGTGCTTACGGGCAGTTCGACGGCCGCGTCGCGGTGGGGCCGGTCTGCTGGGCATGGTTCGACCTGTTCTGGGTGCACAGCGGGCGGGTGAACCTGCGGGTGATGGGTGAGTCGCCGGTAACGCTACAGCGTGGGCAGGGGATGTTGATCTATCCGCACACGCCGTTCGAGGGCGAAGCGGAGTCGCGCGTGGTCCGGGCCTCGGTGCAGCACTTCGAGTTGACGGCGGGCGTGGCTGCGGCGCGACTGCCAGCGCCGTTGCGGCGACTGCGGGGCAAGAGTCGCGGCTGCGAGCAGCATACGCCGGGCGATATCGAGTGGTTCGAGGAAATGCTCGATCACGCGGTGCAACTGTCGCTGTTGCCGGTGAGTCCGCTGGTCGATGACCTGCGTGCGGCGCAACTGGTGTTGTTGCTGGGACACCTTGAGTTGCATCATCTGCCCGCGGCGCCGGCCGGCCCGCCGCAGAGTGAGCTGGGCCAACTGCTGGAGCAGATTCGTCTGCATCCGCAGCGGCCGTGGTCCCTGGCGGAGATGGCTGGCAGTTTGAACCTGTCGGTCAGCCACTTCCGCGCAATGTTTCGCCAACGGGTCGGCGTGTCACCGGGGCGCTACCGTCAGCAGATGCGACTGCGTGAGGCGGCCCGGCTGCTGCGGGACACGGATGAGCCGATCAAGAGCATTGCCGGCAAGCTCAGCTTCAGCGATCTGCCGCACTTTCATCGCCAGTTCAAGGCTGAGCACGGCCAGACGCCGCGGCGTTATCGGGCCCAGCGTTCGCCCCGAGCCTGAGCCGGCAGGCATGGCGATGCCGCTGCATCGCAATCGACGTAAACCCTGCTCGCCAAGGGAATAGCAACCCGGGCACGGCGCTATATAAAATCATTCCAATAAATAACTTACGAATATATCGCTGCTGACCAAATAAGCCGTGAAATCCCGTAATTTCCATAGTAATCCGGGCTGGATTGAGGTATATTTTTGTATGTATCGCTGAGTGGATTCCTTCAGCGAATGGGTGTGGTGTCAACGTGATGCCAAACTGACCACGCACGGAGGCGACTCGAGGGTGTGCGGCTGCCGGATGGTGGATCATCGGTAACCGCAATTTCTTCCGGCAGGAGAAATCCGATGCAACGAAGATGGCAGCACCGTGGTGCGATCATCCTTTTGGTGATCGCGTGCATGATCGTGTCGGCAGCGGAGGCGCAAACCACGCTGTTCAACGGCGTCACCGTGCCGGGGGTGGTCATCACGCACTCGCCCAAATCCAGCGGCAAGTACATCGGTTCGCCTTCTATCGCCATTTTGCCTGATGGCTCGTATGTCGCCTCGCACGACTTCTTTGGGCCCAACTCCGGTGAAAACAGCCAGGGCGTCAGCGAAGTCTATCGCTCCACCGATCAGGGCCAGACCTGGTCGCTGGCCAGTCATCTCGTCGGCCAATACTGGTCCGGCCTGTTCGTGCACGACAACGATCTCTACATCTGCGGCACCAGCAAGAGCAACGGCAACCTGGTCATTCGACGCTCCACCGACGGCGGCTTCACCTGGACCACGCCCGCCAGCAGCAGCACCGGCCTGCTCAAGACCGCCACCGGCACGCTCGGCTATCACACCTCATCCATGCAACTGGTCGAGGCTGACGGCCGCCTGTGGCGCGGCTTCGAGACACGCAACCCTTCCAACTCCAATGCCATCAACGTCGGCGTGATGAGCATTCCCCTGGGCGCCGATCTGCTCGATACCGCCAACTGGACTTTCAGCAACACTATTCTCCGCCAGACCAGTTGGTTGGCCGGCAACAGCTTCACCGCCTGGCGCGAAGGCGGCATGGTGGTCGATCGCAACGGCAACGTCGTCAACATGGTCCGCGTCGATCTGCCCACCGGCTACAGCCCTGAGTACGCCGCCATGGTCCGCGTGCAGAACGCCAGCACCATCACTTTTGATTCCGGGAGCGACCTGGTCCAGTTCCCCGGCGGAGCCAAGAAGTTCACCGTCCGCTACAACGCCACCACTGACAAATACTGGACGGTCTCCAGCATCGTCAACAACGACAACTACGTCTCCAACCGCACGCCCGGCGCCATTCGCAACATTATGGCCCTGATGTCCTCGGACAATCTAGACAGTTGGACGGTCGAGCAGATTATCGTGCAGGACCTGTCGGACGTGGCCAAGATCGGCTTTCAGTACATGGACTGGGTGTTCGACGGCTCCGACATCGTCATCGCTTCGCGCACCGCTTATCCCGACGGGCTGGGCGGCGCCAACACCTATCACGACGCCAACTTCCTGACTTTCCATCGCGTGGTGGGCGTGGTGCCCGAGCCGAGTGTAGCAATGCTTCTGGCGCCGACGCTATTAGCCCTGGTGTCGCGTCGTGGATGAGACTGGGCAGTCGAATGATTTGGAGATTGCAGAACATGAATTTTTCACGTTTCATCCTCAGCAGTCTGGTCAGTCTCGCCTTCGCGGTGGCCAGCTATGCGCAGACCACGCTGTTCAACGGCGTCGAGGTGCCGGGTGTGGTGATCGCCCATTCGCCGGCGTCCACCGCTCGTTACCTGGGTACGCCATCCATCGTCATCATGCCCAACGGCGATTACGTGGCCAAATGCGACAAATGGGGCACGAGTCTCGTCTATCGCTCCACAGACCTGGGCAGCACATGGAGCCAGATCAGTTCCGTCGAAAACCATATGTGGTCCAATCTCTTCGTCCACAACGATGAGTTGTACCTATGCGGCACAAGCACGGGTTACGGCAACCTGATCATCCGCAAATCCACCGACGGCGGCGTGACCTGGACCACGCCCAACAGCGCGGCAACCGGCCTGCTCCGCGCCGCGGGAACGTATGGCTATCACACATCCTCCATGCCCATGGCCATCGCCGACGGCCGCATCTGGCGGGCCTATGAGGACGACGGCTCCGGTGGCGGGTGGCCTTACCACTTCCGCGCGTACCTGATGAGCGCACCGATCGACAGCGACCTGCTCAATGCAGCCAACTGGACCCACACCAATGCCCTGCCCAGCAACACCACCTGGCTGCCCGGCGATGGCTTTAACGGCTGGCTGGAGGGCAATGCCGTAGTCGATCGCGATGGCAACGTGGTGAACTTCCTGCGCGTGGACGTCGATCCCGGCGACGCGGAGAAGGCGGCCATCGTCCACGCCACGAGCACGACCAACATCACGTTCAACCCGGCCACCGATATCGTAGACATGCCCGGTGGGGCCAAGAAGTTCAACATCCGCTACCACGAAGACACCGACAAATACTGGGCGGTCGCCAGCATCGTCAACCAAGACAATTACTCGCCTACAACGTCGCCCAACTTGATCCGCAACACGGCGGCGGTGCTCAGCAGCAACGACCTGTATCACTGGGACGTGGAACGGATTGTGATTCAGGACCTGTCAGACGTGACCAAGATCGCCTTCGCGTATCTCGACTGGCAGTTCGACGGGGACGACATCATCGCAGTCTCGCGCACCAGTTATCCCGACGGCCTGGGCGGGGCCAACAGTTGGCACAACGCCAACTTCTTCACCTTCCATCGCTTCGAGGCGATTGTGCCCGAACCGGGAGCCGCCATGCTGCTGGCGCCCGCTGCCATGCTGGGATTGTTGCGACGCAAACGAAACTGATCCCGGATTCACTTTATTTTGCCTCGGAGTGAGACATGATCCGTTCACTATGCCGACTGTTGACGGCTGCCCTGCCTGCTGTGGTGCTGTTCGGTCAACCCGCGTTATCGCAGGCGCAGACGACGTTGTTCAACGGCGTCACCGTGCCCGGCGTGGTCATCACGCACTCGCCCAAATCCAGCGGCAAATACATCGGTTCGCCTTCCATCGCCATCCTGCCTGACGGCTCGTATGTCGCCTCGCATGATTTCTTCGGGCCCAACGGCGGGCAGGACGGCCTCGGCTTGACGCAAGTGTTTCGTTCCACCGATCAGGGGCAGACCTGGTCTTTGGCCAGTTCCATTGTCGGCCAAACCTGGGCCGGCCTGTTCGTCCACCACGATGACCTGTACATCCTCGGCGCCAGCAAAGGCTATGGCAATCTCGTCATTCAGAAGTCCACCGATGGCGGCTACACCTGGACCACCCCCAGCGATGCGGCCAGCGGGCTGCTCCGCGCCGCGGGGACGTACGGCTATCACACCGCCACGGTGCCCGTGGTGATTCACAACGGGCGCATCTGGCGGGCGTATGAAGACAACGGGTCTGGCGGCGGTTGGCCCTACCATTTTCGTGCCTACACGATGAGCGCACCGATTGACAGCGATCTGCTCGATGCTTCCAACTGGGCCCACACCAATTACCTGCCCACCAGCACCAGTTGGCTGCCCGACAGCGGATTCAACGGCTGGCTGGAGGGCAATGCCGTGGTCGATCGCGACGGCAACATGGTCAATGTGCTGCGCGTGGATGTCGATGGCGGCGACCCGGAGAAAGCTGCCATCGTCAGCGTCGCCAATCCTTACTACGCCAGCTTCGATCCGGTCACCAGCATCATCGACATGCCCGGAGGGGCCAAGAAGTTCACCATCCGCTACAGCCCCGCCGCTGACAAGTACCTGACCGTGGCCAGCATCGTCAACGAAGACAACTACTCCGCCACCCGCCTGCCCGGGCAGATCCGCAACATCATGGCGATGATGTCCTCGGACGATCTGACTTCGTGGACCGTCGAGCAGATCATCGTGCAGGACCTGTCCGACGTGACCAAGATCGGCTTCCAGTACATGGACTGGCAGTTTGACGGTTCCGACATCGTCATTGCCTCGCGCACCGCCTATCCCGACGGGCTGGGCGGCGCTAACAACTATCACGATGCCAACTTTCTGACCTTCCATCGCGTCAGCTACAGCGACCTGCTCACGCCCGGCGACGCCAACGCCGACGGCAAAGTCAACCTGGCTGATCTGCAGATCCTCGGCGACAACTGGCTGAGCGGTGGAGCCGACTGGGACCTGGCGGACTTCAACGGCGACGGCGTCGTGAACTTGGCCGACCTGCAGATCATCGGTGATAACTGGGGCTTCGGCACGACGCCGGATGTCAGCTTCGATCAGGCGATGCAACAAAGCGGGCTGACTCTCCCCGAGCCGGGCGCGTTGAGCCTGTTGGCGATGGCTGTTTCCGGGCTGATCCTACGCCGCAAACGGCATTGAAAGATCAAACGTCGGCCTCGGCCGGCCCACCCTCGCATCCAGGAGGCAACCATGACCCGTTGGCACCTCGCATCTCTTGCAACTGCCGCGCTCACAGTTGCCCTGCTGAGCGCACCGCAACACCTGCACGCCCAGACCACCATCTTCAACGGCGTCGAAGTGCCCGGCGTCGTCGTGGCGCACATCGCCGCGTCCAACAACTACAAATACAACTCGCCCACCATCACCATCATGCCCGACGGCTCGTACGTCGCTGCACACGACGTCACCGGCACCAACGCCCCCAATCCCCGGCCCACCTACGTCTATCGCTCCACCGACCAGGGCGAAACCTGGTCCAAGATCAGCACCATCAGCGGATTGATCTGGGCCAATCTCTTCGTTTACCAGGACGACCTCTACATCCTGGGCGTCAACAACGGCAGCCTGGTCATTCGCAAGTCCACCGACGGCGGCGTCAACTGGACCAACCCCACCACTGCCACCAACGGTCTGCTCGGTGTCGGCACCGCTGCCGCCCAGTATCACACCGCGCCCATGCAGGTGGTTGAGTACGACGGCCGACTGTGGCGCGGCATCGAAACACGGCCGACCAGCAACGCCAACGCCATCAGCGCCGGCGTCATGAGCATCCCACTGGGCGCCGACCTGCTCAACGCTTCCAACTGGACGTTCACCAACCGCATTCTCAGCCAGTCCAACTGGCTTGCAGGCGATGCCTTCAGCTCCTGGCGCGAGGGCGGCGTGGTGATCGATCCCGACGGCAACCTGGTCAACATGATCCGTGTCGATCTGACCACAGGCTACATGCCTGAGAAGGCTGCCATCATGCGCGTGCAGGACCAGAACACCATCACCTTTGACTCGGCCAACGACATTGTGGACCTGCCCGGCGGATCCAAGATGTTCGTCGTCCGTTACAGCGAAAAAACCGACAGCTACTGGACCATCGCCAGCATCGTGGACAGCGAGAATTACCTGTCCTTCCTGCCGCCCGGCTCGATCCGCAACAAGCTGGCCCTGCTGGAATCCAATGACCTGCGCAACTGGAACGTCGATCGCATCATCATCAAGGACCTGTCCGACGTCTTCTACATCGGGTTCCAGTACGTGGACTGGCAGTTCGACGGCGACGACATCATCGCCCTCTGCCGCACCGCGTATCCCGACGGCCTGGGCGGCGCGTTGAACTATCACGACGCTAACTTCATCACCTTCCACCGCCTCGAAGGCGTGGTGCCCGAGCCGGCCGCGCTGATCCTACTGGCACCGGCGGCGCTGGCGATGCTGAAGCGTCGTCGCTGAACCAATCAATCTTCATCGAGTACGAAACATGAACCTGTCACGCATTATCCTCAGCACATGGATCAGCCTCTGCTTCGTCACCGCAGGTCAAGGGCAGACCACGCTGCTCAACGGCTTCGAGGTGCCGGGGGCGATCGTCAATCATCTGCCCAAATCAACGGGGCTTTATCTGGGTTCGCCGTCGATCGTCGTCATGCCGGACGGCTCGTACGTCGTCTCCCACGATCTGTTCGGTCCCAATTCGACGCAGCCCACCGTCGGGCAGAGCTCGGTCTTTCGCTCAACCGATGGCGGGCAGACGTGGACGCACCAGTCCGATGTCAGCGGCGCGTTCTGGTCCATGTTGTTTGAATACGAAGGTGATCTGTACTTCACGGGCCCCTATGCAGGGCCGGGCAACTGGGTGATTCGCAAGTCCACGGACTACGGCCAGACCTGGACCACGCCGACGAATTCGACCAATGGTCTGCTGGTCACAGGAAGTTTCGGCGCTTCGCCCTCGCGCATCGAAATTTTCGGCGGGCGCATCTGGGCCCCAGTCAATGCCGGGCCGCGCGCCATTTCAGCGCCGGTGGGGTCCGACCTGCTCAACGCTGCCAACTGGACCCTCAGCGAAGCTGTGCCCGAAGAGTTTGAGTGGTTCAACGAGAACATCGTCTGGACCGAGGCCCAGGTGGTCGCCTCGCCGCAGACCGGGCTGGTGATGATGCCCAAGATCAGGGACCACGCTGTCACCACGCTCCTGCGGGCCAACCCGGCGACTGGCCAACTCACGTTCGACGACCAGAATGACTTTGTCGATCTGCCCGGCGCGGAGAAAAAATTCGGCGCGACGTATGATCCGGTTTCGCAGAAGTTCTATGTCCTGAGCAACGCGGTGCTGCCGGAAGAGGCAAGCTTGGGTTTGCCGAATACCATCCGGACCACCGCGGCCATCATCACCTCCAAGGATCTGTACCACTGGGACGTGGAGAAGCTGTTTCTCTACACCCCCAATGTGACCACTGAGGCTTTCCAGTACCTCAACTTCGCCATCGACAGCGACGACCTGGCGGTGATCTCGCGCACCGCGTATGCCGACGGCCTGGGCGGGGCGCACAATTATCACGACTCCAACATGATCACCTTCCACCGCGTGGAAGACTTCCGCAACGTCACGAGCAAGCAGGTGCTGGTAGCCGATACGCTGCACAATCAGGTACTACGTTACGAGGTAACGCAGACCGACTTCTGGGCGCCGCTGGGCAAGTTTGAGCTTGGATCAACCTTCGCCGGAGCGGCACTCACCAAACCTCTGGGGCTGGCCCAGGACGCGGCAGGCAATGTCTATGTCGGTGAGCAGGATGACGGCGGACGCATTCTGCGCTTCGATGCCATGGGCAACTTCCTCGACGTGATAGCCACGGAAGGGATCGACTTCACCGGCAGGCCCGAAGCGCTGACCATGGGGCCGGACGGCAACCTTTACATGTCCGTTGCCTTCGGGACCACCGGCTCGGACAAGATTTACAAGATTGATTTGATTGATGATTCAATCTCACTGTTCGTGGACACCAATTTCGTAGGCGGCACGCTGGACAACCCGCGCGGCATCGCTTTCGGATCGGACGGCAATCTGTACGTCGCTGATCGGCAAAACGGCGTGGTGCGCAAGTTCAGCGGGGTGAATGGTTCCTTCCTGGGCAATCTTTTCACCGCTGTCCAGCCGGAGGCGCTGACCTGGGATCAGTTGCAACAGAAGTTCCTAGCCAGCACCCGCAACGGCAGCGACACCGACCTGCACCTGCTGGCTCTCAATGGTTCGAGCAGCAAGCTGTACGATCCGGCTGACATCGGCCCGACACTGGGCATCATCGACATCGACGGCGATATCTACTGGACCGACTACAACAACGATCGCATTTACAAACTCAAGGGCCTGAACCAGAAGGTCAGCAGCGTTTCCAGCAGGCTTGACGGCCCCGGCCAACTCCTGCACCTGGCCTTGGCCCCGGCCGGCGAGCGGGCCTGGCTGATGAGCGGATCGGCTGACTGGAGCGAACTGACCAACTGGTTCTACTGGGGACGACCCGACACCAACTATGAAGTAGCTTTCTTCGGCACCTCCGCCAATGCCGCCAGCACCATCACCCAGAACAAGGCGCTGACACTCAAAGGTCTGCGCTTCCGCAACACCAACGCCTACACGATTGCCGGCACGGGCAGCCTCACTATTGAAGCTGACATCGGCCACGGCGTCATCGACGTGCAACTGGGCATGCACGAAATCCAGAACAACCTCCTGCTCAACAGAGACACCGACGCCACCCTCGGCTTCGGCACCCTCACCCTCAGCGGACAGGTTGATCTTAACGGCCATACGCTCTACATCACAGGCCCCGGCACCATCAACGTCACCGGCACGCTGCTGATGAACGACGGCGCACTGGGCTTCACCCTGGCCGGCTCCACCATTCCTTCGTTGAACGTCGCGGGTCATTTGAGCCTCGATGGCTCACTGGTCCTGCTGTTGGCGCCCGGCTTCACGCCGCAGTATGGCGACACCTTCAACATCCTGGGCGCGGCTATCCTGACCGGTGAGTTCGACGCCATCGACGGCGTCATCGTCGATGAAGACACGGCATTGGCGGTCAGGCACTACGTCAACTCGGTGACGGTCACCATCGCCCTGCCCGGCGACGCCAACCTAGACGGCGTGATCAATCTCTCCGACCTGCAGATCCTCGGCGATCACTGGCAGAGCAGCACCGCCAACTGGGTCGATGCCGACTTCAACGGCGATCGCATGGTGAACCTGGCCGACCTGCAAGTGCTGGGCGATCACTGGAATGCAAGTGTCGGTGATTTTGCAGCGCTGACCGCTGACATTCCTGAGCCGACTGTGGCGATGGTGTTTGGGCCGATGGCGGGCGTGTTCCTGATGCGCCGCCGGTGAATGCGTTGTATGGAAAGATGATTTGCTAAATATGAATGCGTCACGCCTCATTCTCAGCACTTTGATCAGCGTCACCTTCGCAGTCGCAGGTGAAGGCCAGACCACGCTGTTCAACGGCGTCGAGGTTCCCGGCGTCGTCATCGATCACGTGCCGCAGTCCACCGGCCGCCATTACGCTTCGCCCACTATCGCCATTCTGCCCGACTGCTCCTATGTCGCGGCCCACGATATTTCCGGTAAAAAAGGCTCACCCGACACCGTCGTCTTTCGCTCCACCGATCGCGGCTTGACCTGGACTCAGATCAGCACCATCCATAATCAGTTCTGGTCCAACCTCTTCGTCCATCGCGGTGATCTTTACATCATCGGGCCCAGCAACGGGCACGGTGATCTGTACATCCGCCGCTCAACCGATGGCGGCCAAACATGGACTACGCCCACCAGCGCGGAGGACGGCATCATCCGTACCAAATCTGGCAAAAAAGGCTTTCACACCGGCCCGATGCCCATGCTCATCGCCCACGGCCGCATCTGGCGAGCTGTCGAAGACAATGCCGCGCCGGGCAAATGGCCCGAGATGTATCGGGCGGGTATGATCAGCGCCCCGGTTGACAGCGATCTGCTCCAGGCTGCAAGCTGGACGCAAAGCAACATGCTGCCGCCCAATCCCGACTGGCTTCCTTACAAGGGTTTTCTGGGCTGGCTGGAAGGCAATGCGGTGCTCGATCGCAGCGATCAGGTCGTCAACGTGCTGCGCGTGGACGTCGGCTTTGGCAAGCCCGAGGTGGCAGCCATCGCACGCATGCAGTCGCCCGAACGCATCAGCTTCGATCCGCAAAATGACATCATCCCCATGCCCGGCGGGGCCAAGAAATTCAACATCCGCTACCACGAAGGCACCGACGCCTACTGGACGTTGGCCAACATCGTCAACGAGCAAAACTACACGCCTGTTCTGCCGCCGCGATGGATTCGCAACATGCTGGCTGTGCTGCGCAGCGATAATCTGAAGCACTGGACGGTCGAGAAGATCGTGCTCAAGGACCTGTCCGACGTGCGCCACATCGGCTTTCATTACGTGGACTGGCAGTTCGACGGCCGCGACATGATCGGCGTGGCCCGCACCGCGTTCCCTGATGGTGAAGGCGGCGCGTCCGACTATCACAACGCCAACTTCTTCAATTTCTATCGCTTCGAAAACGTCATCCCCGAACCGTCCGCCACGGCCCTGATCCAGGAAAACCGCAACCAATTGACTGGAGAGCAAAACCCATGAATCCTGCACAGTTCCTTCACATCGCGCTGCTTGGTCTGACGATTCCCTTCACTGTCGAAGGTCAGACCACGCTGTTCAATGGCGTGACGGTGCCCGGCGTGGTCATCGCCCACGAGCCGCCGACCATCAAATGCTTTATTGGTTCACCCTCCATCGCTATCCTGCCCAACGGCGACTACGTCGCCTCGCACGACCTTTTCGGGCGCGACAGCGGCTCCGAGACCGACGACAACATCAGCCGGGTCTATCGCTCCACGGATCGCGGTCAGACCTGGTCCCTTGCCGCCACGCTCCGTGGTCAGCACTGGTCCAACCTCTTCGTTCTCGACGGCGCGCTCTACATCCTCGGCCCGTCCAAGCACCACGGCGACATGGTCATCCGTCGCTCCACGGATGGCGGCATCACCTGGACTGAGCCGACTGATTCCAAGTCCGGCCGGTTGCGATCCACCGGCGATGCGTTCGGTTTCCACACCTCCTCCGTGCCCGTGGTCATACACGCCGGCCGCATCTGGCGTGCCTATGAAAAACACGGCGGCGGCGAAAAATGGCCGCACGGCTACCAGGCGGTGGTCATGAGCGCTGCGATCGACAGCGATCTGCTCAACGCTGACAGTTGGACACACACCAACACGCTTTCGCACAACAGCGACTGGCTGCCTGACAGCGGGTTCGGCGGCTGGCTCGAAGGCAACGTCGTGGTCGATCCTGACGGCAACATCGTCAACGTCCTCCGCGTCCAGGTCAGTGAAGGTCAACCTGAGTGGGTCGCCATCGCCCGCGTCCACGGAACAGAGAGCCTGACCTTCGACCCGGTCAACGACTTGATCCCCTTCAACGGCGGGTCCAAGAAATTCAACATCCGCTTCCACGAGGGCTCGGGCAAATACTGGTCGCTGGTCAATCTCATCAACGAGCAGAACCATAATCCTGAAATGATGCCCGCCCGCATTCGCAACATCGTCGCCCTGGTGTCGTCGAGCGACCTGCGGCAGTGGGCTGTGGATCGCATCGTGATTCAGGACCTGTCCGACGTGAAGAAGATCGGCTTTCAATACCTCGACTGGCTGCCCGACGGCGCCGACATCATCGCTGTCAGCCGCACTGCTTACCCCGACGGCAGCGGCGAAGCTGACAACTATCACAACGCCAACTTCCTCACCTTCCACCGCATCCCCGGCGTATTCCAAAGCGAGCAAACACCATCACCATGATCCGGCGCGCTCCCACGCTTGTGGCGGTTGTCGGGCTGCTTTTCGCCGCCGTCGATCAATCCATCCTCGCCCAGACCACGCTGTTCAATGGCGTGGAAGTGCCGGGCGTCGTGATCGCACATTCCCCGGCCTCCACCGGGCATTACCTGGCGTCGCCTTCCATCGTTATCATGCCCAACGGTGATTATGTCGCCTCGCACAACGTCTCCGGCACGGGCAATCCATACACCCGCGTCTATCGCTCCACGGACCGCGGCCAGAGCTGGAACCAGATCAGCACCATCACATTTCAGACCTGGGCCAATCTGTTCCTTCACGACCACGACCTTTATATCCTGGGCACCAGCAAGAGTCTGGGCAACCTGGTCATCCGCCGCTCCACGGACGGCGGGGTGACCTGGACAACGCCCACCAGCGCGGCCACGGGTTTGTTGAAGACACTGACGAGCAGCTATGCCTATCACACCGCACCGGTGCCGGTGGTGGTGGCCGACGGCCGCATCTGGCGCGCGTATGAAGACAATGGCGGCAGCGGCGAATGGGCCTACTACCATCGCATCGCCGTGATGAGCGCCCCGGTGGACAGCGATCTTCTCAATGCCGCCAACTGGACGCACACCAACCTGCTGACCAGCAACACCGCCTGGCTGCCGAGCAACGGTTTCCAGGGCTGGCTGGAAGGCAATGCCGTGGTGGATCGTGAGGGGAAGGTCGTCAACGTGCTGCGGGTGGACGTCGGGCGGGGCAAGCCCGAAGTCGCTGCCATCGCCCGCGTGCAGGACACTTCCACCCTGACCTTCGATGCCGCCCACGACATCGTCCCCATGCCCGGCGGCGCCAAGAAGTTCACCATCCGCTACCACGAAGGCAGCGACGCCTATTGGACGCTGGCCAGCATCGTTAACGATGACAATTACATCGCCAGGGATTACCCGCGCTGGATCCGCAACACGCTGGCCCTGTTGCGCAGTGACGACCTGAGGAACTGGACGGTCGAGCGAATCGTGCTCCAGGATTTGACCGACGTGGACCACATCGGGTTCCACTATGTCGATTGGCAATTCGACGGCAACGACATCGTGGCTGTGTCACGCACCGCCTATCCCGACGGTTTGGGTGGGGCTCACAATTACCATGACGCCAACTTCTTCACCTTCCACCGCGTGGTGGGGGTGGTTCCCGAGCCGGGGGTCGCCGCCTGGCTTGTGATTTTTTCGCTCCTTGGAATGATTCGACGCAACCGGGAGTCCTGGCGGTCGTATGGGCCCGGGGGGCGTTGTGTCTGTCAGCCTGAGCCGTCATCCGCTCTCTCCCACCACAGTGAGATCAAGACATGAAGCCGCGAAATTCGTTCGGTTTGCACGCTGTTGTACTATGCTGGGTCTTCGCATGGATTGCGGGCCTGTCCCAGGCCCAGATCACCGAATTCAACGGCGTCGAGGTGCCGGGGGTGGTCATCGCCCACATCGCCGCCTCCAACGATTACAAATACAACTCGCCCTCCATCGTCATCATGCCCAACGGCGACTACGTCGCCGCTCACGACGTCACCGGCAACAATGCGCCGACGCCCAACCCCACCTACGTTTATCGCTCCACCGATCAGGGCCTGACCTGGACCAAGGTCAGCACCGTCAGCAACCTGATCTGGGCCAACCTCTATGTGCATAACGGCGACCTGTACCTGATGGGTCGTAACGGGTCCGGCTTTTACATCCGCAAGTCCACCGATGCCGGCTCTACCTGGACCAACCCCACCTCCAGCACCACGGGCATGATCTCAAACATTCCTGGCAGCACTTTCCATACAGCGCCCGTGGCGATGGTCGAATACAACGGTCGCCTGTGGCGCAGCATCGAGACGCGCGCCAGTGGTGTCAGCGGATCGAGTGCCGGCGTGATGAGCGCTCCGATCGGCTCCGACCTTCTCAATGCCGCCAACTGGACATTCAGCAATCGCATCCTCAACCAGGAAAGTTGGCTCCCCGACAACCATTTCGAAGACTGGATCGAAGGCAACGTGGTCATCGATCGCAACGGTCAACTGGTCAACATCATGCGCGTGGGTGTTCCGCGCGGCGATGATGAAGTGGCCGCCATCATGCGCGTGCAGAACCCAACGACCATCACTTTCGATTCCGGGGGTGACATCATTGACTTCAACGGCGGGGCCAAGAAGTTCACCATCCGCTACGACCCGGTCAGCGACCGCTACTGGTCCCTGGCCAATATCATCACGCCTTACAACACCGATGTCACCATCCTGCCCAGCTCGCACCGTGACATCCTCGCCCTGGTGCAGTCGCGCGACATGCGCAACTGGGACGTCGAGCGAATCGTGGTGCAGGACCTTTCGGATCAGGACAACATCGGTTTTCAGTACGTGGACTGGCAGTTCGATGGCGACGACCTGATCGCTGCCTCGCGCACCGCCTATCCCGACGGCTTGGGCGGGGCCATCCGCTTCCACGATGCCAACTTCTTCACCTTCCATCGCATCGAAAACTACGCCACCACCCGCCCCACCCAAGCCCTGGTCGCGGACACCAACAACAACCAGGTCATGCGCTACGAGTTGACCGAGACCAACCTGTGGATGCCCGTGGGCAAGTTCCAGTTGGGCAACACCTTCGCCGGGGCCGCCCTCATCAAGCCCATGGGCCTGGCCAAGAATGACGACGGCGACGTGTTCATCGGCGAGCAGACCGACGGCGGACGCATCCTGCGCTTCGATTCGGCCGGCAACTTCCTCAACGTCGTGGCCAAAGAAGGTGTGAACTTCACCGGCCAGCCCGAGGGCCTGACTATGGGGCCCGACGGCATGCTCTACATGTCCGTCGCCTTCGGCACCAATCCTGCTGACAAGATCTATCGCATCGATCCGGCCAGCGGCGCCACCACACTCTTCATCGACACCACCTTCACCGGCGGCACGCTGGAAAACCCCCGCGCCATCGCCTTCGGCGACGACGGGAACCTTTACGTGGCCGACCGCGAAGGCGACGTTTTCCGCCGCTTCGACGGCACCACCGGCGCGTTCCTGGGCAACCTCTACTCCGGCAATTCGCCCGAGGGTCTGACCTGGGATCAGTTCCAGAACAAGCTCATCGCCACCTACCGCGATGACGGAGCCGCCAACATCGTCGAACTGGGCACCAGCGGCGGCGCCAACACGGTGTACAACCTCTCCAACATCGGCCGGGCCCTTGGCATCGTCGTCATCGACGGCCAGACCTACTGGTCCGACTGGGACAACAACAAAATCTACAAGCTCAAAGACACCAACCAGATCGCCACCAGCGTCAGCGGACTCAACCGCCCCGGCCATCTGCTGCAGGTCGATCCCATGCCTATCGGAGAACGCTCCTGGACCAACACCAGCGCCAGCAACTGGCGCGACTGGGACAACTGGACCTACTGGAGCCGGCCCGACACCAGCGACGAGATCGCGGTCTTCGGCAGTGCCGCCGGCGTCACCACCTATGCCTACATCAACGCCGGCGAAAACTTCACCGTCAAGGGCCTGCGTTTCCGTAACAGCCAGCGCTACATCATCGACGGCGACGGCGCCCTGACCCTGGAAGCCTACTCCGGCCGCTGCTCCATCGACGTGCTCGATGGCAGCCAGTGGATCCGCGTCAACACCACGCTCAACGACGCCACCGACGTCACCGTCAACGATGCGGCCGACGAACTGAGCTTCCGCGATACGGTCGATCTCAACGGCAATGAACTGGTCAAGCGCGGGGCCGGCAAGCTGACCTTCAACGCGGGACTGGTCATGCACGGCGGCAAGCTGGTGACCGACGGCCTGAGCCCCATCACCTTCAACACCGCCAGCACCGGCCTGCACACGCTCGACGGCGGCATCGAATTCCGCCCCGATGAAAACACGCCCCTGGAATTCGGCGAAAGCTTCGACCTGATCGACGGCCAGCAGTACTTCGGCGGCCAGTTCTTCAACGCCCTCGTGCTGCCCACGCTCGACCCGGCCCTGAAATGGGCCGGCAACAACTTCTTTATCGACGGCATCATCACCATCGTCGCCTCCGTGGCCGCTGACGCCAACCTCGACGGCGTGGTCAACCTCAGCGATCTGCAGATTCTTGGCGACAACTGGCAATCCGCCTCCGCCGACTGGACCACCGGCGACTTCACCGGCGATGGCATCGTCAACCTGGCCGACCTTCAGGTCCTCGGCGATCACTGGGGCGACATCGCTACGGACTTGGCTGAACTGGCTGTGACCATTCCTGAACCGGCCGGCGCGTTACTGATCAGTGTGGGTGTTGTGTGGGTGCTGTTCCGTCGGCGCGACTGAATGTCGCTTTGACAGGTGCTCGAACATGCGCTATTCCGTTTCTTGTGTGGGCAGTCTGTGCCTGTGTCTGTGCCTGCTGACGCTGTCCTTTCCCGCAGATGCTCAGGATTTCTCCGTCGTGCCCGGCGTGGTGATCAACTACGAGGAATCGCCCGCCTACTACTTCGACGGCAACGGCACCCGCGTGTTCACCGAGCCGCGCGTGTTCCTGGCCACACCCTCCATCACCATCATGCCCAACGGCGACTACATCGTCTCCCATGATTACTTCAGCTCCGGCACCAACGAAGACACCGTCAAAGTCTTCCGTTCCACCGACAAAGGCCAGACCTGGACCTATCAATCCACGGTTATGGACGCCTTCTGGTGCACCATCTTCGAACACAACGGCGACCTCTATCTCATGGGCGATCGCCAGGGCGGCAGCAACGGCGACATCCTCATCCGCAAATCCACCGACTACGGCGTCACCTGGACCAATCCCGTCGATGCCAACAGCGGATTTCTGCGCGACGGCGACTACGGCGGCACCGCCAACACACCGACCATCTATGACGGCCGCATCTGGATTGCGGAGCACAACCGCCTGATGTCTGCACCGGTCGATTCCAACCTGCTGCTAGCCAGTTCATGGACGCTGTCCAACACGCTCACGGCCGGCAGCGGCGAGGCCCAGGTCGTGGCGTCACCGCAGACCGGCGTGGTCATGCTGCCCGTGGTCGGCAATCAGGATTACACCTACCTCATCCGCGCCACGGCCAACCCCGCGGTCATCAGCAGCCCCCCCAGCAGCGAACACATCTCTCTGCCCGGGGCCGGCAAGAAGTTCGCCGCACAATATGACCCGGTTTCCGAGAAGTTCTACGTGCTCGACAATCCCGTGCTGCCAGTCCACGAGGGCATCACCGGCTCAGGGCTCACCCGCACCACCGCGGCCATGTTCTCTTCCAAAGACCTGGTCAACTGGGACATGGAGAAAATTTTCCTGTTCACTCCTAACGTCGATGGCGAGTTCGGCGAAGGATTCCAGTACTTCAACTTCGCCATCGATGGCGACGACATGGCGGTCGCTTCCCGCACCGCCATTGCTATCCCCGGCGAAAACCCACCGCCCCGCGGCCACGACTCCAACCTCATCACCTTCCACGTCATCGATCACTTCCGCACTGCCTCGCCCGATCAATACCTGATGGTGGATACTGCCGGCAACCAGGTGCTGCGCTTCGAGACGACGCAACACGAAGATGCGCCATTGGGCAAATTCACTCTGGGCACCACTTTCGCAGGCTCGGCGCTGAACCAACCTGACGGCGTAGGCCAGGCTGCCAACGGCGATGTGTACATCCGCGAACAAGGCGGGCGCATCCTGCGCTTCGATACCCTGGGCAACTTCATCGAAACGGTCGTCTCATCGCCCGTGGCGTTCAGTTCGCAACTGGCCATCCAGCAGGCAGCGTCCGGCGAACGAACCTGGCAGGCTTCCAGCACGGGCGACTGGTTCGATGCGGACAACTGGTACTACTGGTGCCGGCCCGACACAAACGATGAAGTCGCCAACTTCGGCTCCGCCGTCGCCGCGGACACCGCCATCAGCATGAACCAGTCTTTCACCATGAAAGGTCTGCGCTTCCGCAGCGCCAGGAAATACAGCATCGTCGGCACCGGCAACATCACCCTCACCGCCTCCAATGGCCACGGCCTCCTGGATGTGCAGCAGGGCCAACACACGGTCATCGTCCCCGTCCTGCTCAACAGCGACGTGGACGCCTTCATTGCTGATTCATCTGTGCTGCAATTCAAGAAGAAGGTTGACCTCGATGGACGCAAGATGTACATCCGCGGGCAGGGCCGGCTGTGGGTTTACGATCAGTTCATCATGCACGGTGGCACGCTCGTCCTCGACGGGCTGAAGCCTTTCAACGTGGGTAACACCTCCAGTCTCGTCCTTGATGGGGATCTCCAGTTCGCGCCAGACGCCAGCCTGTCGCTTGCTTTGGGAGAAAGTTTCGAACTGCTCAATGGTGTCGCTTACGTTGCTGATCCGTTCGATCACCTCATACTGCCGTCACTGCCCGACGGGCTGAGTTGGGACACCTCCACCCTGTACGTCAATGGCATGGTGACAATCATCCCAGAACCGGCCGCGATGCTGCTCGTGCTGCCGACGACCGCACTGGTGCTGAGCCGCCGCCGCTCGGGTAACACGTTTTTTGATCACATCAAGCACTCGCATTTTTAACGCTTCTTGTATCACTGGCCGGATGGCACCATAGCTCAACCTCAGCGCAATAGCCGCGTCTGGTGAACCAGCCACGAGCCGGCCCGATGGACCGCAAGGGTCAGGCACGATAGTCTCTTGGCCATGCCGATCCCTCGCCTAAGCATGGAACAGTCAGCGCTGCTGGTTGTGGATGTGCAGGAGAAACTATGGCCGCACATGCACAACGCCCAGGCGTTGCTGGATCGCACCGGCGTGTTGATCAACGGCTTCGTCATGCTGAACCGTCCAATCATTGTGACCGAGCAGTATCGCAAGGGACTTGGCCTCACCGTGCCACCGCTGGCGGCGAAGCTGCATGGGGCGACGGTGTTTGAGAAACTGCGGTTCAGTGGTTGCATCGAACCCGTGCAGCAAGCGCTTGCTGATTGCGGCGCGTCCTGCGTGGTGGTCTGTGGGATCGAGGCGCACGTGTGTGTGCTGCAAACTTGCCTGGACTTGGCCGATGCCGGATTAACCACCGCGGTAGCGCTCGATGCAATCGGATCAAGACGCGCGATAGATCAAACGGCCGCTGTAGATCGCATGATGCAGGCGGGCATCTTGCCCACGACCGCCGAGTCGGCCCTGCTGGAGTTGCTGCACGAGGCGGGAACCGAACGATTCCGGGCTATACTTCCACTGATCCGGTAGCCGACGGCTGTTACGGGTCCAGAGCAGCACTGGACGGGCAGCTTTCTGGCGTGAAACAGGAACGGAGTTGACCGGTTACTCTGACCCCATTCCGCTGGGCCTGTTCACCCGACCAGGTTCGCCTTGCTGCCGAAACGCCTGCTGAATACGAATTGATCCAGCGGTTTGCGTGTGCGCGGCGCGGTTTCGCCTTCCTGAAATTGCTCGGGCAGTCGCGCGATCTCCGCTTCGCCGCCGGGATAGCCGATGGCGATGGCGCTGAATGGCTCGTGCGTGTCGGGTATCTGATACGTGTGGCGGACCTGCTCCAGGTTGACGCCTGCCATCTGATGCACCATCAGCCCCAGCGCGGTGGCCTGAATGCAGATATTGCCATCGGCCAGTCCAAGGTCATGCTCGCGGCAGCGGTTGGGTTTGCCGTTTTTTGCAAACGTTTTTCTCACGACGGTCAGGATCAGCACCGGGGCGTGTTTGGCCCACTGCTGATTGGCTTCCACCAGGCAACTGAGGGCCAGGCCGTGCTCTTGCGGGTTGTCTCTGGTCGCCACGATGTACGACCACGGTTGCTCGTTGAAGCTGGAGGCTGCCCAGCGCGCCGCTTCGAACACCTGTTGAAGCAACTCGGGGGGAACCGGACGATCGGAGAACGCCCGCGGGCTCCAGCGATTGCGGATCAACTCGTGCACCGGGTGCTGTGTATTGGCTGGTTTATTCACTTGCAGGCTCCTTGTTCATATTGCGATACCGATTCACCAGGCACCAATCGCGCAGCATTTCAATCTGTCGATCAACCTCCTGCGGATCGGCGGTCATGTCGATCTGCGGCGCATCCTGCGGCAGAAAACGGCCCGCCACGCGCCACCATTGCCGCCGGACCAGCAGGTCCGCCAGGTCCGCCGGCACAACTCCCCGCGGATTCAACAGTTCATCCAGGGCCGAATATTCCCCTTTGAACAACATCGCCAGCAGTATCGTCGTCCGCGGCAGATCGCCCCGCAGCAACAGCGCCTGCGGATCGATCGGCACGCCCCATCCGCCCATCCACAATCCCAATCGCTGCACCACGCGCACCGTATACACATCCTCGACCGACTCGCGCGCGAAAAGCAACTTCTGATCGTAGCCGGTCAATCCCGACAGAATCGCCCCCGACATCTTCCCATCATCATCCAGATCGACGATCAGCTCGTGAACCAGTTGCTTCAACTGCGATTCATCCAACAGATCCAGCGCCAGCACGCACGCCACGTCCCGGGCCGGGGAGTCCGACGAGGACAGCACGGCATAAAGATCCTCGCGCGAAATTTGCAATATCGGCACAACCGGCGGCGCGGGCGGCGGCTTGTTCTGCAGCAGATTGCGGATGACACGGGCGTGCTCGGCGATGGTCGTCTGCTCATCGTCGCACAATTGATCCAGGGCATCGCCGTAAACCTCCGGCCGCGCCGCAGTGCCGGCAATCATCGCCAGACTCACCAGGGCATTGTAGCGCACCTCATCATCGTCATCAGTGGCCAACTCGATCAGCCATTGCCCAAGCTGCGGATCATCAGCCAGATCGGGCAGATCGGCCAACGCCTGAGCGGCGCTGATGCGGGCCTCGGGCGAAGTGCTGCGTGCCCGCAGCCCGATGCGGCGCAGATAGGGATCATCCCCCACCACGTCCCGCCGCCACAACCCCGCCCCGTCCAGGCCGGCCGCAAGCTCAGCGAAGCGATCGTCCTCTTCCACGTGCAACCGTACGACCAGGCTGCGTATGGTGCGCTGATCGCTGAGGGCATGGCCGGCCAGGTATTGCAGCGCCCGCAGTCGCGCGGCTGTATCGTCGCCGTCGAGTGCATGCACCGCCCGCCAGCGTTGCCAGTGCGGCCGCAGCTTGTATGCCGCGGGCACGGCCGCGCTGAGCATCAGCAGCAGGCCCAGCGTCCACCAGCCCAGGTATCGACGTCGGCGCGCGGCGGCGGTCATGGGCTCATCATATCCGCCGCTGAAGCCGCGGAAACTCGAATGACGAAATTCGAATGACGATATGTTGTCGGCTGACGTCGCCATGAGGAGTTTCGTCATTCGTCATTCGGACATTAATTCGTCATTCGAATTTCGTCATTCAAGTTTCTCCCCCGGCTATAATCGTCCATCATGCTCCCGTCCTCTGCGGCCATCCTGTGCCTGCTGCTGACCGGTCAGATCACGCAGAAGCCGCCGGCTGCGCGGCAGCCCTGGCAGGGCGAGGTGGGCGGCGAGTACCTCAAGCTGGTCGATCCACAGCCGAGCGATGAACTGTATCCGGTGAACGTGAACAACTACTGGGGCCTGATGAATCGCCGGGGACAACTGTTGGCCGAGCCGCGCTACGACTGGACAGACTATTCCTACGACGGCATCTGTCGCGTGGTGGATGCAGGTCGCACCGGTTTTATCAAGGGCAACGGTTCACTGTTTCTCGATCAGTCCTGGCGTTACGCGGATCGCTTCTGTGAAGGCTTCGCGGTGGTGAGCGACGGCGAGCATTTCGGAATCATCGACCGGCGAGGCCAGTGGGTCGCCAAGCCGGAATTGGACGGTGCCCTGCGTTTCAGCGAAGGTCTGGCTGCGGTGATGGTTAGGGGGCGCTGCGGTTTCCTCGACGTGCGCGGGCAGTTGGTGATCCCGTTGACCTACGCCCAGGTGCGCTCCTTTCACAATGGATTCGCGTCCGTGCGCCTGCCGGATGAGAACGGCAGCAGCGGCGCGCGGGGTTACATCGATCAGCGCGGCCGCTGGGCCCTGCGTGATGACCGCGGCGAACTGGCGGAACTGGGTGATTTCTACGACGGCCTGGCGAAAGTGCGCATAGGCGAAAAATGGGGTTACCTCGATCAGCGGATGAAGCCGCAGATTCCACCGACGTTCGAAGCCGCCCGCGACTTCATCAACGGCAAGGCGGCGGTGCGCCTCGATGGTAAATGGGGCTACATCGACCGGCGGGGCCAGATCATTGTGCAGCCGCGCTACGAAGCTGCCGACGATTTCGATCAGACGCTGGCCCTGGTGCGGCGCGACGGCTTGTGGGGATACGTCGATGCCGGCGGGCGCGAGCAGATCGAGCCGCAGTACGCCGAGGCCCGGCCGTTCCTGCGCGATCTGGCCGCGGTGAAGATCGATGCCGGCTGGGGCTACATTGACGCCGGCGGCGCCTGGGTGTTGGACCCGCGTGTGGCGCTGAATGGTTTCGTCGATCTGCGAGCCAGTGAAACCGCAGCCATCGTATCCGATCCGCGCGACAGGCTGATCAGCAACCGCATCTACAACATGCCGCCCCACCGCGATCCACGGCCCGCGCCCTATCCGCCGGAGCACGAGTACGAACCCATCCTGCCCGCCAGCGCGGGAAATTCGAATGACTCAATTCGAATGACAAATCAATGACGAATACACAAATGCTCGAATGACGAAACTTGGCGCATTCGGCATTCGGACATTATTTCGTCATTCGAATTTCCCCTCCAACCGGTCGGTCATGTTCCATGCTTCAGCCACGGCCCGGTTGGTCAGCTTGCCGTCGCGCATGTTCAGGGCGCTGCGGAAGACGGGATCATCGGTCAGCAGTTGATCCAGCTTGTGGGACGCCAGCTTCAGCACGTAGGGTTGCGTGGCGTGGCAGAGGGCCTGCGTGCTGGTGCGGCCGACGGCGCCGGGCATATTGGTGACGCCGTAATGCACAACGCCTTCGACGACGTAGGTGGGATTTTCGTGCGTGGTGGGCTTGATCGTCTCGACGCAGCCGCCCTGATCGACGCCCACGTCCACGATGACCGAGCCGTTCTTCATGATCTTAAGCGTGTCGCGATCGATGAGCACCGGCGTGCGGGCCCCGGGAATCAGCACCGCGCCGATCACCAGGTCCGCCATCGCGGCATGCTCGCGCACGGCATGAGGATCGCAATAGACCGTGTGTACGTTGGACGGCATCACCGCTGCCAGGTGGCGCAGGCGATCGAGGTTGATGTCCATGATGACCACGTTGGCGCCAAGGCCGGCCGCCATGCGGGCTGCGTTGGCGCCGACCACGCCCGCGCCCAGGATCAGCACGTTGCCCGGCTCCACGCCCGCCACGCCGCCCAGCAGAATGCCCCGGCCCATCATGGGTTTTTCAAGATATTTGGCGCCTTCCTGCACGCTCATGCGACCGGCCACCTCGCTCATCGGCGTCAGCAGCGGCAGTGTTCCCTGCTGGTCGGTCAGCGTTTCGTAGGCCACCGCCGTGATGCGGGCCTTCAGACAGCTTTCCGTCAGCACACGCGATGCGGCGAAGTGGAAATAAGTGAATACCACCTGCCCCGGGCGCAACATGGCGATTTCCACCGGCTGCGGCTCCTTCACTTTCACGATCAGATCGGCAGCCTCGAACAACTTCCGCGGGTCGTCGAGAATTTCAGCCCCGGCGGCGCGATACTGCTCATCCTCGTAACCGCTGCCGCGCCCGGCTTCGTGCTGCACCAACACGCGATGGCCCGCCCGCACCAGCAGCTCCACGCCTACCGGCAGCATGGCAATGCGATACTCGTGACTTTTGACTTCACGGGGAATGCCAATGATCACGGTCAGCTCCTTGTGAACGGGCAATTTCCATCATCAGCGTCTACTTCCTCGGGCAGCGTCTCGACGACCAGCCGCGCGATGGCCAGCACCGCCAGCACGCCGATGACATACAGGGCGTGACCTTCCACGAAGGCGATGAATGCCATGGGCAGGCTCATGCCCACCGCGAACAGGTACGTGCGCAGGCGCGGCTTATACTGCACAGGCCGCCGCGTGGGGATCATCATCATCAGCACGTAGGCTGGGAAAAACGTGCCGTAGAGCATCAGCAGCACGCGATAGACCATCTGCGACACGTTCATGTCGAAACCTTCGAGCTTCTGCGGATAGTGCATCAGCAGCAGCAGTCCGATCAGCAGAAACAGCGGCAGCGGCAGCACGATGCGTCCCAGCGGCACCTGTTCGATCTGCTGCACGCGCTCCAGGTGCAGGGCGGCGGTGAAGGCGGATTGCATGATGACGTGTCCGCCGATGACCCAGCGCACGAGGCCATGATCCAGCGGACTGATGCCATCACGCAAAGCGATGGCGCCCAGCCCGGCATACGCCAGCGAGAACACGATCATGGCCGCGAAGATGACCACGAACCCCAGCACGAACGCCAGGCGCGGATGCGGCGCGTTCTGGCAGGCGTAGTGGAAGGTAAGGTCCAAATATGGACAGAGTAGAAAACCGAACGCAGCGGCCGGGATAAACGCGTACAGTCCCATGCGGCCCAGGCGCGGTTCGAGCATGGGCGAGCGCCAGACATCGACCCAGGCGTCGGCATGGAAAGCGAACCATGCGAAAGCCGCCAGCGAAATGAAGCTGACCGCCAATGCGGCCGCCCCCAGCCAGGAACGCGCCCGCACCAGCAGCATGAACAGGGCATAAGCCGCGAGCATGCAACCGACCGCGAGCGGCAGCGGCCAGCACAGCAGTTCCACCAGCGCCCAGGGCAGAACGATGATCTGGAAGGCCACGGTGACGCGCGAGAAACCCAGACAGGCCACGGCATGACGCACGCTGAGCACGGCACTGCGCTGGCGGTTGAGCACGAATCCGAACGCCGCGGCCCCCAGCACGTTGGGAATCGCAAACACCAGCCAGCCGGCCGGGCCGTAATCGCGCAGCAGCAGCACCGGCAGCAGCATGCCGATGACCCAGGTCCACGACGAACCGAGGTAGCAGGCCCAGACAAAGCTGCGAACCAAGCGCATGGCAAGAGTTTACGCGAAGCCCGCACCGCAAGCCCGCACGCCGGTCCCGCAGCCGCCGAACCGGCACGCCCGATGCATTATTGAGTCCTTTTTTTGCATCATTTGGTTTTTGGCATCAGCGACTGTTCCGGCAATGACAAACCCACGATAGGATGATTGGACCGTCCACCCCGACCGGGGAAATCACCCACCGGCATTCCAAGGAACCTTCGTATGAGTCGTCAGCTATTTCTCGATCTGGCCCGATCAGGTCTGGCCATGCCCATCGGCACGGACCTGCTGCTGCACGAGCAGCCGGACGCGGAAGCGGTGCTGCTGGACGGTGATCGGTTGGGCAAGCTGACCGCCGCCGCCGCCGCGCGCTACGGGACGATGCTGGCCGTGCCGCTGATGGACCTGCGCATCGAGAAGCAGGCCATCGGCCGAGCCCTGGGCATGGCGGAGATGGACATCGAGACGATGATGATCAGCCAGCCGTTGAGCGTCGAGCGGATCGCGGCCGCGGATCGCTACCTGATCGAGTCGCCGACGCCGCGCATGTGGGCTACCGAGCAGGCGATCCGATACGTGGCCGAGCACACGGAGCTGTTGCCGATCGGCATGTGCATCGGGCCGTTCTCGCTGACGGTGAAGCTGCTGGCCGACCCGATCATGCCGGTGTACAGCCTGGCCGCGGGCGCCATGGCCGAGGACGATCCGGAGGTAGCGCTGCTGCTGTCGGTGATGGATCTGTCGCGGCGGGTGGTGCTGACGTACGTGCGGCGGCAGATCGCAGCCGGTGCCAGGGCGATGTTCATCTGCGAGCCGGCCGCCAACGTGGTGTTCCTCTCACCCAGGCAGATGGCCGACCACCCCGCCGACCGTCCCGACGCGCTGGACCGCTGCGTGATGCAGCCGCTGCACATGCTGGCGGAACTGCTCAGGGAAGCGCAGGTCGATATGCTGCTGCACGACTGCGGCGAACTGTGCGACCAGATCGTCCGCCGACTGGGCCACGACATTCACCCGGCCGTGCTGAGCCTGGGCAGCCCCCGGAAGTTGTGGGAGGACGCCAGACTGGTGCCCGATGACGTGGTGCTTTACGGCAATCTGCCCAGCAAGCGTTTCTACAGCGACCAGGACCTGCCGGTGGCACAGGTGCAGGCGATGATCGATGAGCTGCGCTCGAAGATGGCGGTCACGGGTCAGCCCTACATCCTGGGCACGGAATGCGACGTGCTGCACGTGCCGCAGTTCGCGCAGACGATCCGCGACAAGGTGTCGCTGCTGACAAAAGCGCAAAAGCGCCCGGCGCCCAGCGGCTGCGGCTGCGGCGGACACTGAAACCGATCCATGCGCCACGAAGGCGCGAAGGACACGAAGAGAAATTGATGCAACGCGCAGGCGTTCGGCCCTCACCCCAGCCCTCTCCCGAGGGGAGAGGGGGGTCAGAGTCAAACCCTGATTCTTCTTTGTGATCTTCGTGCCTTCGTGGCCAATCCGTCTTTCACCTGGGCAGATTGCGGGCCATGCGGCGGCGGGCGCGCTGGCGCACCAGTTGCTTGGGCGTCACGTGGAAGGTGGCGGTGCAGATGCCCACGCGGCGCTCGCGCTGGCCCTTGGCCTGCACCATCTGCACCACGGTCATATCCACGGTGATGTTGAACTCACCACCCTGTTTGACCAGGGCTGCCAGGTCCTCCCGCGGCTCGATGCGATAGACCGCCGGGCCGTGACAGGGCACGAGGAACTTGTAGCCCAACTGCTTGCAGACCACGGTGTAGTTGCCGCCGCACTTCTCGAACACGAACATGCCCCCGGCCACTTCGGCGTTGCCCAGCAGGGCGCCGCCGGCCATGGCGTTGTACCAGTTGCGGTTGAAGCGGCGGAACGGCAGCACGGCGCTGAAAGTGCTCTCGCTGCCCTTGTGGAAGGTGATGCCGGAGCGGAACGCCAGCGGCAGCCAGATCCAGGAGCAGACGCGATGCCAGAAGTTGTTGCGGGTTGACAACCTGCTGATCGCCTCTTCCATCTTCTGCATCTGGCGGGCGAAGAAAGGCGTTTTTAATTTTTGAGTTTTGATTGAAGATTTTTGATTATTAATCGCGGCAGCGGGGGCGCTGCTGCCAGCGGCTGTGTTGGCGCTTCTGTTTCCACTTCCGGGGGCGCTTCCGGGGGGCAGCGGAGGCAGATCGATGCGGGGCGGATGGCGCAGAGCTTCGGTCGGCTCGGGCAAAGCGGCAATGATGGAATCCGCTGTGCTCATGGCAACGTCACCTGTCCCCTGCTGTCCGACTCTCAGACCTACGTGCGGTAGGGATTGGTCGGCTCATAATCCAGGCCTTCATCCTCTTCGTCATCCGCGGGGAACTTCCGGGGGCCTGTTTCTTGATCGTCCAGATCGTCTTTTTCCTCCTGCCAGGCCACCTGAATGGCCTCCAGAATCTGCTCGTTGGGTTTCTGGCCAGGCACAGGCTCGAATCCGTCCAAGTCGCGCACCATCTGACGCAGATCCGTGAAGTTTACATCCAACGGGTCCAGATCGGGATAAGCCTCGATCAGGGCCAAGGCGATGTCTTCGAAATCGGTCCAGGAAAAAGGCATGGGAATCGGGGATCGGGGTTCGGGTATCGGGTTTCGGGTTTCGTAAGGCATCACAGCCACGGATCCATTCTAGACCCGAATCCCGATACCCGAAACCCGAAACCAGACTTTTACTGCAAATTCACAGGCATCACCACGTACAGGAAATTGCTCCCGCTCCGCAGCACGCCGGGCTTATTGGCTGCCTTCATCTCCAGCAGCACGTCGTTGGCGTCCACCACCTTCAGGGCGTCCAGCAGGTAGCCGGGGTTGAAGCCGATCTCCAGCTCGTCGCCGCTGTAGTCAGCCAACTCGACGCGGACTTCCGCTTCGCCCATCTCCGGGGCACGGCTGGACAGCACCAGGCCGCTCTTGCCGAACGCCATGCGCACGCCTTTGGATTCCTCGTTGGTCAGCAACGCGGCGCGGCGGACACCGCTGATGAACACATCGGTAGCCAGCGTCGCCTTCTTGTCGCCGTCCTTGGGGATCACGTCCTTGTAGGGCGGGAAATTGCCTTCCACCAGGTTGCTGGTGAGCACCGCGGCTTCGGTGCTGAAGTGGATCTGGTTCTCGGCGATCTGCACCATCACCACCTGCTCGGCATCGCTGAACAGTCGCAGCAACAGGTTGAGGGCCTTGCTGGGCACGATGGCGTTGCGGGCTTCGCCCTTTTTGGCTTTGCATGAACCCTTGGCCATGGCCAGGCGGTGGCCGTCGGTGGCGACCACGGTCAGCTTGTTGCTGTCGCGCTCGATGAGCACGCCGTTGATGGCGTAACGCGAGTTCTCCCGCGCGGTGGCGAACAGCGTCATGGCGATGATGCGGTGCAGTTCACCGGCCGGGACTTCAAAGTCCGCTTCGCCCTTGATCTCGGGGATGGGCGGGAAATCGCCCACCGGCTGGCCGAAGACTTTGAACTTCGAGTCAGCAGCGACCACGTGGGTTACGTCACCCTCGGTTTCGATGGTAAGCGTGGGATCCTGCGATTCGCTGACGATCTGGCGCAGCTTCTCAGCCGGTACCAGGGCCTCCCCGGGCTCCTGCACGTCCACCCGCGGGCTGGTCAGGCGCAGGGCCACCTCGGTGTCGGTCCCGGCCAGGGTCAACTGTGCTTCAGCCGCGGTGATTTTGACGCACTGCAACGCCGGTTTGGGCGTCCTGGCTGCGACCACCCCACCGACCAGATTCAGAGATTCGAGCAACGCGCCGCGATCGCAGATGACTTTCATGGTTTTCCCTCGTTTTTCGGACTGCCCAAGGTACCGCGTTCAGGGGGGGTAGTCCAGTGGGGGGTGGGGGCAGCGGAGACAAGGGGACAAGGAGACAAGGGGATCGTAGCCCCAGGCGCCCTGCGCGCCATCTCCTTGTCTCCTTGTCTCCTTGTCCCCTTGTCTGCCTGTTTCCCGGCCTTGCTCCACTCTGGCCGACCGATTACAATGCCCGACTCGCTGAAAAGGGACCGCTATGCCCAAGCTCAAGAGTCATAAAGGCCTGCTCAAACGGATCAAAGTCACTGCCACCGGCAAGGTCAAGACCAAGAAGTCCTCGACCGGCCACCTCAAGAGCAACAAGAACGGCGACAAGATCCGCCTGATCCGTGAGGATCACTACGTCAAAGGTGACGACATCAAGCGCTTCGAGCGCATGTTGCACCGCCGGCTGAAGGCCGGATGAGGATCTCTGATGTCTGATTGCTGATTGCTGACGTTAAGGCCCCGGATCGCTTGCCTTTTCACGTCAGAGATCAGCAATCAGACATCAGCCATTAACTTGCGTGCCGGGAACCAAGCAAGGCGACCTTTTCCCCCACCGCCTTCCCCGTTCACGCCCAATACGGGAGTTTTCCCATGCCTCGTGCCCGCAAAGGCGCCGCTCGGCGTCAGGCCAAGACCCGCTGGTTCAAGAAAGCCAAAGGCAATCGCGGCGCTCGCCGCACGCAGTGGCGCAAGGTCAAGGAGGCGGTCGTCCGGGCCGGCGTTTATCAGTACGCCCACCGCCGCCTGGTCAAGCGCGACTATCGCCGCCTGTGGATCGCCCGCATCACCGCCGCCTGCCGGGCCCGCGGCACGCGCTACAGCGCCCTGATAGCCGGGCTCAAGGCTGCCAACATCGACCTGAACCGCAAGATGCTCTCGGAGATCGCCATCGCCGATCCGGTGACCTTCGACAAACTCGTCGCCCTGGCCAAGGGTTGAACCATATAGCCCGGCCATCCTGGCCGGGTCTTGGTCCAGTGGGCGGCGCCGCGTTACGGGATGACCCGACCAGCATGGCCGGGCTATAGGGTGGATGAGGCCATGTCCGATCAGAACTCACAGCTGGGCAAGGAAACCTGGCGGCTGTTCCGCATTCTCTCGGAGTTTGTGGACGGCTTCGAGGTGATGAGCGAAGTCGGTCCCGCGGTCTCGGTCTTCGGCTCGGCTCGCACGCCTTCCAATGAACGCTACTACAAGCGGGCTGTCGAGTGCGGCCGGCTGATCGCGGAGAACGATCTGGCGGTCATCACCGGCGGCGGGCCCGGCATCATGGAGGCTGCCAACCGCGGCGCCTTCGAAGCCAAGGGCATGAGCATCGGGCTCAACATCGATCTGCCCATGGAGCAGAAGCCCAATCCCTACCAGACCCACGAAATGAAGTTCCGCTACTTCTTCGTGCGCAAGGTCATGTTCGTCAAGTACGCCTGCGGCTTCATCTGCTTCCCCGGCGGCTTCGGCACCATGGATGAGTTCTTCGAATCCGTCACGCTCATCCAGACGCTCAAGATCAATCCCTTCCCCGTCATCTGCATCGGCCGCGATTTCTGGACCGGCCTGGTCGATTGGTTCCGCCACACCATGGTCGAGCAATACAAGACCATCGAGGCGACCGACCTGGACCTGTTCCGCATCACCGACGACGTGGACGAAGCTGTCAGCATCATCACCCAGCGCCTGGACCGTGAATCCTGGGACGATCGCGTGGGCCATCCCATCCCCGAGCCCTACTACGAACACCCCCGCACCCGCATGCAAGCGCCCCAGGCTGAGGGCTAAGCGCAGCCAAGACCTGGAAAATAGGATGTCTGATGTTTGATTGCTGATTGCTGATGTAGGACTGATCATTGACAACAGGTGTTTGACATCAGCAATCAGCAATCAGACATCAGCAATCACGAACATGATGTGGGAGCTGTTCATCGGATTGTCGTTAGGCGTGGCCCTGGCGATTCCCCTGGCGCTGGTCTGGGCTCGCCGCACCGAGCGCCGCGTGCGCCAACTGGAAGCCCGCGCCCGCGCGGCTGAACGCCTCGCTGCCCTAGGCTCCATGACCGGCGGCCTGGCCCACGAAATCAAAAACCCCCTGTCCACCATTGGCCTGAACGTGCAACTGCTCCAGGAGGACTTATCGCAACTATCTGAAGACCTTCCGGGGGTCGGGCGCATGCAGCGACGTGGCGATTCACTTCGCCGTGAGACACAGCGCCTGCGCGAGATTCTCGAGGACTTCCTGCGTTATGCCGGGCGCATGCCGCTGGACCGCGAACCGTTGGACGTCAATCGCCTGGTGGACGAGTTGATCGACTTCTTTGAGCCGCAGGCAGCCGAGGCTGGCGCTCGTCTGCGCACGCAACTGGCCGCAGGTCCGCTCAACGCCACGCTTGACGGCAACCTGATCAAGCAGGCCCTGCTCAACCTGCTGATCAACGCCACGCAGGCCATGGCCGCCGCACGGGACAAAAAGTCGCCCCACGGCGGCTGCGATGAGCTGATGATCCGCACCGAAGCGGTGAAGCCGGCCAATGCACCGGCCGTCCGTATCACCGTCACCGACACCGGGCCCGGCATGACCCCGCAAGTGGTGGATCGTGTGTTCGAGCCCTACTACTCGACCAAGCCCGGGGGCACCGGCCTGGGACTGCCCACCAGCCGCCGCATCGCCGAGGAGCACGGCGGAACCCTTACCGTCCACAGCGAGCCCGGCCGCGGCACCTCCTTCGTTTTGACCCTGCCGACCGACGTGGACTGAACTAATTCCAATCCCCGGCGTATCATCATGGAGCTGCCCCGGCAGACAAATACCCGTGTGGTAGCACACAAGATGATAAGGAGCAATGACTTATGAATCGGATTCGATGGTACGGCCCTTCCCTGTTGCTGATGGCGGCCCTGCTGGCGACGATGTGGCTGGGGCCGCAGGTCATGCGGCAGATCGCCTGGGCCCAGCAGGACGCCAACATCGTCCTGGCACGCAACAGCCTCACCGACAACCCCACCCTCGCTGAGCTTTCCGACGCTTATCGCAAGGTCGCCGAAGCGGTCGAACCTTCGGTGGTTCACATCGAGGTGCTCAACAAGGTCCGCCGCCAGTCCCGTTCGGGCGGGCCGATGGGTCGCAATCCATTCGAAGGCACGCCCTTTGAAGACTACTTCCGTGACTTCGAATCGCCCCGTCAAACCCCGGCCCCGGCTCAACCGGACGAAGGCCCCGACTACGACCAGTATGATCCGGCCCGCCCCGAAGGCAACGGCTCCGGCTGGGTTTACGATGACCAGGGCCACATCGTCACCAATCGTCACGTCGTGGCCGGTGCCGACGAGATCCGCGTCACCTTCCACGACGGCGGCACCTACGACGCCGAACTGATCAACGGTGACGAACTGACCGATATCGCGGTGCTCAAGGTCAAGCGCCCCCAGTTGCACTCAGCGGAACTGGCTGACGAGCAGGTCGAGCCGGGCGACATCGTCTTCGCCTTCGGTTCGCCATTCGGATTCAGCTTCTCCATGAGCCAGGGCATCGTCAGCGCCAAGGGCCGCGACATCGGCATCCTCTCGCGCCAGGGCGGATATGAGAACTTCATCCAGACCGATGCAGCCATCAACCCCGGCAACTCCGGCGGACCGTTGACCAACATCCGCGGCCAGGTCGTGGGCATGAACAGCGCCATCGCCACCCGCAGTCGCAATCCCTACGAGGCCGGCTGGATGGGCATCGGGTTCGCCATCCCCGTCGATATGATCCGCAATGTCGTCGATCAGATCATCGCCTCCGGCTCCGTCAGCCGCGGTTACCTCGGCGTGTACATCGACGACCTCAAGCCCGAGATGGCCAAGACTTTCGGCTACGACGGCAAGGGCGTGTTGGTGGACAACGTCAGTGAAGACGGTCCCGCGGCCGGCAAACTCCAGCCCGGCGACATCATCACCGCCGTCAACGGCAAGACCATGGATTCAACCAACCTGCTGCGCCGCTACGTCGCTGCGTTCCCGCCCGAAACCATTGTCAAGGTCACCGTGTTCCGGCCGTCCGACGAGGGCAAGGGCCAGATCATGGACGTCGAGATCAAGCTCGGCAAACTGCCGTCCCCGGACCAGCTTGCCGGCGGCGGTGGAAGCCCCAGCGAAATGAAGCCGGGCGAATCGGACACGCCCACCGGCCAGGCCATGGACATGCTCCGCCGCTACGGCATCGAGGACGTGGGCACGTTCACGCAGGACATGGCCACACAGATCGGCGCCACCTTCCGCCCCGGCGTGCTGATCCAGGGCATCCGCAGCGCCTCCGCGGCCGCGCCTTTGCAGGTCGGCCGGCCCGTGTTGATCACCCGTGTCATGGGCGCCGACGTGGCCGACGTCGATCAACTGATGACCGAGCTGGCCAAACACAATGCCGCCGAGGGCGTCCGCGTCCGCATCGCCATCTGGGATGGTCGCGGCAAACAGTGGACTGAGCGCTTCTGGCTCATCCAGGCCCCCGCCAACGGAACCCCCGGAAGTGGTGAAAGCGACGAATCCCAGCAGCCGCAGGAACAGCAACAGGATCAGCCGCAGGTCGAGACGGTTCCCTGATCCTGACCGCGCTGCCACACAGTGCGTTCTCTCCTCGAAGCCCACGGCCATTCGTCGTGGGCTTTTTTTCTACAATTGCCGCCATGCCTTCCGCGGCAGTCCCAGTCTCGCGCGATCACCTGCCCGTGCTCGATGGGTTGCGCGGGTTCGCGGCTCTGCTGGTGCTGTGGGGACATCTACGACTCCAGACCGCCATTCCCGCCCTGCAGGCCTCGGGTTTCGGCGTGCAGGTGTTCTTCGTCCTTTCCGGTTTCCTGATCACCCGCATCCTGCTTTACAACAAGCAGAACCATCTGGGCCTGGGTCGCTTCTACAAGCGTCGCGTCCTGCGCATCTTTCCGCCGTTTTATCTGATGCTGCTGTTATTCTGGCTTTGCTTTCGCAATCATGAAGGTCTGCTTTATGCCGCGACCTACACCTACAACTTCTCGGGGGTCAGCAATTTCCCCATCGATCACACCTGGACGCTCTGCGTCGAGGAGCACTACTACCTGCTTTGGCCGCTGATCGTTGCCCTGCTGCCGATGGCCTGGTCATGGCGTGCGGCAGTCCTGCTGGCGCTGCTGTCGGTGGCGTCCTACATTGCGGTCAACGTCCACCTGGTGGTCAACACCGGGAAATGGGTGCCGGCGAACCTGGCCACCTGGACGCCGTTCCAGATCGTCGGACTGCTGGCCGGCTCAGCCCTGGCCTATCACCAGCACCGCATCGTCGGCCGCCGCTACGGCCAGGTGCTCGGCATCACGCTCATGATCAGTTCCATCGTGTTGTGCGAGACGATCATCTTCTTCGGACACTGTTTTTCAATCGGCATGGAGACGCCCGCGGACACGCTGCGCGGCAACCTCTTCGCCGCCGGGCTGCTCGCTTTTCTGCTTTCGCGCAAGACGCCCGAACTGACCGCACTGTTCGAAATGAAATGGCTGCGCGGCGTCGGTCGCATCAGTTATGGCCTGTACCTCTACCATATGCCCATCTTTATGCTCTTCGATCTCTGGCGCCCGCGACCGGGTCTTTCAACTCTGTTCAGCTTCCTGGCGGTCAGCCTCACCTTCCTGGCCGCTGCCGCGTCCTATCGCTGGTTTGAACGTCCGATCCTTGACGGCCGCTTGCCCTGGGCCCGTTCCATCCGCGCCAATCAGCCCGCTCCCAAGGCCCCGCCTTCGTCTATGCCCTCCGATGGTTTATGATGTGACCATGCCTCTGCTGCAAGTCCGCAACCTCAAGACCTACTTCCCCGTCAAGCGCGGCCTGCTCAAAAGCACCGTCGGCTATGTCAAGGCGGTGGACGGTGTCAGCTTCCAGATCAACGACGGCGAAACGCTCGGACTGGTCGGAGAGTCCGGCTGCGGCAAATCGACCGTCGGCCGCGCTATCCTGCGACTGGTTCCCGCCACCGAAGGATCGGTCACCTTCGACGGCCAGGACGTGCTGGTTGCCAACCGCGATCAGATGCGCAAGCTTCGCCGACAGATGCAGATCATCTTCCAGGACCCCGTCGGCTCGCTCAATCCGCGCATGACCGTCGGCAACATCATCGGCGAACCGATCAAGGTCCATCGCCTCGCTTCCGGTAGCGAACTGCCCGACCGCGTGGCGACGCTGCTGAAAAAGGTCGGCCTGCAACCCGATCACGCCCGCCGCTATCCGCATGAATTCTCCGGCGGCCAGCGCCAGCGCATCGGCATCGCCCGCGCTCTGGCCCTCGAGCCGCGCTTCATCGTCGCCGACGAGCCGATCAGTGCCCTGGACGTTTCCATTCAGAGCCAGGTGCTCAACCTGCTCAATGACTTGCAGGACGAATTCAAGCTCAGCTTCTTGTTCATCGCCCACAACCTGGCGGTGGTCGAGCACTTCTGCGATCGCGTGGCCGTGATGTACCTCGGTCGCATCGTGGAACTGGCCGACCGCGAAACGATCTATCGCAATCCGCTGCACCCGTACACCAAGGCCTTGCTCAGTGCCGCCCCCACGCCCGATCCGCATCGCCGCAAGCAGCGCATCATGCTGGCCGGCGAAGTGCCCAGCCCGATCGAACTGTTCGCTGATGCTGACAAAGCGAAAGTCACCGGCGACGAGCGGGCCGCGGTTCCTGTGGGCGCCGAAGAAGAAGGCATCACCGTCATCCGCCGCGCCGACCTGCTGGACCGCCCCCCGCTGGTGGAAGTCGAGCCGGGCCATTACGTTTCGCGAAAAGTGCCAGCTTGATGGATAATGGATAATCGGGGGACTTGTGCAAGCGCCCGAACTCAATCTCATCTTCGCCTGGTGCTGGCTCAGCGTGGGACTGCTGGCTGGGATGGTGGCGGGATTGTTCTTTCATCGTGACGACTGGATGGGCGGCTATGACAGTTGGCGGCGGCGCATGACGCGGCTGGGCCATGTCGCTTTCATCGGCACCGCACTGCTCAACTTTATGTTCGTTTTCACCGTGCGGGACTCGCAACTTCCCGACGCCGCGTTGCGCTGGGCGTCCTTTCTGCTGCTGATCGGGGCGATCGCCATGCCGACAGTTTGTTACGCATCCGCGTGGCGCAAACCGCTGCGGCATCTGTTTGCGGTTCCGGTTGTTTGTCTGGTTGGTGGCGTGACGGTGGTGGCGGTGACATTGGTGCTGAGATGGGTGAACGGCGGCTGAAGCTGCCTCCGCAAGGTCTTGTGAGAAGGGGTGTTTATGAAATTCGGCCTGATCGCCATGAGCGGCATCCGTGTCTGCGACAGCGAACTGCTGGCGCTGGGCCTGACCTTGCCCGGCTTTGTGGAGCGCAGCAAAACCATCGCCTCTCTGCCCAGCCTGGGCCTGCTCACATTGGCGGGCATGACACCGAAACAGCACGAGGTCTGTTACCGCGAGGTCGATCAGTTGCCGGGCGACAACATGGAAGATTTCGACATGGTGGCCATCAGCACCTTCACCGCCCAGGCCCCGGAGGCTTACGAGCTGGCGGACCGCTATCGGGCGCAGGGCGTGCCCGTGGTGATGGGGGGTCTGCACGTGACCTGCATGGCGGATGAAGCGCAAGAGCATTGCGATGCGGTGGTGCTGGGCCAGGGCGAGCCGGTATGGCTGGACGTGCTGGCCGATGCCGAGTGGGGTAAGCTGCAATCGATCTACGACGCGCGACAAATCACATTCGATCTGGCTGACGCGCCGATGCCCGCCTATGAACTGCTGGATGTCGATCGCTACAACCGCCTGACCGTGCAGGCCTCGCGCGGTTGTCCGTGGCGCTGCCAGTTCTGCGCCAGCTCCATCCTGCTGACTCCTCATTATCATCAGAAACCCGCTGAAAAAGTCCTGGCGGAAGTTGACCGCATCTGCGAGGTGTGGAAGCATCCGTTCATCGAGTTGACGGACGACAACGCCTTTGTCAATCGCCGCTACTGGAAGCAGCTCTTGCCGCGTCTGGCCGAGCGGCGGATCAAGTGGTTTGCCGAGACCGACATCTCCGTGGCGGAGGATGAGCAACTGCTGGGCCTGCTGCGCGAAGCAGGTTGCGCGGAGGTGTTGATCGGCCTGGAAAGCCCCAGCGGTGCGGGACTTAACGGGCTGGAGATGCACAAGAACTGGAAGCAGCAGATGCAGCCGGACTACGAATCCGCCGTCCAGCGCATCCAATCGCACGGCATCCGCGTCAATGGCTGTTTCATTCTCGGCCTCGACGGCCAGCAGAGCGATGTCTTTGACCAGGTCTTCGAGATGGCGGACCGCCTGGCGTTGTATGACGTGCAGATCACGCTGCCCACGCCGTTCCCCGGCACAGCCTTGTATGAGCAACTGCATCGTGAAGGACGTTTGCTGGAGAATCGACCGTGGCGGCGCTGCACATTGTTTGACGTGACGTTTCAGCCGTGCGGCATGAGCGTCGAGGATTTGCGTCACGGATTTCACGACCTGTCACGCCGGCTCTACGGACAGCAGTTCACCGACGATCGCCGGCGGCGCTTCAATCAACAGTTGCGGACCATACTGCGAGACAAAAGGAGCCGAGCATGAACAACCGCTTTGTGCTGGTGCGTATTCTGATGACCCTGGCGGGTATTTACGACGGCACACTGGGTGTGGCCTTTGTGTTCTTCACCGCCCGCACGTTCGATCTGATCCAGATGCCGCTGCCGGATCACTTGGGCTACGTGCAGTTCGCCGCCGCTTTGCTGATCGTGTTCGCTTTGATGTTCTTCGCCGTGGCGGCCAACCCGGTGCGCTACCTGGAGTTTGTGACAGCGGGCATGGGATTGAAAGTGTCATACATCGCGGTAGTCACTTACTACGGCCAGACGCAGGGGGTACCGCCGGTGTGGCTCTGGTTCGCCGCGGCGGATGGGCTGTGGCTGCTGCTGTTTATCGTGATCCGGGCGGCCATCCCGCGCGCGGTGGCCGTGCGGCCGCACGTGCCGGTTTGACGTCCGCGCTTGAAACCCCGCTGCCTATTTCCTACTGCCTGCTCAGCCGATACAGCGTCAGTTGTTCGACGTTCTCCGGACGATGTCCACCGAACATCACGCTGGCCAGGTAACCGACGACGAACAGCACGAGGTGGCCGAAGAGTCCGATGAGGATCGGATTGAATTCGAAGTTGAAGCCCATGTCGAAGATGCGATGCGTCGGCTCGGTGCAGACGCCCCAGGAGGTAAACAGCAGGCAGGCGGCGATCCCGATGTAGCAGCCGCGACGGGTGGCGCGGGTGGTGAGGAAGCCCAGGTTGAACAGCCCGAGCACGCCGCCGGAGATGATGGCCGCGATGGTGACGCCGCGCTCCATGATGGAACTGGCGCCTTCGGTGGGAATCATGGCCAACCCGATCATGGCTGCAGCTGTACCGCAGGCGATGACCATCAGTCGGCCGAACAGCACGCGGGCCTTGTCCGACGATGAAGGCAAAAAGTTGACGAAGTAATCGGTGGTCAAGACGGTGGCCAGGCTGTTGAGGTCGGCGCTGATCGATGACATGGAAGCCGCCAACACGGCCGCCAGGATCAGCCCGATCACCCCGGCCGGCAGGTGATGCACGATGAAGTACGGCATCACATCGTCGGCCAGCCTGGGGCCGCTCTCACTGGACAGCGTGTAGTAACCGAACAGGCAGGCGCCGATGAACATGAAGGTGAGATAGATCGGCACGCACATCGCGGCATTGACCATCACGCCCCGCCGGGCCTGCTGGTCGCTGCCGGCTATCAGGTAGCGCTGCACCATGTGCTGATCGCAGACGTAGCGCCGACTCCAGCCCACGGTGAACGCCAGCAGGAAGATCCATTGCGTGGTGTTCTGCGTGTCAAACAAACTATTCCAGGACAGGTCGAACGAGCCAAGCGTGAACCGGCCCTGCTGCCAGGCTTCGCTGATCACCGCGCCGGGCGGGCCGACTTCCGTGGCGAAGATCAGGCGCAGCAGGATCAGGATCGCCCCGAAGATCAGCAGCACCCCCTGCGCCACATCGGTCCACACCACCGCTTCGATTCCGCCGATCATGGTGTACGCGGCTGTGAAGGCGCCCAGGCTGAGGATGATCCAGTGCAGTTCCCAGCCGGTCATCAGCTTCAGGGGAATGGCGGTGGTCAGCAGGGTCACGCCCAGGTCGAAGATGCGGTCCGCCAGGAAGCCGATCGACGCATACATTCTTCCGCCCAGGCCGAAGCGCTGGCCGAGGTACTCGTACACGCTCATCTTCACCACGTGGCGATAGAAGGGAATGATGAAAATGCTGACGATCAGCAGCACCACCGGCAGGGTGAGGTGACCCAGCAGCAGGATCATGCCCTTCTGATAGACGGTGGCTGGATGCCCGACGAACGTGCCGCTGCCGATGAGCGTGGCCATCAGCGTGAACGCCACCACCCACGTCGGCAGTCGCCGCCCCGCCAGGAAGTAGCCTTCACTGCTGCGTCCGCGGCGTGAGACATACAAGCCGATGCAGGCGATCACCGCCAGGTAAGCGATCAATACCAGGTAGTCGGCAACGTGCAGGTTCATGCGTTGGCTTTCAGGTGTATCGCTCGACCCAACAGTTCCCACAGCGAGGCTGGCCAGTGGTAACTGCCCGGCTTGAGCGTGATGCCGAACTTGCGCTCCTGCTCAAAGGCCAGGCGCACCACGCCGGGCGCCCATTCCCCGCTGACGCGAAAGGCCTGACCGCCCAGGGCATCCATCAAGGCCCCGGCCGTCGTGCCCCCGCTGACCAGCACCTCGTCCAGCGCGTGCCGGCCGAGCACTTCGCTCACCACCCGGGCCAGCAGCGGCGCTAACTCTCCCGACTGCATCGCATCCGTCAGATACCGCGCCGGCGTTGTCACCACCACGCCGCCCCCGGAAGAAAGCGATTCGAGAATTTCATGGCGCCACGCTTCAATCCAACGCTCGCGCTGCGAATCGGTCCGCGGCAGGGGCAGCGGCATGCTGCGAACCGGTAATCCCAGGGCGCCAGCCCGTTCGGCGGCATGGCGGTCCGCCTCCGCGGTGCTCCCGCACAACATCAGACACGAAGCGAACGGCCAACGCCGCTCCCCGCGCGGCATGCCCTGTTTCGTCCGCATCAGCAGCGTCTCGAAAAACTCGCTTCCCCCGGCCGGCAGCGTGCGATCGTTCACCCACGTTGCCAGTTGCACCAGATGGCGATCGGTGCCCGCATCGGCGGTGATCAGACCGCTGCTCGGCGGCGGCTGGCCCACCGCCAGGTGCGTGACACGCTGCGGATCGTCGGGTGACAGACGTTCCCGGATGTCCGAAGTTTTCGCTGGATGATCCGGGTCGCGGCCAAACTCGCTTCGATGCAGCGGCACGCCGCCGACGCTGTAGGTGCCTCGACTCACCACGCGCCCGCGCGATGGATTCTGCGGCACCAGCAGCACGCGCTGCAACCCCAGGGCCGCCTGCGCCGCTTCCAGCTCCGCCCGCACCGGTCCGCGCAGGACCGAGTCGGTTTTCTTGTAAATCCAATCGAAGCTGTTGACGGGACACTCCGCCAGCATTCGCCGGATGGTGTCACCGGCCGCCTGCGGATTGAGCCGGCGGGTGTCGCTGTCGATCACCAGCATCTGAGCGAAGATGGGCTGATAGTCGCGGCGCAGCAGCGCGGTGTCATAGCCGTAACGTCGGCCGATGCCGGCGATCTCCGCCGCGCCGGTCAGATCGTCTGCGATGACCAGGATGGTCATGTCGCGGCCGCTCCTTTGGCTAAACGCGCCGCATAATCGATCGCTTCGATCATGCTCTGCTCACTGGCGATGCCGCGGCCGGCCAGATCAAAGGCGGTGCCGTGATCGACGCTGGTGCGGATGATGGGCAGACCCAGGGTGATGTTGATGCCGCGGACCGAGTTCCATCTCTGCCGCTTGCCGTCGTAGTGGAAGCCCTGCAATTTCACGGGGATGTGTCCCTGGTCGTGATACATGGCCACGCACACATCATAAACCCCGGTGATGGCTCGCGGGTAAAACGTGTCGGGCGGGAAGGGGCCTTGCACGTCGTAGCCTTTCTGCCGGGCCTGCTCGATGGCGGGTTGGATGGCCAGTTCTTCCTCGTCGCCGAACAGGCCGCCGTCGCCGGCATGCGGGTTCAATCCCGCCACGCCGATCTTCGGTTGTGGCACGCCCAGGCGCTGCAGGGCCTCGTGGGCCAGATCGATCACCTCCAGCACGCGCCTGATCGTCACCGCATCGCAGGCTTTGCGCAGCGACACGTGCGTGGAAACATGCACCACGCGAAAATGACCCTCCGCCAGCATCATGGCGCAGCGCGGCGAGCCGGTGAAGTGAGCGAAGATTTCGGTGTGACCGGGAAAGTCGTGCCCGCCCAGGCGCAGGGCTTCCTTGTGCAGCGGGCCGGTGACCACGGCCGCGATCTGTCTTTTCATGGCTGCTTCAATGGCGGTGGTGACCGCCACGAAAGCCGCGTGCCCCGCTGCCGGAGAAACCTTGCCGAAGGTCACGTTTGTCAGGTCGAGGCCCGGCAGTTGAAACACGTCGATGGCGCCGAAGGTTCCCTTGGCTTGAGACAAGTCGCTGATTGGATGCACGGTCGCATCAACGCCGCAGAGGCGCACCGCCTGCCGCAGCAGATCGGCGTCGGCGTAGCACACCGGCCGGCACAGATCGTAGATCCGTGGTTGTGCCAGGGCCTTGACCGCGATTTCAGGACCCACGCCCGCCGGATCGCCCATGGTGATCCCGACCAGGGGTCGGGCTGCGCTCATGCCGGCTCTCCCATCGGCTCAGTGGCGGAAACCGCGGCGAAGGCGGTCGGGCCGCACAAGCCCTTGCTCGCCATCAGTTGCTTGAGCGCCGCCAGCGATTCATCCAACTGTCGGCCGTACTGATACTGGGCTGAAAGCTGATTGGTGTGTAACTGGATGCGGTCCACCTGGTCCCAGTTGCCCGCCAATGCCGCGCGGATCATGTCCATGTACGGTTGCGGGAACAGGTTGGCCGTGCTGGGCACCAGCCCCGCCGCCCCGCGCTTGAGGCCCAATGCCGAAAGCCGGGCACAACCGATCAGCACGCGGAAATCCTGCCGGCCCTGCAAACGCTCCAGCAGTTGCGCGACATGCGTCGCATCGTTCTTCGAGTCCTTCAGAGCCACGATGTTGGGGTGCCGGCTGAGTCTTTCCACCATGTCGATGGGGATCGACACGCCGGTGATGCGCGGCATGTTGTACATCACCAGGGGCAATGGAATCAGCTCGGCCAGTTGCAGGAAGTAGGCCTCCAGGATCGGGCCGGCGTCGGATAGGTTCGTGGGCGGATGGGCGACGGCGAAATCGGCGCCCAGGCGGTGATACTCATTGGCGGCCTGCACCGCGGCGCTGGCATCGTTGTCGGAGATGCCCACGTACAGCGCGCAGCGACCGTGCGTCAGCGGGGCCACCGTTTCGACCAGCAGGCGCTTTTCACGGAGCTGCAAGCGGCGGGCTTCGCCGGTCGTGCCCAGAATGAAGATGCCGTTGACCGGCACGGCCAGCAGGTGCTCCACGATCTGATGGACCGCCCGCGCGTCAATTTGAAAATCACTGGTCAGGGGGCTGACCATGGGAACCACCAGACCTTCGGTGACCAGCGAACCACTCATCCTGCAAACGCCTTTCGATAAATCTGCTCCGCGTCGCTGAGACTGACGTGGCGGACATTGCGCACCAGCAGTCGCTGCACGGTCAGGGCCGAGGCCGCCAGACGCCCGATCACCTCGCGCGGCACGTCGAGTTGCGACAGACTGCGCGGGATGCCGCAAACGCGGCAGAGTTCGGCCAGACGCGCGATGCCAGCCTGCGCGACGGTTTCATCATCGCCATCCGTGATGCCAAGTGCCCGGGCGATGGCGGCATAGCGCTGCGGGGCCGCGGGCAGGTTGAACGCCAGCACGTGCGGCAGCAGCAACGCGTTGGCGACGCCGTGTGGCACGTGAAACTCACCGCCCAGCGGATATGACAGCGCATGCACCGCGCCGGTGTTGACCGGCCCCAGGCACATGCCGCCGTACAGACTGCCCAGGGCCATGGCGCTGCGGGCTTCGAGGTCGTCGCCGTCACGGTAGGCTCTCTCCAGTTGCCTGCCGATCAGGCGAACGCCCTCGAGTGCGAACGTATCAAACAGTGGATGAGCGAAGCGATTGGCGTAGGCTTCGATGCAATGGGTCAGCGCATCGAGGCCGGTGGCGGCTGTCAGGTGGGCCGGCATGCTCACCGTCAACCGCGGATCAACATACGCGGCATCGGGCACCAGCCAGCGACTGACCACGCCCTTCTTCAGTTGCTCACGTTCATCGAGCAGAATGGCGTTGGGCGAAACTTCGCTGCCCGTCCCGGCCGTGGTGGGCACGCAGGTCAGGTAAATGTCGCGCCGGGTGAGGCGATCGGCTCCGAACACGTCGTCGATCGATTGCCCGCCGCTGAGCATGGCAGCCAGCAGCTTGGCCAGGTCCAGCACACTGCCGCCGCCGACCCCCACCACGGCATCGGCGTTGAAACCGCGCAGGGCTTTCGCCGCGGCCTCGAAGTCAGCGATGGTCGGCTCACGGTCCCGCGGCTGATAGGCCTCCACGGCCGCATCCCGGGCCGCCAGCGCCACGCGCAGATCATCGCACACGCCCGCGACACCGCCGCAACTGACCAGCAGCACACGGCCATATCCCGCGCTGACCAGATCGCCCGCCAGATCCTTGATGCAATCGACACCGAAGCGAATCCGCGGCGGAAGACGCAGGTCGACCGTGCTCACTTGCTGGATCATCTCAACGGTCATACACGGTCAGCCTTTTCCCATCTCAACTCGCCTGCGGCCCGCTGTGCACGTATCACAAGCGGCGCCTCGCCGCGGTGTCTTGAACTAAAGATACTCGATGAATGCCCGATTCCTACGGCTTTGCTTGAAAAGACAAGTTAAGGTCCGATTTCGGCCGACTCGCCCCGCGGCTCGCTTGCGCCGTGTCAGTAACAGCCACTGCCCGCCCAGCCACAGAACAAGCGCCTGCGGTTCGGGAATGTTCTGCGAAAGAGCGGCGAAATCACCGGCCGCTGGATTCCAGTGGTCGCCGAGAACCTGCAGGTCCGCCAGGTTGACCAGGCCGTCGCCGGTGTAATCGCCCAGGGACCATGTGGCAGAGGATGACTGCCAGTGATCGCCCAGGATCTGCAGGTCCGCCAGGTTGACCAGGTTGTCCAGGTTGGCGTCGCCGGGAATCGCCGCGGTGACGGTCACGGTGTTGCTGTGGTAGCGGACCGCCAGGGCCAGGTCATCGGTGACATTGACGCCCGTGATGGTGTCGAACGTGCCGCTGACCGCCGCGGCGCTGATGATGGTGATGCTCTGACCGATGGCGGGCGTGAACTCGTCGAGCAGTGACAGATCGAGCGTGCCGTCGAACGTGACATTGCCGGTGACGCCCAGAAGGTCGTAGCCGCCCTGGGCCCATTCCATCTTGAGTTTGCCGGTCGCGGATTGAACCAGGGCGCCGTTGATGATCAGCAGCCCGGGCGAAGTGCCCGGCGAGATGCAGCCGCCGTTGGCCACAAAGCCGGTGACCGTTCCGTTGCCGCCCAGCGTGCTGCCGCCGGTGATAGAGAGGATATTGCTGACCGCCAGGTTGGCGTTGTTGCTCAAGAGCATTGAGCCGCCGCTCATCGAAAGTTGATTGCCGTCGATGTTCAGCGTGCCGGGGCCTGAGAGATTCAGCGTGCGCAGATGAAGATTCAGGGTCGCGCTCAGCGTGAGCGTGGAGCCGGCGGCCAGTATGGCATCGGTGTCGCTGTCGAGGCGGATGGTGGTCTGGATTTCATGCTGGCCGCGCTGCAGGTCGAGGACGGCGTGGCCGACGTCTGATGCGAGCACGAGCGAACCTGAGCCGGCGATGGTGTACTTGTAATCGCTGCGGAAGCGCAGTCCCTTGCAGGTGAATGAGCCGATGTAGTTGCCGCTGAGGTTGATGGTGGCGTTACTGGTGATGGCCGAGCCGAAGGTGGCGACTTCGTAGTTGGTGTCGGGGCGACCCCAGTAGTACCAGTTGGTCAATTCGTCCCAGTCGCCGCCGCCGTTGCGGGTCCAGGAACGCTCGCCCTCGGCGGGCTGATTGATAGCCAGCGGCGCACTGGTGAAGGCCAGGCCCGGCGGCAGCGATGCGGCGGTGGCGATGAAGTTGCCGAAGGAATCGAAGCGCAGGATGCGTCCGCCGGTTTCGCGCACATAGACGTTGCCGTTGCTGTCCTGGGCAATGCCGTTAGGTGCGGTCAGCGGTGAGCCTGCAAAGAGGTAGCCGAGTTGGAACACGCCCAGCGGCGCGTCCTGGTACTGCGTGGTTTCGTGGCGCAGCACGCGATTGTTGGCGGCATCGAGCACGAGCTTGTGACTGGCGTCCGCGCTGCGGAAGTCCTCGATGCGATGGAAGGTGATGAGATTGGAATCGTGCCCACGGGGGGGGATGTTCTGGCCGGTCTGACTGCGATCGCCTTCGGTGTCGAAAGCGGTGCGGGAGACGACCAGCAGGTCATCGCCCTCGATGGCGAAGTTCATGTATTGAAAGCCTTCGCCGAAGGTGCCCTGGAAACCGGGCAGGTCGTGATCGAGTTGGGGTGTGTAGAGGAAAAGCTGCTCGACATCCCAGTGCCGCAGATCGCGTGAACTGAGCAGGGCCGCGGTGTTGCGGATCAGGCCGGGGGCGATGGTCGCATCCGCATGAGCGGGCAGGATGGGGTTGCTGACGATGTAGTACTTGTCGGAAACCGAGTCATATTGGAGTGCAAACTTCTTCTCGCCGCCGGGCAGATCGACGTAATCAGCCGCGGCCGCGTAGTTGGTCATGGTGCTGGGACTGATGGCCCGCATGACGATCGAGTGCGGCAGGCCTTCGATCTTGGGCATGACGACCACGCCATCGCGCGAGGAGGAGGCGACCTGGGCCTCGGTGACAGACAGCTCATTGCCGCCCCAGGGTGTGGCGCTGGTGTTGGCTGAATCGGAAGCGGTCCAGGAGCTGGCCAGCAGGAGGTTGGCGCCGACCGGCGCGGACATGACGCGCTTGCCGGCCAGGGCGATCCAGAGGCGGCCGTTGTAAATCGTCGGCGTGTTGGCCTGGCCGTAGAGATTGGTGTCCATCAGCAGGCCGTTGCTGGAGTTGGTGGGCGAGGTCCAGGTCTGGCCGTTGTCGGTGGATTGGCGGACGAGGATGTCCGCGTTGTTGTTTTCGGTGTAGTACTCGCGATAACCCCAGAGGTAGAGCGAGCCGTTGTGCTGGAAGATGGTGGAGGCGAAAGCGTCTGTGACGGTGGCTTGCAGCGACCAGGTGACACCCTGATCGGTGGAGCGATAGACCTTGGTGGTGTCTTGGGTGGTGCCGTCGCCGAAGATATCATGCGAGACGATGTAATCACCGTTGGGCAGGATGGTGATGGAGGGGGAGCTGAGGTATTTCTTGTTGGCGTCGCTGATGCTGCCGGTGATAGTGCGGTTGGGCGATTCGAGATAGGCGATCACCTCGCCGGGCACGAGGCTGAAGTCCTGGGCGGCCGCGGCAGTCGCCAGAGCCGCTGACAGCAGGACGCAGCATGGAGCAAACACACGAAACATCAGCGCCATCTCCCGTGCGGACGGTTTTGCGGGTCGGCGATACGCCGGGGAACTGCATCCAAGTTACACCATGAAGCCGCCAATCCCAGCGGTTGCACCGAAAATGACATGCATTCTGCCGATTTCGGCAAATTGTGTTTAGCGAGCGAGCTCGCTTGCCCATGCGATACATGTCGGAGCAAGCTCCGATGCTAAACGGGCCGGAAGCGTCAGTTGACCGCCTTGTGATGCCGTTCCCGGTAGTCGCGCGGACCCATGCCCACCAGGCGACGGAAGACCTTGCTCATCCGCTCGGCACTGCCGAAGCCGGCCATCCGTGCGATGGTGAAGGCCTTGCGATCGGTCTGCTCCAGCAGGCGCTTGGCGTAGTTGAGCCGCTGCAGCGTGATCTCCTCGAAGATGGTGCGTCCCACGTGTTGAAGGAAGCGGTCCTGTAGATGGCGGCGGGAGAGCATGGTCTGGCGAGCCACGTCATCGACGGTGATCGTCTCGCGGAAGTGCTCCCAGATGTAGTGGATGGCGATGGCCACATCGGTGTCGTTGACGGCCAGGATGTCGGTGGATTTGCGGGTGACCACGCCCTTGGGCGGGATGAGAATGGGATCGGCCTCCGGCTGCACGCCGTCGATCAGCCGATCCAGCAGCGCGGCCGCCTCGTAACCGATGCGCTCACGGTTGCTGTCCACGCTGGAGATGGGAATGGCGGTCAGATCCACCACCAGCGAGTCGTTGTCCACGCCCAGCACCACCACCTGCTCGGGCACGCGCAACTGGACCAGCTCGCAGGCTTGCAGCACCTCCAGGGCCACGTGATCGTTGATGGCCATCACCGCCAGGGGCAGCGGATATTCCAGGAGTTTGTCGCTCAGCCATTTGACGCGCGACATCTTGCCGCGGTGGCGCGGGCTTTCACTCCAGATCAGCGATTGAAAGTTCGCACCGGCTTTGGTCACTGTGTCCTGGAAGCCCTTCATGCGGTGCGTGGTGGCCCAGGTGTCGTAGTAGTGGGTGTAGAAGACGAGGTTGGTGAAGCCGCGCCCCAGCAAATACTCAGCTCCCATATGCCCGATGGCCAGACTGTCCGGCAGCACGCGCGGGCATTTGATGTCCGGCCGATCCATGCCCAGATCCACCATCGGCACTTTGAATGATTCAATCAGCCGGCTCATGCGATGCGACGTGGCGGAGAGATACGCTATGATCCCGTCGTAACGGGTGGCCCGCAGGTACTGCATGTGGCGGGCCTCACTGGCGCGGAAGGCCAGCAGGCGGCAATCCAGCGTCCAACCTACTTCACGGGCGTAGCGGACGATGCCCATGTGGCGATCGTGCGTGTAAAAATCCAGCGCCAGCAGGATATTGCGACGCTTGACTGCTGACGGCAGCAGCACCTCATCGCTGGTCAGGATGCGTGGTGAAATCGCCATGGTCGTCGCTCTGGGCACCGACAGTCATTGTGCGGAGCGGGCGCGGAAACGTCAACGCGGGTTGCCTGATTTGGCCGGTCGTCCACTTGAATTGGCAAGTAATTCGGAGACAACCGGGGGTATAGTTGATTCGGTCAGAAAACGTCAACGTCGCACTGTTCAAGTTGTCGCTTTGCTTTCGTTCACCCCTGGCTCCCTGTTTAGGAGGAATCCATGTCACGCATCAGTCGCAACACCACGCTCGCCGGCCTGTTGGTCTCGCTCTGCCTGGTCTCATCGGCGCAGGCTGTCGTCCTGTACGATTTCACCCACACGGGTGAGAATCCGATTTCCAACTACACCGGCTTCGGGATCACCCAGAACCAGTTCGGCGCTACTGTGGATTATCACTGGATCGCCTACTTCGACAACATGACCTACACAGTCCAAGGCGGAACGGAAAGCCAATCCTTCAACAGCGCGTTGGATGCCTCCAACGCCGGCTGGGTCGCCAACGCCGCTGCCACCATGAGCCCCAATAACTTCGGCTTCACCAACACCAGCAACGCCGGTGGCTCGGCTGGTGAGGCCGGTGGATACATCAGCCGGCAGGCCCCGGCCCGCGGATACTACAGCGACACCACCATCGGCACTGTCAACAACGGCACCGATGACCTTTACGCCACCGGCACAATGTGGCTCGATGGCTCGCTTGCTGACAACACCATCTACCTGGGCTGGAACAATCCCGCCGACCCCGCCAACACCAATCGCTTCGGGTTCAATATCACCGAACCCACCTCGCTGCAGCCGTCCACCGGCGGCCGTATCGCCCTGGCCAAGTCCGGCACAGGCGGCACCGCCAGTCAGGGAAGCGTGGAGATTGACAATCTCGCCAACCAGGTCCTCTATTGGAGTTTGTCATTCGACCACGTCACCGGCGACCTGCGCGGCATCATCCAGACCACGCCCTTCCGTCATCCCGGCGACGCCAACGAGGACGGCTTGGTCAACCTTTCCGACCTGCAGATTCTCGGTGACAACTGGCAGTCCACCACCGCCACCTGGGCGGAAGCAGACTTCACCGACGACGGCATCGTCAACCTGGCGGACCTGCAGATCCTCGGCGATAACTGGGGCTGGGGCGTGACCCCCGATGTCTCGTTCGACGAGGCCCTGGCCGGCGTGGTCATCCCCGAACCGGCCACCCTCAGCCTGCTGCTGGGATGCTCGGGGCTGCTGCTGCGGCGACGCTCCCGCTGATCGCTTGATTCCCGCGCCGGAAGGCCTGACCGCCTTCCCGCGCATTGCCTGATGCGACAGGTCGTCCACTGAAATTGACAAGGTATCGGGAAGCCGCAGCGGATATGGTTGAGAGTGACGCAAGGAGTTTTCCGATGCGCTTGGCTCTTGAAAAATTAATCCCCATCACAGGAGGAACCCAAAGGCATCTCTACGCAGCAATGACATCGTGTTGGATCGCAACGGACAGTTCATTCACCTGTTTGCAACGGAGGAAGACATGATCAAGCAAAGCATCAAATTAGTTTCAACTGTGGCCATCCTGTCACTGACGACCTACGCCCAGGCCGCGGTGATCTTCAACCAGACCCTCAACATGGGCGCCACCAAGAGCGTGTACAACGCCTTCGGCATCTCGCAGAACCAGAGCGGCAGTTCCAATCAAACCATCCACTGGGACTTCGGTCTGGACAACCTCAACTACTCCACTCAGAGCGGCGCAGTGGTCACTCAGGAAACGCAGTCGTTCAGCAGTGATCCGTCAGCGGCAGGCTGGGCCTGCAACGCCGCGGCGACCAGTCTCCCCAACAACTTCGGATATCAACCTTCCGCCGCCACCGCCGGCGGCCCGGCCGGTGAAGCCGGCGGCGTCATCCACCGCGGTAATGCCACCAAAGGTCAATACTCCGATCTGACCATCGGCTCGGTCGATATGACGCAGGACCTCTACGCCACCGGCACCCTGTGGCTGGACGGCTCAGCGGCGGACGGCGGATTCTTCCTCGGCTGGGTTGATGCCGACGCCAGCCTGGCCCGACGCCTCGGTTTCATCTTCTCCGAAGGCAGCACCTCCCCCGCCACCAACGCCCGCATCGCCTTGACCCAAGTCGGCTCCGGCGGCTCCGTCAACGTCACCGCTACCAATTATGCCGTCAATGGGCCCGTCCTCTACTGGGAGCTATCTTACAACGCCACCACTGGCGAACTGCATGGTCTTATCCAGGACACCCCGATTCCCGAGCCCGCCAGCCTGTTGCTGCTGGGACTCGGCGCTACGCTGATCCGGCGTCGGAAAAACTGATTGCTTCATCCGGATCGGGCGGCCCAACCGCCGCTCGATCCTTTGCCTCGAACCGACAGACCCACCCGCCACACACGCGAACATGAGGTTCCACCGATGAAATCCTTTTCCACTCGTTCAGCCGCGTTTACCCTGATCGAACTGCTGGTGGTCATCAGCATCATCGCCCTGCTGATCTCCATCCTGCTGCCGGCGCTGACCCGCAGCCGCGAACTGGCCCAGCAGATCTCCTGCGCCTCGAAAGTGCGCCAGCTCAACGCAGGAGCCATGGCTTACTCCGTCGACAATCACGACACGTTCCCCTATCAGGATGCGCTGATTCCAGCCATCCCCCAGCCGCTGACCACCAACAAGGATCGTTCATCCTGGGTTCGTTTGAGTTACCTCTACATCACCAGCAACGATAACGCTTACATTTGTCCGGCTGTCGATCAGGCGATGGCCATTGCCGGCGGCACTTATGCCCCGGATGCGGATAACCGTTTCTCCTACGACGCCAATGGTCTGGTGACGCATTTTGGTGAAACCGGCATGTACAAGCGTACGCATGTCGTCACCATCCACGATGACGTCACGATTCACAATGCGTCCATCCTCCGAGCATCATGGGCACGATTGGCTGGCACACCCTCGACATCCGCACCCGGCTGGGTCGGTTGGGGTCGCGGCTCCAACATGGCGCCGGCGACCTGGCTCAACGGTCCCCACGTCGGCGGACGCTTGAACGTGGGTGGCTCTGACGCCCGCGGCGGACATAACTACGCCTTCCTCGACGGCAGCACCGAGTTCATCGTGTTCGAAGGCGACACGCTCACCGAAACCAATCCCGGCATCACCAGTCTCGACTTCGGCCTGCTGATCGGCGGCCAGGACATCATGGAGCCGGCCATCCCCGACTACAACTCCTCCGGCCGCTGGGGAACCATGGCGGTCGATTGATCCCATGGCGATCGGTCATCCCTCGGACGATCAGGCCTTGCGCGAACATGAGCCGCCGAATTCCACGGTTGCGGTCCATCAGCATCAACACATGGCGCTCTGTTACGATGATCCGGTCTGCGTCGCGATTTGCCGCACTGACCACGTTCACACTTCATTGTCAGGGAACTCGTCATGACCGATCGATATCGCCTGATCGCCCTGCTCAGCCTTGTCGCGCTGCTGGCGGGCCATGCCCTGTCCATCCGCGCACAGACTTCGCCCGCCATCTCCCGATGGGCCAGACAACTGGCACAGGAGTACGCTGTCCTCTACCGCTGCAGCGATCTGGATGCACCGGATAACCCCGACCATTACATCTGCGTCGGCAGTCCCGACATCATTCGTCTGCCCTCCGGCAAACTGCTGGCATCCATGGAGCTTTGGCTGCAAACGCCTAGCAGCGGCATCGAGGGCGGCATCGACTATCCCGATCACTGCAAAGTCATGCAGAGCAGCGACGACGGCGCGACCTGGACGCAGATCAGCACCAACCCCATCACCTGGGGCTCGTTCTTCGCCATTGGCGATGATCTATACCTCATGGGTGCCGATCCCAAATCGCGCATGGTTACCATCGTCGGCTCAAAAGATGAAGGCAAAACCTGGAGCCAGCCCACCGTGCTGAGCGCCGACGGCCACTACGGGTGTGCGGCCGGCTCGGTCGTGATCCACGACGGCAAGGTCTATCGCTCCTACGGCGGCCGCGTCGATGGCAATGACTATCCGCAGTACCACAAGGATCATGTGGGTGTGCAGTTCCTGTTCGTCGGCGACACCAGCCAAGACCTGCTCGATGCCGCATCCTGGCACCGCTCCAAACCCGGCTTCGGCCCGCAGGCCCACGAGGTGGCAGCCCTGTTCCAGAATCCGATCCAGGACCTCGACGCCCAGGTCTCCTGCATGGAAGGCAACGCCATCCTAGCGCCCGACGGCCACATCGACGTGCTCACCCGCACCCAGATCGATGGCCAGTTGATCGCGGGACTCACCGCTCGCTTCAGCCTCGATCCCGCATCAGAGAATCTCGACTTCCAGTTCGATTCGCTGCACGCCATGATGGGCGGACAGAACAAGTTCAAGGTGATTTTCGACGAAACCTCCGGCCTGTACTGGGCCTGCGTCAGTGCCGTGCCGGAGAACGATCTGGACGTCGAGCCCTGGCACGAGCAGCATCTTTACAAAGGCTCGGCCGGCAACGTGCGGCGGATGCTGATGCTCACCTACAGTCTCGACTCGCGCAACTGGTTCGAAGCCGGGTGCATCGCCATGAGCCGCAATCCGTTGGAGTCTTTTCACTACGCCAGCCTGACGCCCAGCGGCGACGACATGCTCGTCCTCGCTCGCACCTCGCTGGGCGGCAAGCCGTACAACAATCACGACTCCAACCTGATCACGCTGCACCGGGTGAAAAACTTCCGCGCGCTGGCATTGGACCTGCGCTCGGATGTCAACACCTCGGCCGCGGCGGAATGAACCCCAAGCAAGGAGCGAACCCTGATGAGACATTCCCAATCACATTGGCTGATTCCGGCTTGTCTGGTATTGCTGGCCTGCCCGGCGCTGGCCCAGGTCGGTGGACCGCAGGAGCCGTTGCGTTACGTCGGGCCGTACAACATCAACTGGGATCGCCAGGACGGCGGACTGCCTCCCGTGGTCGGCGTGCAGAACATCCAGGTCCTGCGCTCCAATCGCTCGCACCCGCAATGGAGCGACGGCCTCGGCTGGACCTACCACCATGCGGCTGTCATGTGCTACTGGAACGATAAGTTCTATCTGGTCAACAAAACCAATCTCATCGATGAAGACATCGGCTCCGGCCAACTGCTTCTCTACACCTCACCCGACGGTATGCACTGGAGCTTCCCCCGCCCAATTTTCCCGCTCTACGCCAAAGGCGAAGCCAACAACGTCGGCCTGCGCATGCCCTACTACGTCAGCAAAGACAATCGCCTGCTCTGCATCGTCAGCTACGGCAGCAACGGCATGTGCGTGCGCGAAATCAACCGCGACGACAGCTTCGGCCCCATCCACAGCATCTTTGCTGACACCAGCAAAACCATCCCCCACTTCAAGCAATCCACTGATGCCGGCTTCGTCGCTGCCTGCGATGACTTCCTCCAGGACGACCTGATCATGCCCTTCTGGTGGGAGATGCTGCGCAACAGCAAACATTACAGCTTCAAGCTCAGCGTTCCCACCGACGACGAGGTGCGATCCTGGGACCTGCCCTATCGCAACCCCAGCGTCAACAACTTTGGCAAAGGCGCCACCATCTTCCATCGCAAGGACGGCGCGGCGGTCATCCTCTGGAAGTTCGGCCTCGCATCCATGTCGCGCGATGAGGGCGAGAGCTGGTCCAAGCCCGTCAAGCTGCCCACACTCAAAACCCGCATGCAGATGATCCACGCCCAACGCACCGAGGACGGCCGCTACGCACTGCTGTTCGATCCCGATCCCGGCTCGCCCTCCTACGAACGTCGCTATCCCCTGGTCGCCATCACCAGTAATGACGGCATCAGCTTCGATCACATGGGCGTCATTCACGGCGAAGTGCCCGATCAACGTTACGAAGGCCGCAGCAAAGAGGCCGGCCCGTCCTACGTTCGCGGCATCGCCGAAGGTCAGGGCGATCCGCCCGGCTCCGACATGTGGGTCAGCTACACCGTCAGCAAGGAAAACGTCTGGGTCGCCCGCATCCCCGTGCCCCTGCGCCTCAGCGTCGATCAGCCTGTCGCTGATACTTTCGACGACTTGCAACCGGCCGGCCCGGTGACCAACTGGAACATCTATTCACCGAGTTGGGCCCGCGTGTCGCTGGTGCAAGACTACCCCGGCTCGCCCGGCCTCAACCTCGAGCTGCGCGACAAGGACCCGGCCGACTACGCCAAGGCTGTGCGCGTCTTCCCCGTTTCCAAAAAAGTGCAGGCCCGCTTCAATCTCATGGCCGAGCAGACCGACACCGGCTCATTGCACATCGAGATCCACAACGCTACCGGCTCCCGCACCGCCCGCGTGTTCCTTGAGGACGGCATTATCTGGGCGCGTAACGATGAACAGGCTGTCGCCCTGGCTGCCTACTACGCTCACGACTGGATGACGATCACCATCGACCTGGACGTGACCGCCCGCTCCTACACTGTCTCCGTCAACACCGTCAACGGCCAGACCACCAGCGGTACCCTGCGCTGCCCCGACGGTCCGCCCGATGTCGAACGCATCACCTTCCACACCGACGAAGTCCGCCTGCTCGGCCACGCCCGCGAACGTGCGGCTGGTGACCTGCCCGGCACCGATGAACCCGATCCCGAAGCGGTCTTCCACATTGACGACCTGACCATCAAGTAAAGGCGATTCGACATGCTGCAACGCATCACGAATATCGTCACATGCGCAGCCATCGCCGTTGCCGTGTGCTTCACCGTCACCCAAGCCCGGGCGCAAACCGAGCACGGCGTCGTCTCATACGAAAGCGGCAAGTTCGACGCCTGGCCCGCCAACAACGGGCTGTGGACCTGGGATGATGGCCGCGAAGTGCTGGTCGGTTTCGTTCGCGGCGGTTATGCCGTCAAGGCCGGCCACGGCATCGTTGAACCCTACGACTGCCTGCTGGCCCGCACCACCGATGCCGGCCAAACCTGGACCGTCGAACGTCCCGACAACTTCGTCGGCCGCTGCGGTGAAGCTGTTGCACTCGACGCTCCGATCGACTTCAGCGCGGACAACTTCGCCATGCGTGTGGTCGGTGATGCTTATCACGGCAGCACCAGACCCGACGCAGAGTTTTTCTACTCGACCGATCGCGGTAAAACCTGGCGCGGGCCGTTCCTCTTTGCTGATCTCAATGACGATCCGCGCCTCGACGGCATGATCCTCACGCCGCGCACCGATGTCATACCGCTGGGCGCATCGTCATGCCTGCTCGGCTTCAGCGCCCGTCCCAAGGGCGGCGGCCTCGGTGACGACCGCGCCTTCATGCTCCGCACCGATGACGGCGGCGTGCACTGGCGCATCGTCAACTGGATCATCGGCCCCGACGATCCGGCCCGGGCTGTCATGCCCGCCACCGTGCAACTGTCCGACGGCTCACTGGTCACCGCATTACGCCGCCGTCAGACCGATCAGGACAAAAACACCCGCTGCTGGATCGACGTCTGCCGCAGCAGCGATGAGGGTCAAACCTGGCCCAGGCCTATCTTCGTCGGCGACACCGGCGATCAGAACGGCAACCCGCCCGCCATGTCGCTGCTCGATGACGGCCGACTCGCCATCGTTTACGCCAACCGCTCCACACGCCAGATTCTCACCCATCTCAGCAGCGATCAGGGCCAGACCTGGTCCGACCCCATCGAACTGCGTGCTGACTACCAGGCCGACGACTCACAGTTCAGCGACATGGGCTACTGCCGCCTCTTCCAGCGGCCCGACGGCAAGCTCGTGGCCATCTATTACTGGGCCACCGCTGACAACCCCGAGCCGCACATCGAACGCACCATCTGGCAGCCGTGAAAAAACCAATGCGCCACGAAGGCACCAAGTGCACGAAGAAAAATCCGCATAAGATTGTCTCACTCAAAACTTCGTGTCCTTCGTGACTTCGTGGCTGCTAATCCGTGTAAAAACGAGCTCCCATGCAACTGGATGATTTCAACTTCGACCTGGCCAGCCACGTCGGGCCGCCCAATCACATGGCTGTGTGCAGCGGCTGGTCAACCATCGCCCCGCGCCACGGCACCGTCTGCGGCGTCACCCGCCTGTTCGCTCCACCTTTCGTCGCGGCTGACCTGTCACTGTCGTTGCGCTTTGAAATCGACGGCCACGTGATCGAAGATGCCGGCAGTGTCGGCAAAGGCGACGTCGGCCTGCTCTACAGCGGCGGCCAGTGGTGCTGCCATCAGATCGTCCGCCGCGGCACCTACCATCACCGCTTCGACGGCAAACTCTTTTCCATCGCCATCACCAGCCGCCTCGTTCCCCTGCACGGGCGCGCAGGCTTCGGCTTGCAGATGACCATCACCAATCGCTGCGGCCGCGCCGTCAAACTCGCCATCACACCGCGGCTTCAACCCGGCCCCATCGGCAAGGTCGAGCTGAGCGACTGGCGCTTCTATCCCCCGGCCGGCCAGGGGCAACCACAACAGGAATCTGCCGATCACTGGTCCGCCGGCGGCATGAGTCTGCACCTGATGCAGGCGCCGCCGTCCGCGCAACTGGATGCCGGCTCCCAAACCACCAGCACCATCGTCTGCCTGGCCACCGAACAAGGCGCAATCCCCGCGCCCCCGGCCGATCTTGAGCAGTGGCTCGAACCCACTGCCCGACGCTGGCAGAAACTCGTGTGCACCGCCACCGGTTGCATCCCGCAGATCGAGTGTGATCTTGCCGAACTGAAGCTCTACTATCTCCGCTCACTGGCCAGTGGCCTGGTCTGCATCTGGGACAACCCCGCTTTCGATCACCAACCTTTCCTCGCTGTCAGCGGCCTCGACGGCGGCGGCGTGTGCGCATACATGTGGGATGCCGGCGACTACATCCCCCACGCCCTCACGCTGCTGCTCGGCGAAAAAGTCCTGCCCGCACTCTCTCGCCTGACCGACCTGGCTGTGCACGCCACCGCCATGACGCCCTCCGGCGAAACCTTCGGGCATCCCTATTCCTACAACGGCCACGCCATGATCGAATTCCTGGCCGCGGCCGTCACCCACGGCGTCGCTACCAGCGAGCATTATCACCAGGTCCGCGATCGCTTCCTGGCCTGGGACGCTGCGGCCAAATTGTGCGGCGACCTGGTTGACTACGGCCTGCAGCGCAACCTGCTGGAAATGCGCGGCGCCGGCTGGGAGCACCTGGTCGCCAGCCCCAACGCTGAACGCGCCTGGTGTTACGACATGCTCGCTCAACTCGCGGAGCATTTCGGTGAAACGCCGCCTGCCGCCTGGCGCGACACCGCCCAGCGCATCCGTCGAGCCGTGCGCGAGCAACTGTGGCACCCCAAGCGCGGCTGGTTCCGCTGCCTCGATGATCAGGGCAATGAAGAGATCGTCTATTCCATCCAAGCTTTCGACGTCATCCGCGCTGACGCTTGCGATCAGGCCATGACCGACGCCCTCCTCTCGCACCTGCGCGACGGCGCATTCCTCGGGCCCTGCGGCGTCTCCAGCGTCTCACGCGAAGATAACATTCACTACGAACTGAACGATCCCGACTGGTCCGGCGGCGGCGCTTACGTCGGCGAAGGCCCCATGTTGGCCCAGATGCTCTGGGAGCGCGGGCGAGGCAAACTAGCGTGGGATGTGCTCCAGCGTCATCTCTGGATGGGTCGCCATCTGCCCTACTATCCGCAGGAACACTATTGCGACCGCCCCGCCACTCCTGCCCACAAACGCGCCAACTGCTGCGCCGGTCTGGCCGGTCTGCAGGCCATCATCTTCGGCCTCGCCGGCGTCCGCCCCCGACTCGACGGCTCCATCCAATTCGCACCCGACACCACCTTCTCACACAACGTCGAACTGACCGGCCTGACCCTGCGCGGCCGCCTCATCGACATCAGCCTTGAATCGGGACGAGCCCGCATCTGCGTGGACAGCAAAGAACTCAACCCCCGGAACCCCCGCGAACCCCAGCACCTACCGGCGCTCTGAGCAGCCATTTCATACAAATTCCACCCTCATTTATTCACGCGCCTGGCCGCCGTGATGGTTCCCATGCGCCGGAGGACAATAACTCTGTTTTCGGCGAAAACAGAGTTATGAATCGGGCCGGATTTCCCTGTAAAAGCGGGGGTAGGCGGTGGGCGGCGGCGGGCATACACGAAGCGCGAAATGGCACCTCAGTCACTGCGGGCGATGCTGATCAGCGGTGGCGAATTCATCTCACCTGCGTGGCAGCAAAGCCGCTTGACAAGTAATTATTTGTTTATACATTTAGACAATTGGTTCTTTGTTCCGATTCTGGATGAACACCATGACACGGTCACCCCGGAGGGCGGATGAGGTGCGGTTCTTGTGCCGGGGCAGTGGCGAACTGCAGGGCGCAAAAGTGACCCAGCAGCAGCGGACGCTGGCGGACCTGGCTGGGGTGTTCGCGGATCAGGTTGCCTGGGCTGCCATGGACGGCAAGCAACTGGTCTATCGGGTGCAACTTTACCTGCCGGTGCCGGACAACGCCGAGGGCGGGCTGTTCTTCGGCAACACCACCATCATGCCCGGCCGCGTCGGCGATGAATACTTCATGACCAAGGGCCACTTCCACGCCTGCCGCAACCGCGCGGAGTACTACTGGACTCTGCAAGGCCGCGGCGGATTGATCCTGATGGATGAGCAGCGCCACTGCCGCCTGGAATGGCTCAGCCCCGGTTCGCTGCACTACATCCCCGGCCACACCGCCCACCGCGTGGCCAACACCGGCGATGAACCGTTGACCTTCGCCGCCTGCTGGCCCGCCGATGCGGGGCACGATTACGACACGATCGCCCGTCATGGTTTCACTGCCCGCCTGCGCTGCGTGGATGGCGAGCCGACGCTGGTGCCGGAGCAAAAGGCGTGACCCGTTGGGCGCTTAATCGTGACGATCCACGTCCGCTGCACGTGCAGTCGGAGGACATGTTGCGCCGTCTGATCCGTCAGCCGCGCTATCGCAAGGGCGAGCGATTGCCGGAGGAGCACGATCTGGCGCGGCGAATGGGAGTCAGTCGGGGCACGGTGCGCGAAGCGCTCAAGCGGTTAGTCAGCGAAGGTCTGCTCGAGCGGCGGGCGGGCGTGGGCACGCGGGTGGTGATTTCGCCGGTGCGCACGTCGCTGTCGGAATGGCCCAGTTTTACGCGGGAAATGGCCCGTCGCGGCATCACGGCCGAAACGCTGGGCTGGTGCTTGAAGCGCATGGCAGCCAACCGCGAGGTGGCGCGGGCGCTGGAGATCGAACCGGGCAGGATGGTGACGTTTCTGGATCGGCTGCGCAGCGCGGGCGACGAGCCGGCGGTGTGGTTTCGTTCCTGGTTTCATCCGCGACTGGGTGATCTGCGCGAGTTGAAACAGGATCAGCCGTTGTACGAAGCGATCGAGAAGCTCACCGGCGTGGCGGCTGCGCGATCGGATGAGACGATCCGTGCTGAGAGCGCCGACGCGGCGACGGCGAGGAAACTTCGGATCAGACAAGGCGCCACCGTGCTGGTGCGCCAGCGCAATGTGCGCGATGCGGGTGGTCGGCCGTTCGAGTACGCCCTGGCCGTGTATCGCGCGGATCGATTCAGCTACAGCATCAGCCTGCAAAGGAGCGCGCCATGATCGCTTTGGCGGCGGACATCGGGGGCACGGTGATCAAGCTGGGCATCGTGGAGGACGGCCGGGTGCTGGCCCGCGATCAACTGGATGTGGCCAGCCGCAGCAGACTGCTTGCCCCGCTGCTGGCTCAGATGGCCGACCACTGGCGCAAGCTGCTGGACAGGCCCGCCAGCGAGGCCGACGCGGTGACGCTGGCTTTCGCCGGTGCGGTTGATGTGCGCTCGCGGCGTGTGGAGGCGATGGAAGGCAAATACGAGGACGGGCCCAACCTCGACCTGGTTGCATGGGCCAAGTGCGAATTGAACCTGCCGCTGTGGATCGACAACGATGCGCGGGCGGCGTTGATCGGTGAGTGGAAAGCGGGCGCGGGACAGGGCGAAAGCGAACTGGCCATGATGACCCTGGGCACGGGCGTCGGCGGCGCGGCGCTGGTCGATAACGTGGTGCTGCGCGGCAGTCACGGCATGTCCGGGCTGCTGGGCGGGCATCTGATCGTCGATATGCACGGCCGCCGCTGCCTGTGCGGCAACAAGGGCTGCGCGGAAGCGGAAGCATCGACCAGTCGCCTGCCTCAGATCGTGCAAGACATGACCCGGCGCCACGGTCTGACGCCGACGTGGCCGGCCAACGCGAAGCTGAACTACGCCATGATCTTCCAGCGGGCCGCGGCCGGCGACGTGCTGGCCATTGCGGTGCGCGATCACAGCCTCCAGGCGTGGTCCGCCGCTGCGGTCAACCTGATTCACGCCTATGGAGCGCGGCGACTGGTGATCGGGGGCGGCATCGCGCACGGCTCGCCCCAGATCGTCGATGCCATCCGCGACTATGTTGACGAATACGCCTGGACGCCGTGGGGCGGCGTGACGGTGTGTTTGTCACAGTTATCCAATGATGCGGCACTGGTGGGCTGCTCATTCTTACCGCAGACCTGATGAGGCCGAAACGTGCAGTGCAGCAGCAGTATCATCGGGCCCGGGTTCAAAACCAACTACGACAAGCGTCCCTACGTCGCCGTTCCCACTTCCGGGGGCGGGGGCGGGGGCGGGGGCGGGGGCGGGGGCGGGGGTGATTGCGTGGCGGGTTGGGATGCGATCGCAGCCAGGCTCTCTGAGCAGTTGAGCAAGTGCACCGGCCGGCGCAAGGTGCTGGTGGTCGAAGCCTACACGGGCGTGCAGGTCGATCAGGTTCGCGAAGCATTGGAGCAACGGTTGAAGCTGGACCTGGTGATCGACAGCCGCGCGGCGTTTCTGGATAGCGCGAAGATCGACAAGCTGGTTGAGCCATACCTGGGCGGTGACGACCCGATTTTCGGATTCCTTTCGCCGCTGGTGATGACGCAGTTTCTCGATGCTGATCGTGTGGCGCAGTTGCGGGGGCGGGTCGAGCAAGCGAGCGGGCTGGTGCTGATCGTGGGCGAGGCCGCCACCGCGCTGCACGAGGGCGACGTGCTGGTGTTCGCCGACATGCCGCGCTGGGAAGGCCAGTTGCGTCAGCGCCGCGACGAGGTGAGCAACCTGGGCGTGTCGAACGCGGCCTTGAAAGCATCGTTGCAATACAAGCGATCGTTCTTCGTCGATTGGCGGGTGTGCGATCGCTGGAAGAAGCGGCTGCTGGCGCGGGCTGATGCGTTTCTGGATACGACAGACCATGAATCGCCCAAACTGGCGGCCGGCGATGCGGTGCGGCGCGGGTTGGAAGCGGCAGCCCATCGTCCGTTCCGCGTGATGCCGTTTTTCGATCCGGGGCCCTGGGGCGGTCAGTGGATGCGCACGGTGTGCGATCTGGATGGATACAGCAGCCCCGAGCCGGACAACTACGCCTGGTGTTTTGATTGCGTGCCGGAGGAAAACTCGCTGCTGCTGGGTTTCGGCGAGCATCGCTTCGAGCTGCCCAGCATCAACCTGGTGTTCAGTCATCCGCGGCAATTGCTGGGCGATCCGGTGCACGCCCGCTTCGGCGATGAGTTTCCCATTCGCTTTGACTTCCTCGACACCATGGACGGCGGCAACCTCTCGTTCCAGGTCCACCCGCTGACCGAATACATCCAGCGGCAGTTCGGCCTGCACTACACGCAGGACGAAAGCTACTACATGCTGGACGCAGCGAACGACGGCTGCGTGTACCTTGGCCTCAAACAGGGCATCGATCGCGCGGCGATGTTCCGCGATCTGGAAATCGCCCAAGGTGGCGGCGCGCCATTCGATGCGGAGAAGTACGCCAACAGGTGGCCCGCCCAGCGGCACGATCACTTCCTGATACCGGCCGGCACCGTGCATTGCTCGGGACGCAACGCCATGGTGCTGGAGATCAGCGCCACGCCCTACATCTTCACCTTCAAGCTGTGGGACTGGGGGCGACTGGGGCTCGACGGCCTGCCGCGGCCGATCAATCTGCGCCACGGTTACGCCAACATTGATTGGTCCCGCACCACCGAATGGGTGCGCGATGAGTTGATCAACCGCATTCAGCCGATCGCCGAGGGCGCGGGCTGGCGGCAGGAGCGCACGGGTCTGCACCCGCGTGAGTTCATGGAAACCCGCCGCCACTGGTTCACGCAGACGACGCCCCACCACACCGGCGGTTTGCAGCGCGGCTCGGTGCACGTGCTCAACCTGGTGCAGGGTCGGGAAGCGGTGGTGGAAAGTCTTGACGGCGCGTTTGATCCGTTCGTGGTCCACTTTGCCGAGACATTCATCGTGCCCGCGGCCGTGGGGCCGTATGCGCTGCGTCCGTTGGGATCGACCGGCGAGCAACCGCACGCTACCGTGCGTGCCTCGATTCGACATGGATTGGAGTGAATCTCTATGAAAAATGACGTGATTGACTTTCGATTCGGGCCGCGCCTGACCTGGACGTGCATCGGGCTTGCGGATGACGAGCACAAGACGCTGGTGCGGCAGGACGGTGCGCTGTTGTACGGGCAGGTGATGGACAACCCGCTGGACAATCGCCTAGCCCGCACGCTGGCGATCAAATTGACGCGCTTGGGTGAACCGTTGCGCAGCGAGCAGCGCACGGAGTCGCCCGAGTCGGCCATCGTTGTCACCACGTTGCATTACAGTCATGCCACGCTGACGTTGACCGCCTTCGCCCATGCTGATGACAAGGGCAAGCGAACGGACGTGGTGTTGTATCGCATCGAGCTGGACGGCGACCTGGGGCCCATCCCGGTGGAGCTGGCGTTGGATGTGCATCTGCTGGATGCTCAGGTAGCGCAGAAGACCTGGGGCGAACCGACGCACGCCATCGGGCGACCGGGTGTGGAGATCTTCGGGCTTGAGAGTGTGCCGCAGGCTCTGGTGGTGGCGCATCCGCACAAGCTGGGTTGGCCGGCCACGCGCCACTATTGGACGCAGAACGCTCAGCTCGCGCTCTGTTCGCAGACCTTTTCGCAGAGCACGCAAGGCGCGCTGTGCTTCCCGTTGAATCACAACGACACGGCGCACCTGGATGAAGTCTGGGCCAGGCGTGCCCTGGAGCAGACCCGCGCTTACTGGGCTCAGGCCAAGCCGATACGCAGCACGCTTGAACTTCCGGCTGGCGACATGCGCGACATGGTGGCCGCCTGCGCCCGCAACATCATGCAGGCTCGCGTGGTGCATGACGGTGAGCCGGTGTATCACGTGGGGCCGCTGTTTTACCGTGGATTGTGGGTGGTGGACGGGCACTTCCTGCTGGAGGCAGCCCGTTACATGGGGCACGATCAGGAAGTGGACCGCGCCCTCGACGGCGTGCTGCGGCGGATGAAGCCGGATGGCAGCATCGAACTTCTGCCCGGGCACACCAAGGAGACCGGCATCAGCCTGGCCACCATCGCCCGACAGGCGGAGCTGACCGGCAACTGGCAAGGTCTCGACGCCCGTTGGGACGTCGTGCGCCGCGGCGTGCACTACATCCAGCACCTGCGCCAGCAAGCTAACCAGCTCCCCGACTCGGCACCCAACAAGGGCCTGATGCCCGACGCCTTCACCGACGGCGGCGCCAACGGCCTGCGCCCTGAATACTCCACGCCGCTGTGGTCACTGGTGGGTTTGCGCTATGCTCGCGATGCCGCTCGACATTTGAACCACCAACAGGATGCCGCCACCTTCAGCGATATCTACGAAAGCCTGCTGGCTGATCTGAATCGCTGCGCCAAGCGCGACATGCGCACGCTGCCCGACGGCGCGCCCTATCTGCCGATCGTCATGCCCGACGGCTCGCCCTGGATGTACCTGTCGCACGACACCGGCCAGCCGCCCATGCCGTGGGAAGCGATGAGTCCGCTCTCCGGCGCCTGGGCGCTGTGCCATGCGATCTATCCGGGCCAGGTGTTCGAGGTGGATGATCCGCTGGTGACCGCGCTGCTGGGCGTGCTGGAGCGATTCGACAACGCCCAGGGCATTCCCACGCAGGCGGGCTGGCTTTCCTGGCGCGCGTCGTGGACCTACTTCTCTTCCTTTGCCGCTCACGTCTGGCTGTTTGCCGATCGCGCCGACAAGGCGGTCGATTACATGCACGCCTTTGCCAATCACGCCGCGCCCACGCGGGTGTGGCGCGAGGAACAGTCGCTGCTGGACTGCCCCATCGAGCAGTGGGTGGGTGATATGCCGCACAACTGGGCCTCGGCTGAGTTCATTCGTCTGGCCCGGCACCTGGTGGTCTTCGAGCGCGGCAGCGAGCTGCGCCTGCTGGAAGGTCAGGCCCGCTGCTGGCCGGCGCTCGATCAGCCGTGGCGCATCGAGCGCACGCCCACGCGCTTCGGGCCCGTCTCCATCAACATCGCGCCGCAATCGCAAGGTAAGACCAACATCACCATCGAACGCCAGGCCAACGGCGCTGATCCCCAAGCTGTGACGCTGCGGCTGCCCGAGGGCGCCTGTGATGTGATGCTCAATGGCCGACCCCTGCCGCTGAATGGTGGACGCATCAATCTGCCGACCAGCCCCGCTCGTGTCACCGTCAGCCTGGAAGTCCACCATGCCTGAAACCGCGCTGGATGTTCGCGTGTCGCTCGAGCCGCTGGACCTGTCGTTCGGTCCTGGCTGTTTCGGGCCGCGGGTAGAAAGGCGGACGCTTGATGCCATCCGCCCCTCGCTGCGCGATCCGCATTGTGTTGGACCTGACGTCGTTTACGCCATTGCCATGGATGTCGGGCGCGAGCCGGACCGCGCGGACCTGCAGCAGCGGAACCTGCTGTTCGGGATCGTGGTTTACGCGGCTGGTCGCCTGGGCGATGAGCCGATCCGTTCGCAGGGTCATGTGCACAAGGCCAGCCCGCGCCACGGCTGGTCAACCCCGGAAGTGTATGAAATCTGGCAGGGCAGCGCCATTATCCTCATGCAGGAGCATGACAGCGACGACCCGGGGCGTTGCTTCGCCGTCGAGGCCGGGCCGGGCGAAGTGGTGATCGTCCCGCCGCGGTGGGCCCACGCCACGATCAGCGCCGACGTCAAGCAGCCGCTGGTCTTCGGGGCTTGGTGTGACCGCGACTACGGCTTCGTGTACGACGGCGTCCGCGCCCACGGCGGGCTGGCCTATTTCCCCCTGCTGACCGCAGACGGGGCCATCGAGTTTCAGTTCAATCCCCACTACCAGCAGCGCCCGCTGACCCGCAAACCGCCGCGGAACTATGCCGACCTGGGCCTGGAATCCGGCGTGCCGATCTACCAGCAGTATCAGCAGCACCATGAGCGCTTCATGTTCGTGCCCGAACCGATGCGTGCGGGCGTGGTGTGGGGGGATTACACGCCCTGAACCACCCACCGGGGTCACAGACCCCGGCTCTGTCCGAGCCGGGCACTGCGTGCCCGGTGCTGTTTGCCGATTCCGGGTCGGGCGGGTATGTTATTTGGCTCGATTCACCCAGGAGCCTTAGCCGTGGTCAGACTGCGATTGAAGCGATTTGGACGCACCCATAAGCCGCAATATCGGCTCAACGCCATCGACCAGCGCAACCCGCGCGACGGCCGCTCTCTGGAAGAGCTGGGCAGCTACGACCCCACCAACGCTGACGAGTCGAAACAGTTCAACCTCAAGGCTGAACGCATCCAATACTGGCTCAGCGTCGGCGCCCAGCCCACCCCCACCGTCGTTGGCCTGCTCAAGAAGGCCGGGATTGTTGCCAAGGCAGAGTGAGTAGGCAGTAGGGAGTAGGCAGTAGGGTTTCGAGCGCGCGGACGTCTCCTGCGACAAACCCTACTGCCTACTGCCTAATCCCTACTCCCTGCTCAGCCCATGCGCATCGACGTCCTGACGCTCTTTCCTGAAATGTTCACCGGCGTGCTCGGGGCCAGCATTCTCAAACGAGCTGCCGATCCATCACTGCATCCTGACGGCCAGGTACCGGCGACCTATCACCTGACCAATATCCGCGACTACACCCACGACAAACACGACAAGGTCGATAAAGCCCCTTACGGTGGCGGGCCGGGCATGGTCTTGCAATGTCAGCCGGTGTGGGACGCGGTCCAGGCAGTTGAAGCGCAGCAGCCGGACATCAAGCCGCTGCGCATTCTGCTTTCGCCGCAGGGTGAGCCGCTCACGCACCAGCGGGTCGAGCAACTGGCCGCCCAGCCGCGCCTGCTGCTGCTCGCAGGGCACTATGAAGGTCTCGACGAGCGCGTGATCGAAGCGCTCAGCGAAGACGGCGGCCTGACCCAGATCAGCATCGGCGATTACGTGCTCAGCGGCGGTGAGATCGCAGCCATGGTGCTGATCGATGCCGTGGTGCGTTTGCTGCCGGGGGTGCTGGGCGATGAGGATTCGGCCCTGCACGAGAGTTTTTCCAGCGATTTGCAGGGCGGGCTCGACTATCCGCACTACACCCGCCCCGCGCAATGGCAGGGCCGCGGCGTCCCGGACGTGCTGCTTTCGGGCAATCACGCCCAGATCGAAGCCTGGCGCCGCCTACAATCGCAGCAGCGCACGAGCCAACGCCGCCCGGACCTGCTAAAGTGACCCCCGGAAGTAAACCCGGAATTGCTCGCGGCTGCGCAACCACACGATTGGACTGGAAGGATGCGACCGACATGGCGGTTTCCACGGACCTGTTCGACCTGACCGGCAAAGTGGCATTGATCACCGGCGGCGCCACGGGCATCGGCCTGGCCATCGCTGAGGCCATGGTCCGCCACGGAGCCAAGGTCGTCGTCGGCTCACGCACCCTGGCCAACGTCGAAAAGGCTGTCACGCAACTGAACACCCTGAGCGATCCCAAGGATGACGATCACCTGGTCGCCGCCGGCGTCGCCCTCGACGTAACCAACCCGCAATCAGTCGAGCACGCCGTGCGCAAGGCCATGGACGTCTTCGGCGGGCTGCGCATTCTGGTCAACTCGGCCGGGATCATGCTCAAGAAACCCGCCTTCGATCTGACCCCCGAGGAGTTCAACAATCTCCACGACATCCACGTCACCGGCAGTCTCCGCGCCGCCCAGGCCGCGGGGCGGATCTTCCGGGAACAGCACGAGGGTTGCATCATCAACCTCGCCTCGATCAACAGCTTCAACGACATCGTGGGCGTGCCCGCTTACGCCATCGCCAAGACGGCTGTGATGGGCCTGACCCGCAGCCTCGCCAACGAATGGGCCAGGTTCGGCATCCGCACCAACGCCATCGCCCCCGGCGTCATCCCCACCGATCTGAACCGCAAACTCATCGAAGGCACCGATCGCGGCCGCCGCCTGATCGAGCGCACCCCCATGGCCCGCTTCGGCGGCGCGGACGAGATCGCCGGGGCTGCCATCTACCTGGCCGCCCGGGCCGGCTCGTTCACCAACGGCCACACCATTGTGGTTGACGGCGGCTTCTGCACCAGCGGCATCACCGAAGCCGTCGCTCCCTGGGCTGAGCAACCTTCCGCCTGATTGATCACCACGGTCGCGGTTACCGGCCGCTCGTGTGACGGCGGGACTTGAAACGCACCCGGCCGCGACTGGCGTCCATCACATCGGTCGTCACGGTTGGCCCCACCACCGCGTTGCTATGACGCTGGAAGAACGCCACCAGTTGCCGCATCACCCCGCTGAGTTGCTCCGGCCGCGCGGGTAATAAATCGCTATGTTCCACGCGAATCTCCAGCAGCGGTTGTGCCGACTGCTGCGACTCGATCAGGTAGATGCTCCACAGCCATCCCGCATCGGTGACCGTTCCCGAGCTTTGCCGCAGCACCACCCGCCGGGCGTGCACCGAGATGACACCCGCATAGCGCAGGTCGATCTGCCCGCCTCGATTCAGGCTCAGGAACGTGCGCACGCGCAGCTTGCCATCGCGGGCCATCATCGTCACCCGCTCGAAACGTCCCGACAGCGGCACACCCACCGCCACCAGCGCCAGCAGGACCAGCGAGATCCAGTAAGTCGCATCACCGGTCAGCCCCAGCGTGGGTCGCATCTGCGCCAGCTTCGCCTGTTCCGATTCAAGCTGGCGGCGAAGGTCCGCGGCCCGGCCGGCTTCGCGCTCGGCCATCTGCCGGGATACATCGCTGACGCCGGTGCTCAACCGTCGGGCCTGCGTTTCGATCTGCGCGATGCTGTCCTGCATCGCCTGCACCCGCTGCTGTCGCGCAGCCATGCGCCGCGAGCCCGGCGGCAGGCCGCAGTACCAGATGATGCCCACAGCCATCAGCACGCACAGTAGCGACAACCACAGTTGACGCCCGATCACCTTCCCCCCTGGCCGGGCCAGCACGGCAGCATCACCCACATCGATGCGCCAGTCGGTCAGATCCAAGCGACGGGACATGCTCACATCATATTCAGGTTTTTCCTGAATTGTCCGCCTCGACCCTGACGGCATAATATGGCCTATGACCACTGCCACCCCCCTGCCGTCCCCGCGCATCGCTGACGCTCTGGCCGATCTGCCCGGCTGGAAATTCGACGCCGATGCCGGCTGTCTGACCAAAACCTACACCTTCAACCACTTCCGCGAGGCGATCAGCTTCCTGGTGCGCGTTGCCTTCGAGGCTGAGCGCGTGCAGCATCATCCCGAAATCCACAACGTCTATCGCACGGTGGACCTGATCCTGTGCACGCACGATGCCGGCAACAAGGTCACGCAGAAAGACATCGACCTGGCGCTGGCCATCGAGAAGTTCAACTGGGTGTGACCGCTCGCTGTCCCCCCATTAGCCCCGGGCTCTGCCCGGGGGCCGCTCACCGCACAACCGGCGATGAACCAATCAACTCACCCCAGCGTCTCGATCGGCGGCAGTTCACCCGCGATCGGGGACAGGTACTGGCGGAAGCTCTCGTCAATGTTGCAGCCGTCCACGATGTAGCGCGGATCGAGCGTGCGGGTTTTGGCTGCCACGTCGCTCAGTTCGATACGCTTGAACTCGACTTGGTACGGCGAGTCGCTGACACGCTGGATGGCGATCGAGCCGTCGGTGTCCGATGCCAGCGACAGTTCCGCCGCCTTGCGGGCCGCCATGCGGGCTTCGCTGGCGTCGGTGGGACTGACGCAACCGGCGAAGCAGCGCTGCAGGTAGCCGAAGGTGTCCGCCCGCACGCGGGTGCGCTTGCCCATGTAGTTTTTGATCTCCTGGCCCAAGAAGTCGCCCAATGCGCCGGAGCCCGAGAGCTGCACGTTGCCGTGGGCGTCGCGTTCGACGTGGTGGCCCTGCTGAATGGCGAGCTTGGCGGCCATGGGCTGGCCTTCCTTGTCGTGAATGCCTTCCGACACCGCGATCAGGCATCGGCCGTACTTGCTGTAAACCCGCTCGACGTCGGTGCAGAACTTGACCGAATCAAACGGCGCTTCAGGCACGTAGATCAGGTGCGGCCCGTCCGCCTCGTTGCGCCGGCCCAGCATGGCGGCGGCGGTGAGGAACCCGGCGTGGCGGCCCATGATGACGTTGATCTTGACCCCCGGCAGTGCCGCGTTATCTAAATTGTCGCCCATGAACGCGCACGCCACGAACCGCGCCGCGCTGCCGTAGCCGGGCGTGTGGTCGTTGTGCATCAGGTCGTTGTCGATGGTCTTGGGCACGTGGAAGGCGTGCAGCTCGTACTTGTGATCGCTGGCGGCTTCGTTGACCAGGCGGCAGGTGTCGGAGCTGTCGTTGCCGCCGATGTAGAAGAAGTAGCGCACGTCGTTCTTCTTGAACGCTTCGAAGATGCGGGCGCAATACTCGGCGTCCGGCTTGTCACGCGAAGAGCCCAGGGCGGAGGACGGCGTGTCCGCGATGCGATTCAGCCGCTCCTGCGACAGGTTCTGCAGCTCGATGAAGTCGTTCTTCACGATGCCGCTGACGGCATGACGAGCGCCGAGAATCTTTCCGACGCCCGCCCCCGGAATGCCCGGCTTGCCGCGCATCGTTTCCACGATGCCCACAAGGGACTGATTGATCACGGCGGTGGGACCACCGGACTGACCGATGACGACGTTGCCAGCCTTGCTCATGGCGGCGCACTCCCAAAAAAGCTGTCAGGGGGGATCGATACGGAGCGGAGATTGTAGCGTCCCGCGGCCGAACGTGCAGGGGCGGAAAAAGGCAGACAAGGGGACAAGGAGACACGGAGACCATGGGATGCGCACAGGACGCCACCGACCAAAATCTCCTTGTCTCCTTGTCACCTTGTCTGTCTTCCGCCTTGTTCCTATTTCCCCAACTCATCCAACACGCTTTTGGCTAATTGCTGGTCATCTGCACTCAATTTGGGCAGTGCAGCCTCCAGCAGTTCGCGGGCGCGTTTGGGTGAGTCGAGGTATCGGCCGTGGATCAGACCCAGGATCAACTGCACGTGCTGAAGCTCGCTGTAGCGTGGGTAGGTTTTTAGAAACAGTTCATAAGCTGCGGCCGCGGTGTCGTAGCGGCCTTCGCTCATCAACTGGTTGGCCACGTCCAGTTGCTGCTGCTGGCTGAGCACCTGATCGCCGTGCTGTTCAAGCAGTTGGCCGTAAAGCCGGGCCGCGGCGGGCAGGTCGTGATGGTCGATGGACGCGGCAATCTGGTCACGGGCGTCGAGCAGTTTCGAGTTTCGAGTTTCGAGTTTCGAGTTTTTGTCGTTGGTCGCTGGTGCGCCTCCAATCCTTCCGGGGGCGGGGGCGCTGTCCCAGGGGTGGTAGCCTTGCTGGGTCAGGCGCTGGAACTGGGCGCGGCGGCGGCGATGGGCGATCATGGAGAGCATGTCATATGGCTCGCGCGGAATCAGGCGCGAGAACAGCAACCCCATGCCCACGGCAAAGCCCGTGACGTAACCAGCCAGGTGCGCCATGTAGGCCACGTTCTCGCCGGCCCCGGTGACCTGGAACAAAAGGTTCTGCGCCACTTGGAAGAGGATCAGCAACATGCTGGAAACCTCGAACGAGCCGATGAAGAAGAACCAGTACACGATGGTGACGTTGGTCATGGGAAACAGGGCCAGGTACGCCCCGGTGACCGCGGCGATGGAACCGCTGGCGCCCAGCACCGGCGCGGCACTGACCAGGCAGTGCCCGAGCCCGGAGATCACGCCGCCGGCCAGATAAAACAGCAGATAGCCCAGCCGGCCCAGCCGATCCTCCACCGCGTTGCCGAACACGTACAGGAACAGCATGTTGAACAGGATGTGCATCTTCCCGCCGTGCAGGAACTGGTAGGTCAGAAACTGCAGGAACTGCGGCCGATCGCCGCTGAGGTAAAACTGGGTGATGCGATAGTCGTTGGCATTGACCAGGCGCTCGGTGAAAAGGAACAGCAGCACGTTGGCAGCGATCAGCGCGTAATTCACCCACGGGGTGCGATTGATGCGGCGATCGGTTCGAGTGGGGAAGAACATACGGCTGATTCCCGGTTGGCGAACGAAAAACGTAATCCAAATCAGGGCGAAGCATCATGCTGCACCGGCGTGCCCAATTGGGGCGGCGCCGGCCGTTCCAGGCTGACCCACACCAGCACCCCGCTGGCGCCGATGGTCCCGATCACACCCAGCAACAGCAGCAACATCAGCCAGGTGGAGCGGTGCCGCCTGGGCCGTTTCCACGCCGGATCGGACGCCGGCGGCGCCGCTGCGGCATGACGGGCGGCCGCCGCTTCCCGCCGCATCATCTCGCTGAGCCCCGACAACCCGATCACGTGACCCGATTCATCCACCCGCACCCCCGCCCCTGGAAGTGCCCCCGGAATCGCCCCCGGAACTGAACTGCCAGTCGCACTTGTCGCGCCCGCTTGTTCACTTCCGGGGCCGGGGGCGGGGGCGGCGGGGGTCAGGCGATGGTAGTGGGCCTTGTCGATCAGAAATCGCTGTCCGCAACCGGCACAGGTCGCCACCGCCCCGGCGCGCACGAAGGATGCTCGCATCACCTGGTGGCAGGACGGACAGGTCAATTCGTACATCGCGCCCACTGTAGCACGCTCGACCCCTGCCGACCACCAGAACAGCATGGCAGATCAACGATGGCAGATGGTAAATGGCAAATGGCAGATGTGGAAGCAAGACGGTTACCGACATGCAGTGTCTTTCCCATTTGCCATCTGCCATTTACCATCTGCCATGATCTGATATGCTTCCGCCATGCTCGACGAATTCGCCATCCACGGCTCACTGCGTTTCGAACCCGGCGCGGGCGACCTCACCCGCGCCGTCATCACCACCCCCGCCTGCACCGGCCAGCTTTACCTGCACGGCGCACACGTGACTTCCTGGACGCCGAAGGCTGAGCGCAGCGAAGCCTCGGATCCCACCGACGTCCTGTTCCTTTCCGACGTCTCCCAATTCCGTGCCGGCACCGCCATCCGCGGCGGCGTGCCCATCTGCCTGCCATGGTTCGGCCGGCATCCCAGTGATCCCAAAGCCCCCATCCACGGCACCGTGCGCCTGCGCGCCTGGGACCTGCACAGCACCCGCCTCGAAAGCGACGCGGTCAGCCTCACGCTCACCACCCGTTGCGACAACCTGCTGGTGACTTTCCATGCCAGCTTCGGCCGGCAACTGGCGATGACCCTCACCGTCACCAACCAGGCCGACGCACCGGCCGTCATCACCGAAGCCCTGCACACCTATTTCGCTGTCAGTCACCCCCGAAAGGTTTACATCACCGGGCTGCAAGGCACGCACTACTACTCCAAGGTCCACGACGCCCGCTTCACCGAGCAGAACGAGCAGCTTCATTTCGACGGCGAAACCGATCGCGTCTATTTCAACACCGAGGCCACGTGCCTGCTGCACGATCCGACCTGGCATCGCCGCATCGTCGTGGCGAAAACCGGCTCACGCTCGACCGTGGTCTGGAACCCCGGCTCGGAACGCTTCAAAAACAGCGAAGACCTGGGCGGCGAGCGCTGGGATCGCTTCGTCTGCATCGAAACCGCCAACGCCCTGGACAACGCCATCACCATCGCCCCCGGCGCCGAGCACAGCCTCAGCGCGCAACTGAGCGTCGAACGCGATTGAATACGTCAAACGCCGAGCCCTGAGGAGGAGTCCGCGACGACGAAGGGCCGGATCGATCGCATAACGCCCACGTCATCCGGCCCTTCGTCGCCGACTCCTCAGGGCTCGGCGTCGGATGCCATCCGCGATCAGATTCTTTGTTGATCTTGTCTCACTTCACCGGGTTCGGCACGCGATCGCGGTAGTCGAGGTAGTTCTCGATGCGGTGGAAGGTGATCAGGTTGCTGTTGTGCTGGTTGTCCGCGCCGCCGACGCCGTCGTCATACGCAGTGCGGGACAGGGCGATGATGTCATCGCCGTCGAACTTCCAGTCCACGTACTGGAACCCGTGGTGGGCGACGTCCGAGCCCTGGATCACGATGTAGCGCACTTCCCAGTGGATCAGGTCGGGCGAAGTGACCAGGGCCAGCGTGTTGCGCGTGCGCTCGAAGTTGAAGTAGCCGTTGTCAGTCAGCAGCTTGCCGCGCTTGGGCGGCGAAAGCATTTCGGGCGGCTGCGAGGCCAGGAACTGCTCGACCGTCTCCTGATTTTTGCGGTAATCCTGGGGAATCCAGTTGCTCAGCGAAATGTACTGCTGGCTCTTGGGGTCGTAGTGAATGACGAACTTCTTGCCGCCGCCGGGGAACTCGACAAAGCCCGTGGCCGGATCGAAGCTCATGGTGTGGGTCGTTTCATCGATGTTGATGATGGACGCGGTGTCGCCGTAGGGCGGGTGATCGGTGCGCAGCATATCGACCAGCTTGTCATCGGGGGTGATGACGATGTTGCCTTCCAGCCAGCCGTGGAATCCGCCGTTGAGCCAACTGGGATCGCGGCCAAGCTCATTGGTGAATTTCCAGTTGGAACGCTTCAGCAGATCGCTGTCAGACGGAGCGGAGATGGCCATGGCCTTGAAGCGATGGCCCCAGTCGGTGTCGGGGATGGCGTGCTCGAAGGCCCGCCAGATGCGCCCGTTGTGTTCAACCACGGGCATGGGCCCGGTGTGATAGCCGTCCTCGGCGGTGAGCAAGCCGGTGTTTTCATCGACGGGGTCGGTCCAGGTCTGGCCGTTGTCGGTCGAGCGGCGGATGTAGATCTGGCCGTTGCCCTTGGTGGTGCCGATCATGTAAACATCACCGTTATGCACGAACATGTTGCTCCAGACAGCGTGCGGCACCATGCTGATCTGCTCCCACGTCACGCCGCGATCGGTCGAGCGATAAACATAGGCGCTGCCCTTCTTGTCGTGACTGGCCAGATAATCGCCGTTGGGCAGGATGATGATAGAGGGCGAACCGATGAACGTGCCGGTGGACTTGGGCGAATGAGCCACCACCACGCCCGGCACTTCCACCCCGTTGAGCATGGTGGTTTGAGCCTGCACCGTCCAGGCCAGCAGCATCGACAGGCTGCACAGCCCCGCACAAATCCACAGTCGGGCCTTGATCATTGCGAATCTCCTGAGAAAGTTGGAGTAAATCAACTCAACATCTGCCCTTGAATTGTATCACGCGGCCGGGTGCCACGGCCGCGCGTCGGCCGTGCCGATCACCACGCACACCCGCACGCGGGTGTGGCACCCAAACTCGATCACGTGGCAAACCATCGTCGTCTGCGCGTGGTGAGCATGGTCAATCCGCCGATCAGCAGCATCACCGCCCCGGCCGGCTCGGGGATCAACTGCAGCATGTGCCCGGGATGAAACAGACTTTCGATCTGCGTGGCCGCCCGCCAGACGCCGTCGGACAGGTGATAGAGCTGGCTGCTGTTGTAATCGCTGACGAACAGTTCGCCGTCGATCAGCATCATGTCCAGCACGCTGCCGCTGATGTTGTTGCCCAGCCACTGCACGTTGCCCAGCAGATCGACCGCCGCCACCTGCAGCGTGCCGTTGAAGCCGACCAGCAATCGCTGGTTGTCCTCATCCCACAGCAGCGTCTGCGGAGCATTCAATCCCGAGACCAGCGTATCGAGGTAGCTGCCGTTTTCGTCAAACGCCAGCACGTTGCCGCCCTGGCGGTTGGCAACGAACAACGTGCCGTCGGTGGCGAACGCCAGCCCGCGCGGATTGTTGAGCGTGTAATTGGCACCGTCGGTGGTGTCGATGAGCATTTCCACCGCGTTGGTCTGGGTGTTGATGCGGTAGATGCGATCGGAATTGCTGCCGAAGGCGGTGCTCATGTAGAGCAAACCGTCGGGCCCGACGACGATCTTTTCAGGTCGGCCGGTGAACTGCTGACCTTCGCTGGCCACGACGCCGAGGAACGTGCCCTCGCTGTCGAAACGCAGGATGCGTCCGCCGTCGCGTTGCTCGCCGATGAAGATCTGGCCCATGCCGCTGTCAACCAGGCCCAGCGGATTCACCAGATTGTCCCCGGCATATTCGCCCTCAGCGAAGACCTGCGGGTCGAGCATCCACGGCCCACCCATGCCGCCGATCAACTCGTACTTGAGCACGCGATTGTTGCCCGTGTCGGTGACCAGCGATTGCCACGTCTGCCAGTCGAGATAGTTTTCAAAACGATGGTAAGTGATGAAGTTGGCGTTGTGCTGATTGTTGGCTCCGCCCATGCCATCGTCGTAAGCGGTGCGTGACAGGCCGATCAGGTCGTCGCCGTCGAACTGCCAGTCGAGATAGTGGAAGCCGTGCTTGGCGACATCGGGATGGTGCAGCAGGACCTTGCGGACGTCCCAGTGGACCAGGTCGGGCGAGCTGATCAGGGCCAGGGTGTTGCGGGTGCGTTCGAAGTTGTAGAAGCCGTTGTTGGTCAGCAGCGAGCCGCGCTGGTCGGGGGCCTGTTGCGCTTCGGTCAGCGAGTTGTAGAAGTTGTTGATGTCCTCTTCCGAAGAGCGCAGGGCGGGCGGGACCCAACTGGTGAGTGCGAAGTATTGCTGCGAGGATTGGTCGTAGCGGATGACGAACTTCTTGCCGCCGCCGGGGAATTCGACGAAATCGTTTTGCGGATCGAAGCTGATGGTGTGATTGCCTTCGTTGACGCGGATGATGGCAGAGCTGTCGCCGTGGACGGGATGATCGACGCGCAGCATGTTGACCACCGAACCATCGGGGGCGATGACCATGTTGCCTTCGCACCAGCCGTGGAAATCACCGCCCAGCCAGGACGGGTCGCGGCCGAGCTCGTTGCTGAAGGTCCAGTTGTTGCGGTTGAGCAGGTCGCTGCCCAGCGGCGCGGACATGACGAAAGCAAGGAAGCGATGTCCCCAGCCGGTGTTGGGGATGGTGTTTTCGAAAGCACGCCAGATGCGGCCGTTCTGAATGACCATCGAAGTGGCGGAGGTGTGATAGCCTCCGGCCGAGGTCAGCAGGCCGTTGCTTGCGCTGGTGGCGCTGGTCCAGGTGGCGCCGTTGTTGGTCGAACGGCTGATGTAGATCTTGCCGCCGGTGGTGCCCATCAGGTAGGCCGCCCCGTCGTAGCTGAAGATGGTGCCCCAGTTGCCGGGCACCGAGCCGCCGGCCGTCCAGGTCGCGCCCTGATCGGTGGAACGATAGACGTAGGTTCGCCCCGACTTGTCGTGACTGGCCAGGTAATCGCCGTTGGGCATGATGGTGATGGAAGGCGACGCCACGTACACGCCTGTCGAAGCCGGCGAATGCGCCAGCACCGTGCCCGGCACCTCGACGCCGTTGAACATCGTGGTCTGACCCCACACCAAACCACCCGACGCTATCACCTCCAGCGCGAGCGACAGAGCCACCGCGCCCACCCGGCTGCCGACTCGGGACAGCTTCATGCGATCCTCCTTACAGGGAATCAATCCCCACACACGTCAAATATTGCCGGCTATATCCTACCGCGCCGGGCTGGCGCTTCCAAGGCTTACTATGCAAATACGACGCCGAGCCCTGAGGAGTCGCTTCACACCAACGCCGAGCCCTGAGGAATCCGCGACGAAGGGCCGGATTGGAGTCACCGGAACCGTCAAATCCGGCCCTCGTCGTCGCGGACTCCTCCTCAGGGCTCGGCGTACCTCTGTGAAAATGGGGAAAATGGCGTGCGGCTGCTTCAATGACCGCGGTCGATCGTCTGCTGCAACAGTTCGTGCAGTTGCTGGACTTGTTCTACTAAAGCCGGCTCATCGACAATGTTGACGCTCTCGATGTCGTCTTGCTGGTGGTCGTACAGCTCGCGAGCCACGAGGTCGCCGCTGTCGATGGCTCGCCACTCGGTGTAGCGATAGCCCTGGGTGCGGATGGAGTAGCCCATGACCTGTGCTTTCTCACCATAGGGCGGGCGCGGGTGCTGGGTCAAAGCGGCCTCGCGCACTTCGACCGTGGGGTTCTCCAGCACGGGGCGCAGGCTCTTGCCTTCCAGCGGATGCGGTGCGGCCAGGCCGGCCAAATCAGCAACCGTGGGATAGAGGTCGAGCAGTTCAACCAGCGCGTCGCACTGTTGCCCCGCGTTCGCCATGCCCGGCACACTGATGATCAGGGGCACTTGGGCGTCACGCTCGAAGTTGGAGGTCTTGCTCCATATCGCGTGCTCGCCGATGTGATAGCCGTGATCGGACCAGAAGACCACGATGGTGTTGTCCGCCAGACCAAGCTTGTCCAGCTCATCGAGCACCTTACCGATCTGGGCGTCCACGTAGCTGATGGCTGCGAAGTAGCCGTGGCGCAGATGCTTGACCTGCTGCGGCGTGGGTGGCCCTTCCTGTGGCATGTCGGTGTAGCCGCGCAGCTCCTTGTAGTTGTGCAGGGCAATCTCCGGCACGTTGCGTGGGGCAGTCGCCGGATCGGGCCCGGGAATCGCCTCGGGGTCGTACATGTCCCAGTATTGCTTGGGCGCATTGAACGGCAGGTGCGGCTTCCAGAAACCCACCGCCAGGAAGAACGGCTGATTCGTCTGCTTCAACTGGTTTAGGGCCTTGATCGCCTCCTGGGCGATCCGGCCGTCAAAGTACGTCTCGTCCGGCACATCCTCGCACTGCGTGGCGGGACCCGGCTTCTCAGCCGGCGTGCCCTGCGGCGTCCCGGGGATGTACCAGTCGCTGAAATGCGGGGCAAAGTGGTACATCTGCGGCACAGACCAGGACTGAGGATCGCCATGGGTTTCCTGTCGCCAGTTGTGATAGAGCTTGCCGATGCCCTGCGTGAAGTAGCCGTGCTGCATGAACAACTGCGGCAGCGTCACCACGTCCGGGTGCGTGTCACGGAAGTGTGTTTTCAGGTCCCACACCTTCAGCGTGTCCGGTCTCAGCCCTGTAAATAACGAGGCTCGTGACGGATTGCACAGCGCCTGTTGCGTATAGGCGTGACGAAACAGCATGCCGCTGGCGGCCAGCTTGTCGATGTTGGGCGTCTTGGCCACCGTTGAACCGAGACAGGCCACCTCATCGTTCAGATCATCGGTGGCGATGAACAGCACGTTCATGGGCTGCGGCTTGATCGGCGCGGTCGCAGCTTCGGGGCTCGGCAGCGCCATGGCCGTCGTGCGCAGCACCACCAGCAGCAGCAGCATCGCCAAGTGAAAGTGCCGAATCCAGTGCCGCCCGGAGGTTTGTGATTGTGCCAGTGCCTGTGACAGCAGCGCCAGTTGCATCTTAAATGTCTCCAGTAATTCTCAGGAGCGAATTGCCCGCTCCATTTGCTCGTGCAGCAGCCTGACCTGGTCAGTCAAGGCTGGTTCATCGACGATGTTGTCGCTTTCGATCTGATCCTTATCGTGATCGTACAGCTCTCGGGCCACGATGTCACCGCTGTCGAACTTGCGCCATTCAGTGTAGCGATATCGCTGCGTGCGGATGGAGTAGCCCATGACCTCGGGCTTGTCCGTGTAGTACGCCGGCCGTGGATGCTGCGTCAGGGCTGCCTCGCGCACCTGGGCCGCCGGATTCTCCAGCACGGGACGCAGGCTCTTACCTTCCAGCGTGTCAGGCGCCTGCAGTCCCGCCAGGTCCGCCAGGGTCGGGTACATGTCCAGCAGTTCCACCAGAGCGTCGCTTGTTTGACCGGCCGTGGTCATGCCGGGATAGCGAATGATCAGCGGCACGTGCGCGTCGCGCTCGAAGTCGGATGTCTTGGCCCACAGCGCATGCTCGCCGATGTGGAAGCCGTGGTCGGACCAGAACACCACGATGGTGTTGTCCGCCAGGCCCAGGCGATCCAGTTCATCGAGCACCTTGCCGATCTGCGCATCGCAGTAGGTGATGGCTGCGTAGTACCCGTGACGCAAGTGCCTGACCTGCTCGGGGGTGGGCTGGCCTTCCTTCGGCATATCACTGTAACCGCGCAATTCCTTGAAATTGTGCAGCGCGATCTCGGGCACGTTGCGCGGCGACGTTGCAGGTTCGGGCCCCGGAATCGCATTCGGATCATAAAGTTCCCAATACTTGCGGGGGGCGGTGAACGGCAAATGCGGCTTGCGGAAACCCACGCCTAAAAAGAATGACTTCCCCTCCTGCTGATACTTCCGCAGGGCTTCGATCGCCGCCGCCGCCACCTTGCCATCGACATACGCATCATCCGGCACATCCAGACACTGCGTGGCGGTCTTCTTGCCTTTCTTGCTGGTATCGACGCCGTGGGCCGGATCATCCACGTATGCCGGACCGCTGCCGTTGAAAAGCAACTCCGGCTCCGTCCATGACGGCGGATCGCCCGGCAGCCCCGCGTGCAGGATCTTGCCGATGCTCAGCGACTGATAGCCGTTCTGCTTGAACAACTGCCCCAGCGTCACCACGTCCGGATGCGTATCACGATAGTGCGTGCGCAGGTCCCACACCTTCAGAGTGTCCGGCTTGAGCCCCGTGAACAGTGAAGCCCGTGACGGATTGCACACCGCCTGCTGCGTGTAAGCGTGGCGAAACAGCATGCCGCTGGCAGCCAGCCTGTCGATGTTGGGCGTCTGGGCGATCGGCGAACCGAGGCAGCCGATCTCCTCGTTCAGATCATCGGTGGCGATGAACAGCGCGTTCATCATCTGCGGAGTCACCCGCTGCGTCGGCGTCTGCGCGCTCGGCAACGCCATGGCTGCCGTGCGCAGCACCACCACCAGCAGTGCCGTCAACAGATACAGATGTTCGACCCACTGTCGCGACCGCGCTGGCGTTTGATCCACGGCGCCAAAAAGCATCTCAACCGACATCAATAGACCCCTGTATAGAAAACCCATCCAGGCCGCTCCGTTTCACCGGAGCGTATCCCGCGCTCCACTCAATTGCAGCGCCCGAACTGCTCACACCAGATCGACCACGATGCGATTGCCATGCACTTCGACCACGCGCACCGCGGCACCCTGGTCGATCCACCCGCCCAGGGCCACCACGTCGATGGCGCTGCCGTCGATGATCGCTTCCCCGGCCGGGTGCAGGCTGGTCACCGCTTTGCCTGTATCGCCCACCTTGACCCGCCCGCCGCCGATCTGCTCGTCACCGCTGACGTGCCGGTGCGCCTGCGGCATCTGGGCCGGCGATGCGTCCTCCAGCACCAGCTTGTTCAACAGCGGAATGCTGCCGAAGTAGCGGGTCAGGAAATAGAAGCCCACGAAGCTGACGATCAGGCTCAGCAGCATGGTGATGGAGGAACTGAGCAGGCGATCCCACACGAAGCGCGACGTCGCGCCGCCGGGGGCAGGGAAAAACTGCCCGCCCAGCGGCACCACACTGATCACCAGGGCCACCAGCATGGCCGCGATGCCCGCAATGCCCAGCAACCCGAAACCGGGCGTGAACAGCACCTCGACCAGCAGCAGGAAGAACCCGATCAGAAACAGCAGAATGTGCCAGATTTCCGCTAGTCCCATCAGGTAAGGCGCGCCCAGCAGCAGCACCAGGGCGATCAGAGCCACCGCCCCCGGAAGGCCGACGCCGGGCGATTGCAGTTCCGCGTATCCGCCCAGCAGCAGCGCGATAATCAAAATCGCCCGCACAGCCGGATGAGTCAGGAAACCCGCCAGGCCTTCGGACCAGGTCTGCCCGACCTGCTGCATCTGTGCCGCGCCGGTGTATTGACGAAGCTCCGACTGGTTGCGCACGATCTGTCTGGCGATGCCCACGTCCTGGGCCCGCGTCTGGTTGAGCGTCAGCAGCGTGCGCCCGTCGTGCACCTTTTTGACCAGCACCCACTTGCCGCGATCATTCGACGTGGCGATTTCCAGCGCCGGAGCCGTGTTGCCCGCATTGGTGGCATTGGCGCCCCGACCGCCGAATAGTTGCCCGATCACCCCTGCCGCCCCACTCCCACTTCCGGGGGCGCCTGCCGCGATCACGTCCGGGTCCGCGCCTTGCACCATCACCGCGTAGTCCGACTGGTTGACGTGACGGATTTCGCCGGTGTCTTTGTGCCTGATCTGATAGACCTCGATGCCCAATTCGCACATGGCATGAAACAGCGCGAAGTCATAGCCGCGGCGCTGCGCATCGTCGCGATACTCTTCCAGGATCGGCGACAGTGCCTTGGCGCGCTCGGTCGGCTCGAGGTTCTGGCCGACGGCGATCGGCGCGCTGTCGCCCAGCGTGGCGCCGTCTGCCATGATGATCTGATCGCACGCGGCCGCGATCATGGTCCCGGCCGAGTAGGCCTTGTCGTTGACCCAGGCGATCACCGGCACGTTCAGGCTCTTGATGTATTTGCTGATCTCGATGGCCGCCGTCACTTCGCCGCCGTAGGTGTCCAGCTCCAGCACGATGACCGTGGCCCCGCCGTCCAGCGCCCGCTCGATGCGGCGTTGCAGGCTGGCCAACGTGAAGTCGTAGATCATGTCCTCGATCGGAATGATCGCCACCTTCGCCCCCGCCGGCAGCGGCACCCCCGGCCCCGCAGGTGATGTGCCCGCCCCCGGCGAAGTCGCGGCGGAGGCCGATTCATCGGCCGTCTTCTCCGCTCCCATACCCGGGAGATTCTCTTGCGTTGCCTCCGCAGGTACGCTCGATGAATCGGTCTCCGCCGCGGGTGGCGTTGGGGATTGACCTTCCGCCTCCGCGGCATCGTCCGTCGGCCCCTGTGCCAGCGCCCCGGACCACAGCAGCAGCATCGCCATGGCAATTTGCATCAGTTTCATCGCCCCACATTATATGAAAATGCCCATTCCAGCGGCTCATCCCATACCCTGCGGGCGAGCCTGCTTCTGCAGGCGGGAGCGGACACGAGCGGACCAAGTGCATGACAGCCCAAAGAAATTCTTCGATCCCTACGATCGCGGTGGTATAATTTCCCAACTCGGCCGCGCTGCCGAATGGAGACAGGAAGTCCCCAATTTACCCAGTTGGACGAACCACTACCGCCGAGGTGCGGTTTCCCGTTGGCTGATGTTTCAGTCGGGCATGCCCCGGCAACTTGTTCTGGCAAGGATGACTGCACGGTGATGGGGTAATTCCATGTTCAGATCCATCTGCAATTGCGCGGTGATGCTCATCGCTGTCGCTGCGCCCCTGCAGGCCATGGACACCTACCACGTGGGCAACAGCCTCACTTGGGACAGCCGCCCCATGTGGATGGACGCCTTCGCTGCCCAGAAAGGTCTGCCGATGCACAACGCGGGCTGGCACATCCGCTGCGGCTCGTCGCTCACCGGCATCGTGACCCATCCCACCGACGTCTGCGCCGATCCGGCCGAAACCTTCGGCATGTTCTCCGATGCCCTGACCGATTTCCATTGGGATGCCATCACCATCCAGTCTTACCCCGGCACCACCCTCGGCAGTGAAAACGCCGCCGCTCTCGCCCTGATCAACCTCGTCCAGCAAAACCCCGACAACCTCGACACGCCCTTCTATCTCATGACCGGCTGGCCTCCATCCGCTGATTATGTCAGCTCATGGAACCAGATCGTGGCCGATGAAGACTACACCATCTCCGTCAACTCCCGCCAGTATCACCAACTGCTCCTGCAGCGACTGCGCAGCCAGACCGATGCTGACATCTACCTCATTCCCACCGGCGAAGTTTTGTATCAACTGAATCTGCTCATCCTCGATCACCAGTTGCCCGGCTTCACCAGCATCGGGCAGTTCTTCCGCGACGGCGTGCACCTGACCCCCACCGTCGGCCGATACGTCGCCGCCACCACCATGTTCGCCGCCCTCTACGGCCAATCACCCGCCGGCCTGGTCGATCCCGAACTGGTCAATCCCTACGACAGCCCCTACAGCCCCGAACTTTACGACATCCTCAACCAGGTCGTCTGGGATGTCGTCTCCAAATACTCCGACGGCGACTACTATCGTCATCCCGGCGACGCCAACGAAGACAACAAAATCGACCTCGCCGACCTGCAGATCCTCGGCGACAACTGGCTGGCCTCCAACGCCTCATGGAACCAGGGCGACTTCACCGGCGACGGCCTCGTGGACCTGGCCGACCTGCAGATCCTCGGCGACCGCTGGCCCTTCCGTCAGCCCGGCGACGCCAACCTCGACGGCAAAGTTGACCTCGCCGATCTGCAGATCCTCACCGACAACTGGCTGGCCAGCAGCGCCCTCTGGGCTCAGGGCGACTTCAACAACGACGGCCTGGTCAACCTCGCGGACCTTCAGCTCATCAGCGATAACTGGGGCTACCAGTCACCCAACCTGCCCGCCTTCGATCAGGCCCAGCAAACAACCAGTCTCCCAATTCCCGAGCCCGCCGCTGCAACCATCGCACTTCTGTCTCTCTGCCTCACCTGCACGCGGCTAACAGTAAAATGGGGCGGCAGGCTGTAGGGATTACAGCATTCCGGCATTCACGCAATCCCAGCACCGTATGTCAATGCGGCGCCCCTCACTCGCCCAGGCAGCACAGATTCAGACCTTCAAGCAATCAAGCAATCAAGAAATCAGGCAATCAGCCATTCCCGCCATCCCCGCGGCCGGTTCGCTCAATCCCGATCCATGAACAGGTCGAAACGCTTGAAGATCAGGCCGCGGCAATCAACCTTGATGCGCGGGTAATGCTGCACGTGCAGGCGGCGCCAGGCAGCCTGGTCGCTGTAGCGGTCGCCGGGCCCCGGATGCGTGTAATCGCGCTTTGGATCAGCGGCAAAATCACGGGCGATCTGCTCCAGAAACTCGATCAGCGCCTGGCGGCGGGCGACGAATCCGCCCGAGTTCAGGTGGCCGTGAAATGGATAGCGCGGATAGCAGTCCTGCTCGAAGCGGTAGTGTTCGGGATTGGGCGGCCAGTCCATGTGCGTGTGATTCATCAGCACATCGCAGCCGCAGCTCTCGAACATCTCCACGATCCGTCCGGGGTCGCTCACTATCACCACATCGCGGGCATCATTGAAGACGATGTACTCGGCCGTGCATTCGGGCGAGCGCACGTAATCGAGCAATCGGCCGATCTTGTCGAAAAACGAGAACTTCTCAATATCGCGCCCGAGCACCACGCAGGGTATGCCGCGGGCCTCGAAGGACTTTTCCAGAATGGTCTTGCCCGGGTAGTTATGAACGGTGACGAACGCCACACCTTCCGGGGCGCAGCCGCGCGGCACACGACCAGCCCGGGTTACCCGCCGCGTCAGACAATAAAACTGCATGCGCACCGGCAACGTCAACCCCTCAGCCGCCAGCCCGCTGGGACAGTGATAAAACAGCGGCGATTCCCCGTCCACGAACCGATCAACCTGGCGGCAGGCCTCAATCGACTTCTTGCACACCCAGGCCCAGTAGTGCAGTCTTTTCAATGTCTCGTTCACATGCCGTCTCCTCTCGACCGCCCCGCCGGACCATTTGTACCATCTATGACCGTGTTGCCCAAGAATGGGCAGGGAGTAGGGAGTAGGCAGTAGGGAGTAGGGTGTAGGGAGTGAGCAGTGAGAGATTCGTGCAATCCCAGCACCGCATGTCAATGCGGCGCCCCTCGCTCGCCCAGGCAGGACCGATTCAGACATGCACGCATTCAGGCAATCACGCCCTGGCCCCATCGGATCGCTGTGCGGAATTCATTTTCTTCGTTGCCTATCATCAGGTTGAGGTCTCCATCACCAAACGCCCCGCAAAGGAAAATCCATCATGGCCGTGAGCACCACCATTGAGGCAGCGATCAATCAGCAGATCAACTACGAGATCACCGCCGCCTACAACTACCTGGCCATGGCCGCCTGGTTCGAACGCGACAACCTGCCCGGGTTCGCCGGCTGGATGATGATCCAGCGCAGCGAGGAACTGGACCACGCCATGCGCCTCTACAAATTCCTTATGGACCGCCACGGCAAACTGGACCTGGGCGCCCTGGGCAAACCCCGGCACGACTACAAAAACGTGGAAGAAATCTTCGTCGCCGCCCAGCAGCAGGAGGTAAACAACACCCGCGCCATTCACAACCTCTACGAACTGGCCATAAATGAAAAAGATTGGGCCACCCAGTCTTTTCTCAAGTGGTTCATCGATGAGCAGGTGGAAGAAGAAAAAGTGATGTCCGAAGCCCTCGGCCTGATCCACCACGCCGGCGACAACCACAGCGCCCTGCTCATGCTCGACCAGCGCCTCGGCACCCGCAGCGCGAAGTAGGGATCAGGCAGTAGGGTGTAGGATGTAGGCAATAGGAAGCCCGACGATGCGCAGCTTCGTCGGGATGGTGCAGGTCGTAGCGCGTTGCGATCCAAGCATTCAGTGCATTCAAGAAATCGGGGCATGGCGCAAAACATTCAGGCATTTACGCAGGCAACGAATCAAACATTGTGACGGCCCGCGCGGCGGCTACAAGCGTCATGACAACACGTCGGCAAACCTTCCAATATGGGCGTGAATGAACGGGTCGCCCATATCGTTGAATCGTAGAGCAGCGGCAAGCCCGATGGCGCGATTGGTCGCCCTGGTCCTGCGCTTGTCAATGATCTCATTGCCGCAGTAGGGACATCGTAAAACCCCCTCGTCCTCAGTCACAAACATTTTGCCGCGACACATTTCGCATACATATTCACCCTCAGGCCGGCTCTGATTATCAGGTTGCAAACTCATGGTCCGCTCCTTCCCCGTCATTGCATGACGGCTTCAACACACAGGAACCCTCGTCTGCTCGGAATAGAACCTGTGATGTCCTGGCGTCACGTCATCAAACCTCCAGTCATCTTTTTCAACTTCCATCCTCATTCTATTCCGCTCGCAACCAGCCATCCAAGGTCTTTCTCTGCATTGATGCTGGGGAAATCTCTGTACTGTGAAGGCAAAGTGGCCAGCAAGCGACGAACCACCAAGTCGCCGATGGCCGGATCGATCCGCCATCCGTCAGCGATCAGCCATCGCCCTACCGCGGCCGCACACAGCAGGCAGCAGTGAATCAAGCATTCAAGAAATCAGCCATTCAGCTATTCAGCCATTGCCCCCGAAACTCCCCCACCACCCGTCAAGCTACACCTCGCCGGACTCCCCGAACGACCGGACCCGCGTAGCGGCCCGGCTATTGAAATAACAATCGCCATCCCACCTTAGCGACACAGTACCTTCACACAACCTCCGCACCCTCCATTCAGTCACTGCCCCGCGGTGCGTTGCACCGCAACTAAGCAAAGACAGAAGCATCTCGCCCCTCCTGCTCAAGTGCGCAGAAACAAGCGCCAAACGTCCCCCCTCTCCCCCCGGGAGAGGGCCGGGGTGAAGGCCGCCACGCAGGACCGGCTCAGCAGGCAACACAGTAGTACCACTAGCGCACTTGCTGTATATTGCTAAGCATGTCTGGCAAGCGCAACACCGGGAAACGCGCGGAAACATCCTTCCATTTCAGATCACTTTCTCTAAGGGTTTATTCATGAGGTTTGACTTTTACCAAATATCTGTGGTTGATGGAGGGGCTGATCTTTTCCGCGATGAGCTGACGCACTCACAGCGCAATGAGATCGCTCATGAGATCATCTTGAGTCGGCCGGAAGGTGTGTATCGCAACCAGTCGTATCACCTAGGCAATCTAACACAACAAGGCGATGCGATCTGGGGCCGGATTATCCGACCAGGAGCGACGCAAATTGGCATCATGAACGAAGAAACCGGAGATGTTGATGACGCAACCGTTGATTCAGCATTTTGGACACATTTTGTGTATCTGATTGACGAGCAAGTCATCGCTGTAGTGCGCAATCCAGAGTTTTTCAGTGGAGAACCGCATGGAATGTCTAGGCTTGTTGAAAGCGTCATTAATGCTGGGATAGCACAACAACCATATTCACTCCGAGTAATCCCTAAGTCACGAACTCAGACATTTTGGGAGGTTCTGGCTCGCTCTAGAAAGGTAACATATCTTAGAATGGAGTTTGTACCACCAAACGTATTTCGCTCCCGGGGCCAACTGGCCGATATATTGCGGACTCTTCGTACAAACAACGGCGCAAAGAAGGTCGGCTATGACCTGAGCAACGCGGAACGTGGCCTTGAAATCCAAGAGGCGGATGAATCAATAAGGGAAGAGGTAACCTACATAGGACAAGGCGGCGGCCGATGGCAAATTCGCCACCAAGAGGCCGACGGAACGAAGAAAACGGCGCGCAGCGACCACGCAACAGTAACAGGGCAAGTTGATTATCAAATCGGACAAATCACTGACACCAGCATCAGAACAGCGATCCTTCAGTGGATTCGCCGATTTCTGGAGCAGTTAACATGATCCGCTCGGTACTCATCCTCGTTGCGTCTTTCACCGTGTCAGTTATAGCTAGTGCATGGCTGCATGTGCACGACCTCACACTCGTGATAGCGGTCATATGGCCGGCGGCCGGAATTGTGGCAGGGGTACTGATTGGTGCAGTAGTTTTTGTTGTTCAAAGTATGCCACACATCCAAGAGAAGGTTATTGTTGCATTCATTGAGTCGCAGCAACGATATGAACAACAGTTGACCTCAAGCCAAAAAGGGTACATACGAAATATGTTCGCAAAGAGCCGCAAGGATATTCAACAGAATGTTCTTGTTGTCTTGTTAACACTGGCTGTTCTTGCAGCCTCGACGTGGTGGGCCTACGCTGACATACCTTACCTAACTTGGCCTATAATAGCCCCGATATCAAAAGTTCAAGCTGTTCATGCTATCGCATTCTTCATGTTTACAATAATTCTGTACGCTGCATGGGATACACTTAGCAGCATGTTCTTATGCAGCACATTAGAATCAGAATCCACACCCACAGAGCACCAAGGCCCCACGCCCTTCCGGGGGAAGCCTGCCGGCGAATGAGGCATGGCATTGAAGGAGAAGGCCCCGAGGAAACGAGGGACCAAGGCACCGAGGGGAAGATGCGGATGAAGGCATCGAGCCATCTGCCATCTGCCAGCATCATCTACACTGCAACGGACGGTCCGGCGAGGCGTAGCTCGTCGACTGTTGGGGCTGAGACATGGGAGGCTGGGTGACGTTGGATTTTGTCTTCGCGGCCTCCCCCTGATGGCTCGCGGCACATGGCTGGTCGCTCATTTTTGCCTGGGCCACGTCGGGCGCGCAAAAGCGCAACGTTTGTGCGCGCCAGGCCCCCGCAAGCGGATGTAACGGCTGACACTCGCACAGGTTGGCGCGCAGGGTAACCTGCCATGTCAGTTGACCAATCTGTGCGCCGATTTGCACCCGTTGGCGGGCGAATCACGTCGAATTGCGGGTTATTGCTGGCGATCAAACAGCAGCGGATTCTTCGCTGAGGCGGCTGCGGAGCCGATCGGGATGCCGGGGATGAAGTTGTCCCAGTCGGCCTGCTGGTAGCGATGCTCCGGCTGCTTGACGGTGTTGGCGGCGTCGGTGTAGATCATGGTCATCACCTCGCGGCAACGATCGGTGCGGTTGGGGCCGGCCCGGTGATAGGTCCAGCCGAGGTGGAAGCTGACCTCACCCAGGTCGAACGGGCCGCGATCGATGGGGAACTTCTGGGCTTCGATCATCTGCTGAAGCTGCTGCTCGCTTTCGTCGCTGATCTCTAAAGTCCGGCCGGTGGTAAACTTCTGACTGGCGATGGCGAACTCCAGCGGGCCCATCTCCAGCGGCGTTTGCTGCAGCGGAATCCAGATGGTGATGGTGCGATCGGTCGCCAGTGGCCAGTAGAACTGGTCGGCGTGCCAGGGCGTGAACCCGCCGCTGGCTTCCTTGTAGAGAGCCTGATCGTGGTAAAGGCGAATGGCAGCGACGTTTAGAAGATCCGCGGCGATCCGGGCCAGTCGTTTGCTGAAGATCAGCGGGCGGGTGCGCTCATCGAGCTCCCACAGATTGCACACCTGCACAAACGCCTGCTGATAAGTGTTGCGTTGTTCCATAGGTACGTCGGCCAGCCTGTTATGCTGCATGGTCACCTCGCGCAACAGCGGGCGGTAGGCGTCAAGCACCACGGGACTGAGCACATGCTTGAGCTTGATGTAGCCGTCACGGGCGAAGGCGGCAATCTGCTCCGGGCGAAGCGGATAAGGCTCGCTGAGCTGGTCACTTACGGACTTCGAGGTGCGGTTTTGCTGGTCGTGGCGGGCTTGGGCTGTGGTCAAGGGCATGTCGGCTCCTTTCTGGAACGTTTCAAGTGAAGATAAGCCTACGACCCCGCAGCAGCCCACGCCACGCCCGGAATGACGATAAACGGCACTTTTTTGCCCCCGGAATTGGCAAATTGATGCTATCGCAGGCAAAGCATGCGGTAAAATGCCCCCCATGAAACCGCAGAAGGAGCTGATCGAGCCCGGCCCCGAGGCGTCGTTCTACTGCTATCGCCGGGTTTCGAAGCAGTTCGAGTTCAACTGGCACTATCACGCTGAGTACGAGCTGACCTGGATCAGCCAGGGCCAGGGGCAACGCTTCGTGGGCGATCACGTGAGCGACTATCGCCCCGGCGAGCTGGTGCTGCTGGGGCCGCAGTTGCCGCACACCTGGACCAGCCGCGGGTCGGGCGAAGCGGTGGTGGTGCAGTTCCTGGATCGCTCGCTGGGTGAGGGCGTGCTGGAGCGGCCGGAGATGCGCCCGGTGCGGACGATGCTGCATCGAGCCCAGCGTGGACTGCTGTTCGATCCGTCGGAGTTTGCCGCGCGACTGGATGCCATGCCGCAACAGCAGCCGGGGCAGCGCTTTGTGAGTCTGTTGAGTCTGCTCTACGACCTGTCGCAATCACGCGATGTGCGCGAGTTGGCGAGCATGGGCTATCGCTTCACACCGCAGCCGGGCGACGATCAGCGTATCGATCGCGTGTGTCAGTACGTTCACAAGCAACTGCACGAGACGATCGAGCAGAAGGAGGCCGCAAGGTTAGCGCATCTGACGCCGTCCGCCTTCAGCCGTTTTTTCCGCCGCGCCACCGGGCGGCGCTTTGTGGATTACGTCTGTCAGCGCCGCATCGCTGAGGCCTGTCGTCTGCTGGCCGAGACGGATCAGCCGATCACCACGATCAGTTTCGATGTGGGGTTCGCCACACTGTCCAACTTCAACCGCCGCTTCCGCCACCTGCAGGGCATGTCGCCGCGGCAGTATCGGGCAAGACATCGTGGGTAATGCCATCCGCCGGTGTGACTGTGTATGCCTGATCCCATTCCGCCAGATCGGTCAATAGCGCACCACAACACGACGCTCAATGGGCAACTGAAGATATGCACATGCAAAGATGGACGCCATACATTCTCTGGCTCCTGACAGGCGCAGCGATCGGCATCGTGAGCAGCACGCTGTTGTTCGCGCTCTGGGCGCAGCTCGACTGCCGGCAGCCGATGGCGCATTGGCTGGATGCTCGGGGATTCCCTCTTCTGGCTGGTTACTGGGGCATGGTCTGGCTTCACTTGCCGGACTGGGCCATTGTTGCCGTTGTCGGCCTCTGCGGGGGAATGTTGATCAAACGTCGGCCTATCATCCGACTGCTGACTTTCGGTGCCAGCTTTGTGTTGGCGCCGTTGGTGTTGAGTGCGGCCACGGGTTCCCTGATTCTCACATTTGGCTGGGCATTGTGGCTTCAAACCATGATGTGGAATAGCTTGAGCGTTATGATTCTGATTCTGTTTGCGCTGGCGGGTATCCAGCTTCGATCAATACACATGCAAACCACCTGATTCACAGCCATCAGAGCCCAATATACAGCCATTCAATTGATCTCTTGACATCCAGAGCATGATCGAGACAATTGGCTAATCACATCTCTGGGAGTCATGTCATGTCATCAGAAGAAATCAACACGGTTTATCGTCGTTTCGTCCTGTACATGCAGGCTCATGGCGGGGAGCCGCATGACTGGTTCGTCGGCGTGGCGGAAGATCCGGATCAGCGCCTGTTTCACCAACACAAGGTTCCGCAGAATTCCCCGCACGTCGATGAAATATGCAGCAGCGGCGCGGTGGCCGAAGAGGTTGAGCAATTGCTGCTCGATTACGGATGTGACGGCGGTCGAGAGGAAAGCCCGCCGACCGGTAACTCGGTGTATGCGTACCTCAAGCTGTCCAGCACCACCGATCCATAAACCACCCGATCAATCATGATTTTTGACCGGCGACGCCCGCGGGCAATTGTCAGCCGAATCACCAGCCGGGACATGCGAAGCACTTCTACACCGGACTTCGCTCGCACGAGCGATCAGCAGACTGACAGCGATCAGCAACAGCACACCCGCATTCGGCTCGGGGATGCTCAGGCCGAGTTGCTGCAGCGCTTCATCGAATTTCAGATCGGAACCGGTGCCGGTGCCCCAGTTATCGCCGAGCACCTGCAGGTCAGCGAGGTTGACCGAGCCGTCACCGGTGAAATCGCCGAGAAGCCAGTAGGCGTCGCTGGAGCCCCAATTGTCGCCGAGAATTTGCA
>JADLFV010000098.1 GCA_020849625.1 Phycisphaeraceae bacterium
AATTTTCGATTTTCGATTTTCGATTTGCGACTGGAAGGCAAGCGGCTCGCCTCGCTCGCTGTCATTCGCAAATCGAAAATCGAAAATCGAAAATCGGCTTCACTCTCGTCGAAATCCTCGTCGTCATCGTCATCATCAGCGTGCTTTCGGGCATGATCATGCCGCAGTTGTCCGGGCAGCGCGGCTCGGCGGAGATGCGCAGCGCCGCCATTCAACTGTACACGGCCGCCCGCTATGCCCATGAGCAGGCGGTCTTGCGCAGCAACACCGTGCGCCTGCTCTTTGACACCATCGACAACAGCTACCGCATCCAGGTGGAAAACCCCGAGGCGGAAGATGAATCCGAACCCTTCGAGGACATCACCACCGGCCCGATCAAGCCGACGAAGCTGCCTGACAGTTTGCAGTTCGGCTCGCTGCTGATCGAACCGGTGCAGCGCAGCGTGACACCCGAGATCGCCATCTGCTTTTACAGTGACGGCTCCGCCGACCCGGCCGCCATCGAAATCACCGACGGTCGGCGCTCGCGCAGCCTGCTGGTGTTCCCCTACACCGGCCGCTGCGAAATGATCGACGGCACCACGCTGCAAACGCCCAGCGAACGGGAGGATCTGGACGCGTGACCAATTCGAATTTCGAATTTCGAATTTCGAATTTCCGCCGCCACAGCGGCGGCTTCACCCTCATTGAATGCCTGCTGGCCGCGGTCGTGCTGGCGATTTTCGGGGCGGCCATGGCTTCGAGCATCAGCCAGGCCCTGACCACCAATGCCCAGGCCCAGAACGAGCAACTGGCCGCCACGTATCTCGATGAAGTGCTCACCCGCATCGACGCCATCGGCCCGGCCACCATGGCCACCCAGGGGCCCTTCGACGGACAGATCGGCGGTCAGTTCAACTGGACCGCGGACATTCAGCAGCAGCCCGACAGCGATCTCTATTCCGTCACCGTCACCATCACCTGGCAGACCCCCGGCGGCTCACGCTCGGTCCAGGCCTACACGCTCCTGCACGACGCCCTCGGCTCACGACCCGTCCAACTCTATTGGGAGGATTTGTCGTGAGAGGATTGATTTTAGATTTTAGATTTTTAATTTTAGATTTGGATGCGGTGTCTGCGCAACCAGTACGCTCAATTGCCGATCACAAATCTAAAATCGCAAATCTAAAATCTAAAATTACCCCCCCCGCTTTCACTCTCGTCGAACTGATGATCGTCAGCGCCCTGGTGGGCCTGGTCATGGCCACGGCTTCCACCATGATCTGGCAGACTGACGGCGCCCGGCGGCGAACCGAGCGCTCCGCCGACGCCTGGACTGAAGCCGACACCGCCCTGCGGGCCATCAGCGATGCCATGGCCAACATCTATCGCCCCACCGTGGACGACACCGAGATTGTTTTTGAAGGCATCGACGGCACGCTCAACGGCGAGCCTTCCGATCGCGTGCGCTTCATGACAGTCGGCTATCACACGGTGCGCCTCGGGCAGCCAGAGTCGGACGTGCGCGAGGTGGAGTTCGCTCTGGTGCAGGACCCTGATGACGATACATCCTCGCTGGCGCGGCGGCTGGACCCGACGTACAACCTAACCGACGAGGTCGGCGGCGTGATCGATCGGCTGGCCCGCAACGTGGTGATGCTCGACATCCGCTACTTCGACGGGCTGGACTGGCTGGAGGAGTGGCCGCTGGAGTACAACCAGTTGCCCGCGGCCGTGCGCGTGACGCTGCGCGTGATGGTGGAGAACTGGAACCCCAGCGACACACGTCAGCCGAGCACCATCACGCTGACGCGCCTGATCTACCCGCCGCGCGTGCCGCCGTTCGAGCCGGCCGCACCTTCATCGCAGCAGAACAACCAGACGCAAAGCCAGGGCGCAACGAGCGTCACCGTCCCCTCATCCAGTGGGTCGTCCACGTCCAACTCCAGTTCCGGGAACAGAGGAGGCGGACGTGAGTAGGAACACGTATCGATTCACGCGATCCACTTCCGGGGGGCCGGGGAAGAGCCGGACTCTGCGAGTCCGGTCCGGGCGCACAGTGCCCGGCTCTGCTTCGGGAGCGGTGCTGGTGTTGACGATGTGGCTGCTGCTGATCATCGGGCTGACGCTGCTGGGTCTCAATCGCGTCACGGCCGTCAGCCGCGCTCGTTCGCATGGCCAGTTGCAGCGCGTGCAGGCGCACTGGCTGGCGCGGGCGGGTGTGGAAAAGGCGCTCGATCTGCTCAGCTTCGACGTCACGTCCGACGATGGGCCACTGGATTACTGGTACGACAGTCCTGACGATTTTGCCGAAGTACCCCTGGCCGACGGCTACACCTACAGCGTGCTGGCCTCGCAGGCTGACGATCCGACCCTGGTGCGCTACGGGCTGATCGACGAGGCGAGCAAGATCAACGTCAACTTCGCCAGCCGCAATCTGCTGCTGGGCATCGATGGCATCTCCGAGGAGCTGGTCGATTGCCTGATCGACTGGCGCGACCGCAACGACACGGTCCGTCCCGGCGGCGCCGAGCGCGGCTACTACAGCCAGCTTGATTTCCCCTACGAAATCCGCAACGGCAACCTGCACACGCAGCGCGAGATGCTGCTGGTGCGCGGCATGGACGATGCGTCTTTCTTCGGTGACGCCACGCATCCGCCGCTGGCCGCACTGACCACGGTCTGGAGCTACGATCCACCCACACTGCCCGACGGCCGCCAGCGCGTGTACCTCCGCCGCGCCAATGCCGGCGAACTGGTCAATCGCTTCAACTTCACGCAATCCCTGGCGGAAAAGGTGGTCGAGGAAGGCCGCAATGCCGACTCGATCTTCGACCTGGTCTCGGTCAGGGGCGACAACGACGCCCAGGTGCAGCCGGGCCAGATCAACCAGATCACGCTGGAGTGGCTGGCCAATCACGTGGAAGAGCTTTCCGCGGCCTCCAATCAGAACGAGCGCACCGCCAAAATCAACATCAACACCGCGCCCAAAGCTGTGCTCGAAGCATTGTCCGGCATGGATGACCGCGCGGTAGCCAACCTCATCAGCGCCCGGGCCGGCAGCGGTGGATTCATCAACGTCGGCGAATTGCTGACGCGCGGCATCTTCAGTTCACGCCAGTTCCGCCGCAACGCCGAATTGCTCACCGTGCGCAGCAACGTGCTCAAAGTCGTCAGCATCGGCGCCACGCCCGACGGCATCAGCGCCTCGATTGAAGCGGTCCTCGACCGCAGCCAAACCAATCCCGTGATCCTTTACTGGCATCAGAGCGAATGATCTGGAAACGCAACAATCACGCGGCCGTGATCGGCTGTCATCCGCAGGCCCAGGGCGCGACGTTGGCGGCGGTTCGTCTGGACGACGGGCGCATCGAAACGGTTACGAGCGCCAGCGATCGTCACAGTTCGGCCACAGCCTGGGCGAAACTGGACAGCGACCTGCGCCACTGGCCGCTGGCCGTTGTGCTGCCGCCGCCGGCCGGGCTGCACCGATCCATCGAGCTGCCCCCGGCTGCCGACGAAGCAACCGCGCGGCGGATGATCGAACTGCGCCTGGCCACCATGTTCCCCATGCAGGACGCCCAGATGCAGTGGGGTTTTAGCCGCGATCAGGCCGGCGGCAAATGCTGGGTCTATCTGGTCAGCGCCGCGGCCGCTTCACCGGAAGGTATGCCGGCCGCGCCCAGCGCGGTGGTCTCCATGGAGATGGCCGCCGCCGCCCGCGTGCTGGATCACGATCCGCAGGCCACGCTGGCCATTCTCACCAGCACTAAAGCGCACGCTTCGATCACCGTGCTGTCGCGCGGCGCGCTGCACAGCGTGGAACAGGCGGACCTCGACGGCGGCGACGCCCAGCGCCTGGCCACCATCGAGGAAACCATAGCTGTGGCCACTGCCGGTCTGCCCAACGATCGCAAACCGACACGCCTGCTGGCGCTGGGCCCGGCCGCTGATCTGGCGGAGCGAATCGGATTGCAGCGCATCAGTCTCCGCCAGGCTGCTGGTGAAGATGAGGAGGCGGCCCTGCTGGCGGGCGGCGCGGCGCGGGCAGTGCTGCAACGTCGCGTGCCCTGCGTGCGCTTCGACCGTGATGCCGCCCTGCGCGTGATCGATCGCAAAAAGCTGCGGCGAAGGATCGTCATGGCGGCCGCCTGGCTGATCGCGGCCGTGCTGCTGCTGTACGTGGCGGACATGCGCGGAGCAGCCAAGATCAAGGGCCTGCAACTGGACTCGATCATGAGCGCTTCGGAGCAGGTGGCGCTCGACCGCGATCTGGCCCTGGCCGGCTACCTGGAGACGCTGGGCCCCACGCCGCTGGCGGTGCTCGATGAGATCGGGCAACTCACCGAATCGATCCAACTCGATGACGTGCGCTACGAGGCCGGCGGCGAGTTTCGTTTGCGCGGCACGCAGAACTCCACGGAAACGATCAGCAAGCTGGTCAACGCATTGGACAAGGCGCGGACGCTCGACTCGGTGCGCCTGGTGAGCCAGCGGCGTGTGGATCGGGACAAGATCGAGTTCGAGATCGCCGCCCAGTTATCGCCGCTGTTCTCCAATGCATTCGTCACACCGACCCCCAAAGCTCCATCCACCAGCGCGGCGGAGGCCGATTCATCGGCGGCCCCAACCGAACCAGCGCCCGCCCCGGCGGAGACCGATTCATCGGCCATCCCTGCCCAAACTGAACCCCCGCCGCCACCGGCCCAGGATCAAGCACCTCAGCCGGAGCCACAACCTCAGGAGGCCGAGCATGAATGACCGTGATCGGCGAGCGCTACGCATCGGCCTGCTGGTGGTTGCCGCCGCGCTGCTGTGGCGTTTCGCCGCGTGGCCGGCCATGCAGCATTGGCGCGATGCCCGCGCGGCGGTGGCGGCTTACGATCAGCAGTTGACGAGCCTGGAGCAGCGCCTGGCCGACCGCGATGCGGCCGCGTCCCGCTTGCGCCAGCGCTACGGCGACGCCATCGAAAAACCGCTGCTGAGCCTGGATGAGACGCGCGTGCTGTTTCCACAGGCGGTGCAGGAGGCGCTGCGGCAGAGCGGCATGAACGTGGAGCGACTCGAATTGCAGAACGTCCGCCGTCTGCGCCAGTCGCCGCAGGTTTCCATGATCAGCCTGCGCGTGGAAGGCAGTTGCGAAGGATCAGCCCTGCCGCGCGTGCTGGCTTCGCTGCGCCAGTCCCAGCGGCTGACCGTGGTCGATCGCTACGAAACGACCATGGCCAACGAAGGCGACCGCCGCAACTGGACCGTGCGCATGATCCTTTCCACAGCCGCCATCTCCGAACCTCAAGCCAACCAGGGAGCTGTCACGCCATGAAAAGCTGGATGAATATCCATGGTTTGTCCGTGTTGCTGGCGGTGCTGGTGGTGATGGCGCTCGCGATGACCGTATCGGCGGCCTGGCACTGGCATCGGGCCGGCGACCTGCGCTATCGCACCGAGCAGTTGGCGGGAACGGCGCCCACCGTTGAGATCAATGCGGAGCAGAGCGACACCGACGGTGACGAGCCGCGCAAGCAGGACGACGATCCCGCCGCCGCGGCCGCCAGGCGCATTGATGAGCGACACCTGTTCGTGCCCGCGCCGCCGCCGCAGTTTCGCAATGTCATCGGCGTGCTGGGCAACCAGGCGCTGTATGCCGGGGGCGAAGCGCTGAACATCGGGCAGGAAAAGGACGGGGCCAGGCTCAAGGCGGTCGGCAGCAGTTGGGTGGAGTTCGAGTTTGAAGGCAAGACCGAGCGGATCAACGTGCTGGGCGAGCACGGCGGCGGTCCCGGTGGCCCGGGCGATTTCGGGGGTGGGCCGCCGATGATGGGTGGTTTCCGAGGTGGTTCCCGGGGTGGTTTCGGGGGTGGGTCGCGTCCGCCCATGGATGAGTCACAGCGCGAGCAGATGCGCGAGATGTTCATGCGCGCCCGCGAATCGATGACGCCCGAGCAACAGGAAGAAATGCGCCGCCGTATCGAGGAGTTTCGCTCACGGCGCAATGGTGACGGCAATCGCAACTGACAGACCTACGGCCCAAACGACAGGCCCTGCTGATACGTCGCGGAAGGATCACATTCATGTATGAAGTTCACGAGCATCGCACTTGTCTGCTGCTGGCGGCGCTGACGATCAGCCTGGCGGTGATGTGGCCGATCTGCGCGGCCGTCGCCCAGGAGAATTCGGATGTCGCCGACAGCGCCACAGCCGAGTCCAGCGATTCGGGCGCTACCACTGAGCAGGCAACTGCGGCAGAGACCGGCGAATCGGCGTCACCCACTGAACAATCGCCGCCGCAGTCGCCCGATCAGTCTTATCGCCGTGAGTTTCGCGGAGAACGGCCCGAAGGCGGCTTCGGTTCCTGGCGGGGCCGCGACGGTGGCGGCCCGGAACGTGGGCCCTCTTCCGGGGGCGGGGGCGAAGGCGAACCGGGTCAGCCCGATGACGGCCTGGTCTCCGTCTCCTTCAATAATGCCGAGCTGCGCCAGATCGCCCAGTTCTACATGCAGCAGCTCAAGAAGCCGGTGATTCCCGAGGAGTCGATCCAGGGTGTGCGCATCACGATCCTGTCCGATCAGCGCCTGCCGCTGCGCGACGCGTTGCAGTTGATCGGCACCGCCCTGCGCCAGAAGGGCGTGATGATCGTGGAAAGCCCCAGGCAGATCGAGTTTCTGCCCATCGCCATGGCCATGAAGGTCAACCGCCGCGTCATCGGCCCCGAGCAGAGCGTGGCGGACCTGGAAGATCAATCGCAGATCGTGGACAAGGTCTTCGAGTTGCAGCACTACCGTGCGGATCGACTCAAGGACATCATCCTGCCCATGCTGCCGGACTATGCCGCCGTGATGGCCGATCCCAACATCAATCGCCTGACCGTGACCGAGGCGGCCGCCAATCTGCTGCGCATCGAGCAACTGGTCAAGGAACTGGACGTGCCGGCCTCGACGCCCACCATCGACCACATCTTCCAGATCAAGGAAGGCGACGCCAGCGAGATCGTTTCGATGCTGCGCGTGATCCTGGCGGGCACGCTCGACGCCGAGACAGGCAGGGCGTTTCTCAGCCAACCGGATTCCAGCGGCAGAAGCACGTCCGGCCGTTCGTCCTCGCGTGACAGCGGGCGCGATCGCGGTAACAGCGGCATGCCCTTCCCCGGCATGCAGCAGCCACCTTCGCCGACGCCTTCATCCGGCAGCAGCGCCGCGGCGGCCAGCACCACCATCCTGGTCGAGCCTTCCAAGTCGCCGATCCTGCTGCATGCCGACATCGGGCGCAACTGGATCATCGCAGTCGCTTCGCCCTCGGCCATGGAGCTGATTCAGAAGTGGATCGAGCAACTCGATCAGCCCAAGACCACCGAAGAGCCCTACGCCCTGTTCGACGTGCAGCACGCGGACATGGACGAGCTGGGCAACCAGTTGACCGCGACCATCGAATCCATCCCCGATGCCGACGTGCGCAACAGCGTGCGCATCATTCCGTTCACCAAGTCGCGGCAGATCATGGTCTATGGCTCGCAGCGCGGGCGTCAACTCGTGCAGGACCTGCTCAAACAACTGGACGTGGAAACCTCGCAGTACCGCATCATCAAGGAAATCTCGCTCCAATACGCCGAGGCTGAGAGCGTCGCCGAGCAGATCAACGACCTGTTCGCCGAAGGCGGCGGCAGCGACTTTCCCTTCTTCTTCGGCGGGCGCAACCAGCGTCAGACCGAGCAGGACGTCAAGGTCACCTATGACATGACCCGCAACAGCATCACCGTGATGACCGATCCCAACCGCATGCTCCAGATTGAAAAAGTCATCGCTGAGCAGTGGGACCGCCCGCTGGACCTGGAGGAAGTGCAGCCGAAGGTCTATTACCTGCGTTACACCGATCCGGTGCAGGTGCAGACGCTGCTGGAGAACATGTTCAGCAAGTCGCAGAGCACCTCCAGCGGCTCGTGGTGGAACCCGACGACGACCACCACCAACGCCGTCGGCCGCTTGTTCGGGCAGTTCAGCTTCGAGGCCCTCAGCGGCACCAACACGCTGATCGTCAGCTCCACCAGCAAGGCCAACTACAAGGTGATTGACGAGTTGCTGACCCGGATCGACACGCCGCAGGAGGCGGGGCTTCCGCTGATCATCGAGTTGAAGCACGCCAATGCCGAGGAAGTCGCCGAGCAGCTCAACGCCACCTTCTCCGAGCCGGGCACCACCGCCCAGGTGACCCGGGCCGCCCGCGGCCTGAGCAGTTCGGTCACCAGCGCCACCAGCAATTCCGACAGCACCTCGTCGGGAAACAACAATAACAACAACAACCAGGGCGACAGCGACCAGACCGACTCGAGCATGATGAGCTTCTGGTGGGCCGAGTCGCGCACCAGCACGGACGAGCAGCCGATCTCCAACCTGATCGGCAAGCCGCGCTTCGTGCCGGTCAACCGCCGCAACGCCCTGATGATCCTGGCGCCCATGGCCTACAGCGAACCGCTGTCGGCGCTGGTCACGGACATGGACAAGCCCGGCTCGCAGGTGCTCATCCAGGCCATCATCACCGAAGTGCAGCACGATGATGAATCGACCCTCGGCATGCGCCTGGCGTCCGATCCGTCGATCCTCTCCGACAGCCGCCTGTCCGATCAGGCCATCGGAGCGACCATCGGGAATACCACCACCGGCACCCGCACCTTCTCCGACTACTTTACCGGCAGCAGCGTGATCAACGCCGACGTCAACCTCAACATGCTCATTCAACTGTTGATCCGCAAGGTCAACATGAAAATCCTCAACGAGCCGCGCATCTATACTTCGGACAACCAGGAGGCCTACTTCTTCGACGGCCAGCGCGTGCCCACCGTGGTCGGCGACCAGTCCAGCAACCTCAACAACAACAACATCGTCCGCAGCTTCGAATACAAGAACATCGGCACGCTCCTCCAGGTCCGCCCCCACATCACGCAGGAAGGCGACGTCGATCTGGAAGTCAACCTGGAACTGTCCAGCGTCGTGACCGGTGAAACCGTCTTCGGCAACTTCATCTTCAACAGCCGCCAGACTTCCACCCACGTCACGCTCAAGGACGGGCAGACCGTCGTCATCAGTGGCATCATCACCAAGGAAGATTCCACCGACATCCGCAAGCTGCCGATTCTCGGCGACATCCCGGGGCTGGGCGTGCTGTTCCGCAGCACGGAGAAAACACTCAACAACCGCGAGGTCGTCGCCTTTATCACGCCGCACATCATCAACACCACCGACCAGAAAGCTGACGACCTGTCGCAACAGAACGAGCAGTGGTTGCAGCGCCTGCGCGACGCCATGCGTGGCAAGGACGAGAACGCGGACCAGGGGAAGCCGACACTTGAAGCGCCCAAGCCCGACGATCAAACGCAGGCCGACGAGCCTTCAACCGCTGAGCCGCCACCCGTTGAACAGACACCGACCGACGAGCCAGCCCCGCCCCCGGAAGCGGTCGGTCAACCCGCGTCATGAAAGCCGAGGCCCGCGCCATCCTGGTTCTCTGGATGATCGCAGCCGGCTGCGCCCTGGATCGCTCGCCGCCGTGGGTGCTGGCCGGCGCCCAGCCGATCGCGCTGGCTGACGAGCAGGCGGCCGACGTGCTCAGCGGCGGACAGTTCGGCCAATGGTCCACGCAGATCACCGTCACCGCCGCGGCGCATCCGCCACTGGCGGGGGCGGCTCTGCAACTGCCGCGCGTTTCGCCCGACGGCCGATGGATCGCCTACCTGCAAACCGCGCCCGATGTGGATCCGCCCGACCGCGACGCCCTGATCAGCGGCCGAGGTTTGGAGGCTGTGCAACTGACCATGCGCGACGTGGCGGGCAAACAGGAGCTGCGCGTCTTAACTTCCGGAGGGGGCGTGTGGCCGGTGTGGCTCGATGTGGAACGGCTGGCGTTCGTGGTCTATGACGCGCGGGCCGGCTGCACGCTTGGGATTCACGATGTCACCACGCAGCAGACGCGCGGCCTGTCCGTGGGCCTGCGCCATATCTTCAGCCCCGCCGCCAGCGCCGACGGTCAACGCCTGGCGGTGGCGGCCTACGGCGAGCTGCCTGATGAGTCGGTCATCTTTCTGATCGACCAGGACCAGACCCGCGCCACGCCCGGCCCACCGCCGCTCGATGAAAACAGCACCGCGCAACTGCTGCCCTGCTGGATCGGCAACCAGACGTTGATCTATGTCGAACTTGGCAAAACCATCTCCCACCTGATGCGCTGGACGATCGGCGAAACCCGGCCGCACGTGATCGCGGAACTGCCCGCGCCGCCCAGCGTGTTCGACGCTCAAGACCTGCTGGCCGGCATCGCCCAGCCGCTGTCGCCGGACTTGTCGCACTTCGCGGTGTATCTGCCGATCGAGGACGCCATACGACTGATCGCCCTGGCGGATGGTTCCAGCATCGAAGCCCCACGCGGCACGCAGGCTGGGACGTGGTGGGATGGCAAGTGGTTCATCGCAGCGGAAAGCAAGCGTCTGACGTTGATCGATGCAACCGCTGCCGACGATGGTGCAACCCATCGCGTGAAACTGCTGGACGGCCGCTGCGCCCCGCTGTGGGCCCGTGCCGAGGCCCGATCCATGATCCTGGCCTCCCCATCGGATGAGCCGCAATCGCGCCGGATGAACCTGCGCCAACTGTGGCTGCTGATCGGCGAGTAATACCTCGGCCGCGGAAGTTATACTGCCGCCATGAGCGGACCACGCGATTACGTGCTCAACGAAGCCAATCTCCAGCAGGTTCGCCGGCTTGCCCCCAATCTGGCGGTGTTGCCCTGGGGCGCCTGCGAAGGCCACAACTATCATTTACCGCACGGCACGGACAACTACGAAGCGACCGCCCTGGGTGAAGCAGCCGTCGCCCGCGCCAATGCCGCCGGGGCGAAATGCCTGCTGCTGCCGACGATTCCCTTCGGCAACAACAACCAGCAACTCGACCAGGCCGCCACCATCACCATGCGCGGCATCACCCAGCAGGCGGTGCTGTCCGACGTCGCCCTCAGCCTCGTGCGCCAGAACATCGAGCGCCTGGTCGTGCTCAATTTCCACGGCGGCAACAACTTCGTCAGCTCAATCCGCGACGTGATGCTCGAGCATCCGATCTACATCGTGCTGGTCAACGCTTTCCAATTGGCTCCCGAGGCCCGCAAGCTGCTCGATCATCCCGACGGTGATCATGCCGATGAATTTGAAACCAGCCTCATGCTGCACCTGCACGGCGAACTGGTGCAGATGGGCAATGCCGGCGATGGTGCGGCCGAGCCATTCAAGCTGAAATCGTTGCGCGGCCCGGGCGTCTGGTCGCCGCGGGTCTGGTCGGCGGTCAGCAAAGACACCGGCATCGGCGACCCCCGGAAGGCGACGGCCCAAAAGGGCGGCAAAGTGTTTCAGTTATTGGTCGCAGCCTTGACGCCGGTGCTGATCGAATTCTCGGGCGCCAAGCCGGGTGATCTGCCGTTCGTGATCCAGAAGCGCCCATAGAAAAACCGCCGCGAGGGCGCGACGGCTAAACGGGGGATAGTGAAGCGCAAATAAAAAGGTCTCGACCGGGGAGGCGACCGGTGCGAGACCCGATCCAGGGTCTTGGTTGTCGTCGGCGTGCGGCGAGCGGTTGCTGCCAGCGCTGACGTTTGAAATGTCCAATTCAAAAGCGCGAAATGCAAACGACTGCCGATGATTTTTTTCACCCCGCCGGTGCCGGTCCGCCTGTGACGTCTGGGTGGATGTTGCGCCCCGCCGGCCGGCCGCTATACTCTTATCATGACTCACGTGGAGAAAATCGGCCTGTTTCCCGGCACCTTCGATCCCATCACCAACGGGCACCTGGACGTGATCCGCCGCGGGCAGGGCATGTTCGACCAGCTCATCGTGGCCATCGCCGATAACCCCGCCAAGCCGCAGGTCTTCAGCATGCAGGAGCGGCGGGACATGATCGAGCAACTCATCCGCGAGTCATTCGACGACCACGTCAGCGTGCAGTGCTTTCACGGCCTGACCGTGGACTTCGCCCGCCAGATCGGCGCGACCGCCATCCTGCGCGGGCTGCGCAACGTCACCGATCTGAATTTCGAATTCCAACTGGCCCTGACCAACCGGGCAGTGGCCAACATCGAAACCGTCTTCGTCATGAGCGACGAGGCCTTCGGTTTCACCAGCTCCACGCTCATCAAGCAGATCGCGGCCGGGGGCGAGATCGATCGCCTGCACCGCATGCTGCCCCAGGTGGTGATCGACGCCCTGAAGCGCAAGAAGATCGCCTTCGGCGGCACGCTGCCTTGGTCCCACGTGGATCATTTCAAGGAATGATGCAACCCGGTTGCGATGACTGATTCACGGCCGGCTACCGCGCCGGCACCGCATCCTGCACGTGAGCCAGCCGGGCAAACAGATCGCTGAAGATCAGGTCGCGCCGGGCATCGGTGGCCTCGTGGATGGTGCGGCCCAGCCGGCTCAAGTCCCAGGTCATATCATCACGCAGGGCCGGCAGTTTCGCGGCGCGCAGGGGCACCAACGCCGGCTCCAGCAGCACCGCCACGGCCGCCACGTCCCAGATCGAGCGCGACAGGCCCGGCTTCTCACCCAGATATTCGCGCACCGACTCGTAAAGATATTCACCGATCGCGCCGCAGCCGCGCACATGGGCTGCCAACTCCGGCAGACTGGTGCGCAGATGTTCAGCCACGTTCTTGCATGGCACGTACACGAACGGCGCCTTGCATTCCAGCACGGTGCGCGTCGAAGCCAGGTCCTGCTCCAGGTTGAACTCCCGGGCGGTCGGCCAGTTGAGAGGATGTCCACCCAGCCAGATCACCACAATGTGTTCGTTGATCCTGGGCTCGATCCGCAGCGCCGAGGCCAAGTTGGTCAGGGCCGCGATGCACACCACGTACAGCGGGCCGTCCTTCCGGGGATCGCGCTTCATGGCACGATCGATCAGGTCGCGCACGGCCTCGCTCTTGATGGGCTTACCGGTGTCTTTCATCCAGGCGTCCGAGCCGCGGAACACGTGTCCTTCGCTGGGCCGCCCCATGTGCTGATAGACCGTCAGCAACTCCTGATAGCTGCGTTGCATGCCGTCGGCGGGGCTTTGCGATCGTTTGTTCTGAAAGGGGGCGGCATAGCAGGCTTGCAGATCGATGCGATCGCTGCGCAGCATGGCGTAGGTGACGGCAAACTGATCATCGACCTCGTTGTAAGTGTCGGTGTCGATCACCACCGGCAGCGGCGCGCCGGAGCCGAACGGTGGAATGGGACTGGGATGCGTGGGGTCAGCACCTGCGTTACTCATGCCCAGTTTATCTCAGAAAACCGCATCAGCCGCAACGCGGTCGGCCTGCGCGGCGTCCGTCGGCTGGCTGGCCAGTTCGATCTGAATCGCCTGCACCGCGGCGCACTGGGCGGCGTCGGCGGTCAGGTAGCGGTGCCGGCCGGTGGTGTCGGGTGTGAAAGAAACGTAGCCGTTTTCGTGGACTTCGGCGACGCCCGGCTCGGACAGGCCGAAATACCCGCCTTCCGGCCGCACCGCCTGCAGCACCGCGGTCAGGTCCCACGTCGGCCGATCGTACGGCATGGGCTGGTACAAGCGATAAGCATCGACCACCGGGTGATGGGTCGTCCAGTTGAAATCGTTCTCAATGCTCGTAGCCGGGTAGAGAATCTTCTTGCCGATCTCCAGCCCGGTGAACACGATGGGCGTGGGACAGCCGCTGATGAAACGAGCAGCGGAAGCGATGTCTTTGACGATGTTGAACTCGGTCATCGCCCGCTTGGGGTCGTTGAGGGCCTCGGATGAGAAGTTGGCTGCCATCATCACCACCCTGGCCACCTTGCGGGCGAACAGATCGCGGCCAGGCAGCGGGCTGATGGCGTCGGGGGGACTTTCCAGCAGCCGCGCCATGTTGGTCGAGAACCCGATCATCACCACGGTGATCCGGCCGTCATCGGCATCGGCCAGCAGGCGGCGCAGCATGGTCAGGGCGCCGGGATAACCATCGCTCGACTTGACGGTGCGTGCATAAAGAGGTCGGCCGGACGCATCGCGCATGTCAACCACCTGTTGCGCGTACTTGCCCGATTCGGGTGTCGCTCCGTTGTGCACCACGCCGATGGGAATGTCGCCGCGGCCGTAAAAGGTGTTCAGCAGATCGACGTAAGCTGCGCCGCAGGGATGGTCCTTGCAGATGCTGACGCCCAGAAGCCGGCTCTCCCCACGACTTTCCAAGGCGTGCAGCATCGCAAGGGCTAAAGCATCGTCGATGTCGTTGCCCATGTCCGTGTCGAGGATGATTGACACCGGGCGATTGTTGTTCTCAGGATAATGCTGGTTTATTTTCATTCCATTCACTAACGGAAAACTTACCGGGGCCACTGCCCGTTGACGATCGGGCGAAGCTGAAACTTCGACGGGTCCAGCACCGCGTGCTTCATGCGGATGCGTTTCCAGGTATAGATCACATGTACCATGCCATCGTCGGATTGGATCACCGATGGATAGGAATATTCGCCGGATTCATCCTCCAGAACGACGGCCGCCTGCCAGTGGATGCCGTCCTCGGAGACGGCCACGTTCAGCGGCGTGCGCGGCCCGCCCCACTTGCCTTCGGGAATGCTGCTGTGATTGTAAACCAGCACGAAGCGGCCATCCTTGAGCGTGGTGGCGCCGATGCCGGAGAAATTGTTGGGCAGATCCGTTTTCTCCAGCGGCGACCACGTCGCGCCGTTGTTCTGGGACCATGTGGTCACGATGGAGCCGGTGTGCGAACGGGCCAGGGCCTGCAATTTCCCATCGCTGTGGACCAGGACGGCCGGTTGAATCGCACTGAGCCCGCCGTTGGGCGCGAGGCTGGTCTCCAGCCAACTGCGGCACTGATCGCTGGTGCGATAGAACACCAGTTCGCGGTGATTGTCCGGGCAGATGAGCGTGCCGTCAGCCAGCAGCACGGGCTGGTTCTTGACCGCCCCGCGAATGCCGTCGGGCAAGCGCTGTGCTGGCGACCAGGTGCGTCCACCATCGGTGCTGGTCTTGAGGTTGCCGTTCGCTCCTTCCAGCGTGCCGTCCATGTAGAACAGCAGCATCGGCCCGGCATCGGGATACTGGAACAGCACAGGGTTGAAGGTCGAAGTGCGCGAGCCATCCGGCTGCACGCCGTCGGCCACTTCCTGCGGTGAAGACCAGCGGCCATTCTCAAACCTTGACTGCCAGATACCGACATCGACGTGCCCCTCGTACGTGCCGCCAAACCAAGCCGCCATCAGCGAGCCGTCGCTGGCCTGCGCGATCGTTCCCGCATGGCACTCCGGCGTGGGCGGAGGCTCGGCAATCCACTGGGCGGAGACGAAACCGGGCTGGTTGAGCAGGTGCTGGCCGGTGGATTTGACGGGCGTGGGATCGATGCGGCCGGACTTGTGCATCAGGTCGAAGCGCTCGCTGCTGATGACCACGTTGTCGATCAGGCCGCTGAAGCGCTGGCCGAGGTCGTGCTCATTGCGATACAGGCCGCCGATGATCAGCGGCGCATCCGTGTCGGTGAGCGTGCCGATGTCCTTGGCGGCGCTGGTGACGATCTCATCGACGCGCACCTGGCCGGTGTAGGTCGCCTCGTCGGCGCACCAGGTGGCGGCAATGTGATGCCATTGGCCATCGGCGGCGATGGCGTTCTTACTGCTGCGCTGGAGCGTGCCATCACTGCCTTTGATGCGGAAGCCGACGTGACCGTTGTCGGTGATGTAAAGTTCGTAGCCCACGTCGCCGTCGGTCTTGCGCACGATCTGCATCTGCTGGCCGAGCGATTCGAGCTTGACGTCCACTTCGATCGACAGCGACCGCAGCGGCCCACCACCGCCGGAATCGTCGCCATTGGTCAGCAACGGCGAATCTTCGATCAGCAGCACCGCACCCTCACGATCGCTGAGCTTGGCATTGTCCAGGCGCAGGGCGCCTTCGGCCCGGCTGATCGCGGCCGGGTGATTGAAGGCGATGGCCTTCAATCCGTTGACTGAATCCACGTCAAACACATCACCGCCGGGCGAAGGCTCATCGAACGTCCAGCGCGCAATGTCGCGCCCGAAAGCGGTTGAGCAGGCCAGCATCGTGATGGCCAGGACCACCGCGACGAGTTTTCCATCACATGCCACTCGTTCTTGCATTGCATTGTTCCGTGTATCGAGAAGGGGAATCCGGGATTAAGGTTTACCAGAAATAAGGTCGGATGGGATTGGCGGCCAGGCCGGCGTGCGTGTAGCGGGAGCCGAACTGGTCGATGGGCCGAGTGTCGTTGGCTCCCATGGAATCGATGTTGGACCATCGGCCGTGGCCGTCGGCGAAGGTGCTGTTTCCGCCGGGGATGGCCCGCAGCCAATCACCGATGCCGACGCCGAAGAACCAGCCGCCGTGATTGGAGCGCGACTCGCCACCATTGCGGAACAGGTAGAGGTTCATATCAGCGGTCACGCGTTTGTTGCTCGGCTCATTGATGAGATTGAGCAGCGCGGCCGAGGGCGGATTTTCAACGAAGTAACCCCTGGTTGGAAACAGCGGATTGGTGGCTAGATCGTCCTGCTCCGCCAGTCCGGGCAACCAGAGCTGCTGCGTTTCATAGTATGGATCGCCGCCGCCGGTATAGTAAGCCAGGGGCAGATCTACCGACGGGCAGGCGCCGAGGATTTCGACCTTCTGCGTGATGTATGACTTCATCGGGTTGAAGAACGTCATCACGCGCCATTCGTAGGGCAGCATGACGCGCTTGTCACTGGAGTGCGGCACGTTGCCGTCGTTGTCGTCGATGGCGTAAGACTGGCCGGCGGCGGTCAGCTGGCGCAGGTTGGACAGACAAAGCGTGCGCTTGGCCTGCTCGCGGGCCGCGCGCAGGGCCGGCAGCAGAATGGCGATCAATAGCGCGATGATGGAAATCACCACCAGCAACTCGATCAGCGTGAAACCTTTGCGTTGTGACATGGCGCGCCTCTCCATATAGCCCCGGCCTCGGCCGGGGTCTTCTAAATCTGCAGAGTCATCAAGTTCACCTAAGGCATCCCGGCCAAGGCCGGGGCTATGTGTGTGTTACCCGCGCCGGCGCAGAGCCAGCAGCCCAGCGGCACCCAGCAGCGCCAGTCCCGTCGGTTCGGGAATCACGATGCCTTCGAGCGCATCATCAAAAGCCGCGTCCGGCGTCGTGCCGAAGCCCCAGTTGTCGCCGAGGATCTGAAGGTCCGCCAGGTTCACGGTGCCGTCGCCGGTGAAATCCGCCTCGGCCCAGGTGGCGGTGGTCGATTGCCAGTTGTCACCGAGAATCTGAAGGTCCGAGAGGTTGACCAGGCCGTCACCGTTGGCGTCGCCAGGGTGGTACGCAACGACAAAGGGCGAGTCGGTGCCGAGCTTGAGGCCGTCGATCCAGCCGTCGAAATACTGGCCGGTCGTGCCGTTGGATCGGATCAGGGCGCCGATGCCCATGTCGATGTCGGTGTTGACGATGGTGGTGGAGTACGGCGTGTTGATCTTCTCATCGCCGTCCACGGCCACGATCAGGTTGGCGCCATCCCAGTAGGTCTGCACATGGTGCCAGGTGTCGACCGTCAGTACGCTGGTGGCTGTCACGTTCGCCGGCAAGCCGCTGGCATCATGGATGCCGTGGCCGAGCAGGCCGTTGGTTTGGGCGTACAGTTCGATGCCGGGTGTGTTGCTGCCGGCCAGGCCGGTCTTGCGCACGATCTGCGTGGTGGTGCTGTTGCTGGCGAGCTTGATCCAGACGTCGATCGAGAGACTGGCGTAGCCGTTGGCGAACTGATCGTGCCCGGTGAGGATGTCGGCATCGGTGACACGGGCGAAGGAACCGCCGGTGAGTCGCAGCGAGGCGGTGCTGCCTGCCAGCGCGGGAGCCGGATCGCCATAGGTCGGCGCGGTGGTGCTGGCGTTGGCGACCAGGCCATTGATCACATCCGTGTCGCTGGCGAACGCATCGCCGATGTTAACGCCGACGGGCAGGTCGAAGTCCCACTGCGCGATGTCGAGGGCCTTGCTCGAAGCGGTGAAAGCGAGCATAGCCAGAATCGTCAGACATTGCCCGGTTGATCCGCGAAACATGTGGTATCTCCTTCTCTGGGTGGGAAATGGAAGTCAGATCGGAACGTCTTTAACACGGCATATGGATAATACAGCATTAAAACGCTGGACAAATAGCATAATACGCACAATCTATAGCATGAGAATACAAAATCCCCGGCACGAGCCGGCGAATGATCGCGCCACGAGCGTCGCGGATTTGTTGAGCGGGTGAACTTGCTCGCCCAGCGCGGAGCAAGCTCTGCGGCTAAACGGGAAGCAGTCACATCAGGGCGGGTTGCTTTATCGGGAGGCGCCCAGCAGCGGTTGGGCTTCAAGCTGGTCCTTGTGCTCGATGTAGGGGCGGCTGAAAAAGTAAAAGTGGCCGTCCTCCGCCGCGATCAGCACATCCAGTTCACTATCGCCGTCCAGATCGATCCAGCGCGGACTGCACGTGTGACCGGTGAGCACCACGTCAGCCAAGTCCTCGCGTTCTTCCAGCACGGGCGCCTCATCGCTGCCGGTGTTTTCGTACCACACCGCATTGCCGCGATGCCAGGACGCCGGCACGACCTGCATGTAATCGCGATCGCCGTCACCGTCCCAGTCAGCGAAGTCGAACTTGATGCGTCCGCTGTTGCCGGGTCGCACGGGATTGGCGCGGAAGGATTCACCATCCTTATCCAGAAAGAAGCGCTGCGGCGGCGCAAGCTTCAACTGTCCGCCTTCGCGGTAGCGCTTGTGCAGCACCAGGTAACCTTCGGTGTCGAGGCTGACGGCATCGAGCAGTTGATCGCCGTCCCAGTCGATCATGCGCACGTTGCAGCGCCATTGCGTGGACCACTGTCCCGGTTTCGGATCCCACCAGCGCCAGGCCGGCTTGGGCGCCGGGCCCGGCCATTCGACCAGCAGCGGCTGAGGCGCGGCCAGTTCGCTGGTCCCCATCGGGCCGGGATTGCGCAGCCATTCGATCAGGCCCCAGATGCTGTTGTACATGATGTCGGGCAGACCATCGCCGTCCCAGTCCGCCACGTCGGGCACGGTATAACCCCACAACGCCTCGGCCGGTCCCTGAATCGAACCGTTGGGCCCGGCCATGACGCGGTAAGGTTTGCCGTCCACGGTGAACAGCTTGTCATTGGCGAACGTGATCTGGCTGTCGGAGCCGGTGTTTTCGTACCAGCCGAAGTCGCCGCTGCTGTTGCCGTAGATCAGATCCTGGTCGCCGTCGCTGTCCCAGTCGTGCATATCGACCACGGGCAACTCGCCCACCGCCAGTCGATCATCGCGGCAGTCCAGCCTGCGTTCGGGCAGAAACGTCGGCATGCCGCCGGCGCCGTTGGATGTGTTTTCCAGCAGCGTAGTCAGCGAGCCTTCGCAGCGAATCAGGATGTCATCGTCGCCATCGCCATCCCAATCGCAAACCACCGGTGTGACGACCTCGCGCTGGGCGTGGAAGTCACCTTCGGTGGTTTTCACGCGCAGCGGCGGCGCGAGTTGGGGTTCGGTGCGTGAGCCGACATTTTCATACAGCCACAAACCGTCGAGGAAATCACCGGAGATCAGGTCCAGGTCGCCGTCGCGATCGATATCGACGGTGACGGGGCTGGCGTAGCCGTACACGTCGGCGACTTTGCCGTCAGTGGTGGTCAGACGTTTGGGGAAATCGAGAACGAAATTCTGGTTGTCGCCGATGTTGCGGAAGAAATAGAACCAGCCGCGCAGAGGCCCGCGCGTCCAGTTGCCTTCGTGGTCGAAAGACATGGTCCAGCCGTACTCCCACCAGTAGTTGCCGCCGATCATCACGTCGGTGACGCCGTCGCCGTCCCAGTCGGCAAAGGACCAGTTCTCGCCGGATCGGCTTTCGGGCATGGTGCGTGAGATATCGAACGCCGGCTGCACGTTGCTGATGGCCACATAATCGTCAAAGCCCTTGCCGAGCAGGTCGCGGTAGAAGCCGCCGCGACAGCCGAGATCGAGCTTGCCGTCGCCGTCGATGTCCGCGACCTGCGGCGTGCCGCCCACGCTTTTCTGGCCGATGTAAACCGGCTGCGACAGCAGCTCGCGCTCAGGTGAACCGTGGTTGATCATCAGAAAAGCGCCGCGCTCCGGCACCATGCCCAGAAGCGTGATCAGGTCCATCAACCCGTCGCCGTTGTAGTCAATGGGAATCGGCGTGCCGCGGGCGGGCACCGGCTGCACGGGTTGACCGAAAGCCAGCGCATCCCCGCCGCCGATCATGGCCGGCGAATCGATGGGCGGCCGATTCTCCTTGCCGATCAGGTCGAAATAGATCGCGTAAATCGGCCGGGCCGGTCCGTCCGCGCGGCGAAGCCAGGAAACCTGCAAAGGCCTGCGCATCTCGCTGCGGCTGTAGGGCATGGGCAGGCGCGGCCAGCGCTCCATCTTGCACGGCACCAGCACCGCCGCTTCACCCGTGCCCGAACGTTGCGTCACCGGCTTCTGCGTCGCCGGATCGTACTCCACCACGCGAACCGAAACCGGATCGCAACCCGGCGCGGCGATCAAGCCACGATTGAGCCAGTCTTCCACATCCATGCTGGCCCACGCCAGCAGCCGCTTCACACCCTGCGGCAAAGCTGGACAGGCCACCATGATGCGATAGGGACAATCGCTGATCCATTCGTAACCGCCGGGCTGATCGCGCGTCTCGATGGTGATGCCCTGCCCAGGGCTGCTCAACTCAACCAGGCGAATGTCGCGCACATACAAATCCAACGGGTTGGTGAACAGAAACGAAATCCGCTCCAGGGCGGCATTCAGATTCACCCCCGGGCCGGAACTGATATCCAACTGCAACTGCTGCCAAGTGCGCGGATCGCTGTCGAAATTGATCCACAACCTGGGCGGAACCTCTTGGCCGTCGATCCGGTAATGGGCGGCGTCGGCCTCGAATGCGATCGAGCCGGCTTTGTCGTCCATCATCAGGTCGATGCGGCGCAGGCGCGTGGGCTGATCCTGCCGCGGCAGCATATTGATCGAGGCGCTGAGCACCCAGCGACGGCCCCTCAGCGGCTGCGGCTTATCCGTCTGCACCCGCAGCGTGTCCCAGTCCCCGGTCTCCGGCTGATGCTCGCGGCGCAGCACCTTGACCCCGCTGCCGTCCGGCGCGTCCACCAGTTCGCCTCGCACAATCTGATAACCGTCCGCCAGGCCGTTCTCATCGAATATGACGATCTGACCCCACCCCGATTGCGCCGCAGCGACAACCAGGACCACACAGAGCAACTTGAATGTTCGCATCAGCACCCCATCTTGGTTTCTGAACCCTCTCCCCTTGGGAGAGGGCAGGGTGAGGGCAGATCGACCCGAAGCGTGCGTGAACACGTTAACCTGCGGTCGTTCGGCCCTCTCCCCAACCCTCTCCCAGGGGGAGAGGGAGTAATGACCTTGCCATTCACGGCCCGATCCACGGTGACCGGAGCCTGACGGAAGTTTCTCCGCCCGCCAGGCTCAGGTCAACCGTGAGTCATTTTCAGCCGCGTCGCCGCAACACGAACGGCACAGCCGCAACCAGCAGGGCCAGGGCGGCAGGCTCGGGGATCGCCGCAGCCGCCAGCGCCTCATCGAAGGAGATGTCAGGCCCGACGCCGAAGCCCCAGTTGTCGCCGAGGATTTGCAGGTCCGCCAGGTTCACGGTGCCGTCGCCGGTGAAGTCAGCTTCAGCCCAGGTGGCGGTGGTGGACTGCCAGTTATCGCCGAGAATCTGCAAATCGGAGAGATTGACCATGCCGTCGCCGTTGGCGTCGCCGGGCTGGAGCGTGGCGAAGGGTGAATCGGTGCTGATCAGCAGGTTATCAACCCAGTGAGCGGCGAAGGTGTTGCCGCCGCTGGTGAAACCGCCGCCCATGCGTGCCTGGGTGATATCGCCCCAGTCGATGAAAGACGTGTAGGAAGTGCCGCCGACGAGTTGAGCCAGATTGTTGGCGCTGCTCTCGCTCTCGGTCAGGACGGGATTGACCCAGAAGGAGACGTTTTCCGGCGTGCCCGCGCCGCCGAAGACGAGCTTCATCAGCAGATGGGCCTGGTCGGTGATGGGCACGGTGGATTCCACGGTGGTGCTGACTCCGCCGACATCCATGTTGTTGATGGTGTAATTGGCTCGTCCTGAACCGGAGCCGAGCAACATGCGTTCGGTGCTGTTGTTGTAGAGAGCCAGGCCGAAGAATCGCAATCCGCCGTTGAGGCATTGCGCGTCGAAACTGAGGTAGTAGGTGTTGTCAGCCACATCCTGCAGCGGGGTGGTGAAAGCACGGTAAGCCGAACCGCCCTGTCCGGCACTTTCGAGAATTTCCTGCCGCTGGCCGTCGGTGTAACCGCCGCCGGGAGCATTGATGATCAGATTGTTGGGGGTGGTGCCCGTCAGGTCGGTGGAAGAGCTCCAGTTGCCGCTCCAGCCGGCAACGGTGCCGGTCTGCGGGACGATGGCGCCGGTGGTGTATGACTCGAAGTCATCCCAGAGCAGGTCCACCGCCGAGGCCGTCCCGGCGCAGGCCCATGAGATCAAAACAGTCACCACAGCACATCTCAAGCATTGACCGATCATAAACTTACCTCCTGCAAAAAGAAGTGAACAAGTCGAACACTGATACCGCCGAGTCGAACGACTCGATGCAATCGGTAGAAACTGCTTTATTATACCTGCATCCATTCCACTCCACCATAAAAATAGACTTTTACGGTTTGATCGGCATCAGGAACCGGTAACTGGGGCTGAAAGTCAACGGTAGATCGATCATGGCCTGGTCATCACCGCGATAGTTGGCCGCCGAGCCATCTTTGAATAAAAAGTTACCATCGCTGCGCAGCCGAGGGTCTGTGGAAAAATCGCCGTAAAAGTAGGCGTCAGCGAAACTTCCGGTCCAACCGGGGTGATCCAGTTCATTCATGCCCGCAATCGCGCCGGGATGTTTGACCTTGTAGCGGATACCGCTCTCAACCGACATCTGGTCCCCAGCCATCACACGCATCTGGTACATGTCGTAACGCCAAAAGTCCTGGGAACGCACCCAGGGCTTCTCCGGCAGAAAATTAGACCCGTTATAGTCGGTCCAGAACCCCGGCACCAACTCGTAATCCACGTACACCCGGCGATCGCCCAATGGCATGGCCCTGACGTTGCGATCCATTTGCGGAACGAACGGGCAAGCCAGGAAATTGATGTCCATCAGGTAGATTTCCCACAGATGACGCACGTCAATGTTGACGTTGGTCGTGGATACCTGCTGCGGCCAGTAGGCGTAAGAACCGGGTGATCTGATCGCCAGCAGCTCTTTGTAGTGCAATGGAAGCCGGTTCTCGTCAACCTCGTAGGCGGCCATCGCCGTACCGACCTGATGCAGATTGGACAGACACTGTGAATTACGACCTGCATCCCGGGCTTTGCGCAATGCGGGCAACAGGATGGAGATCAGCAAGGCGATGATCGAAATGACTACCAGCAGTTCGATCAGGGTGAACCCACGCAATAGGTAATGGTTTTTCATCTGTGGTTTTCCACGAAGCTCACAAGATTCGCACGACCGCGCGTCCCGGCAGTCTGACGGATTGATGAGGACAGACATCGTGTATTCACTGCATGGATGATAAAACACTTTCACCATACAAACAATATGACAAAATTGACAATTTATAGCATGAAACTACAATCTGGGCGTGACCGTCTCCACCTTAGGCGACCCGATCAAAATGGTCTTTGCCGGCATCCACCGCCGGGCGGAGAACGTGCGACCTCACGCCCACCCCTGTCCGGAGTTGATCCTGATAAACCAGGGCGACTGCGATGTGCACGTCAAGGACCAGGCCCTGCACGCCGGGCCCAACGACCTGATCACCATGCCCGCGCGGATGACGCACGACCAGGAATCCAACGGCTACATCGATACGCTGTACCTGGGCTTCACCGAGCCGGGCACGCTGGACTGGCACTTGCCGCGCGTGCTGCCGCTGGGTGAATGCTCGTTTCTGCGCCGCAGCATGCAGTTACTGGCCGACATCGATCTGAAGCAGATCTCAGCCGGCCGCGATGCCGCCGACGCCTTGGTTGGGGCCGTGCTCCATCAACTGAGCCACCTGCTGATCGCCCATGAACAGACCCCGCATCTGCCTGCCAACCTGCGGGCCGCCACCCGATACCTCGAGGACAACCTCACGAAATCCATCACCATCGACGGCATGGCCGACCACCTGCAGATGAGCGCCAGCAATCTGCACACGCTCTTCCGCAAACACCTGGACACCAGCCCCATGCGCTACCTGCTGGCCCAGCGCATGCACGCGGCCCGATCCTATCTGCTCAATCCCTACATGACCGTCAAGGAAGTCGCCGGGCTTTGCGGCTACGACGACGTCAACCACTTCGTCCGCGCCTTCCGCCAAGTCACAGGCCTGCCGCCGGGCAGGTGGCGGCAACAGCGGCAGGAACAGGAAGTGCCTAGGTTGAGCACGTCCATGTTCTGAATGTAACCTGTTTAAGTGGGTACCACGGCCGCGCGTCGGCCGTGCGATCAACGAAGCACTGCCGCACGAGGCAGTGGCACCCCAGTTACGAAGATCACGACCGCGCCACAGTCTCACGCCGACCGCTCTGCACACTGCGGGCAAACGCATCGACCACCCGCACCGCGGCCAGCATATCGGCCGGCTGCACGATCGGCGGACGATCCTCCCGGACCGCTTTCGCGAAATCCGCCAGCCAGTTCCACGCCATTTCGCCGCAGTAACCCGGGATGTCGCGGCTGGTCACCTTCACCCGCCGGCAATCCTCCGCGCTGCCGGGGCCGTGCGGCTGGTCGGTGCTGACGATGAGAATCTCGTCGGTCAGACACTCCCAGGCCGGGGCCCACTGGATGGTGCCGTGCGTGCCGCGCAGGGCGACGTAGATGTCGCGCTTGCCGGGATGGCTGTCGGTCAAGCCGTAGCTGATGTCGAGCATAGCGATGGCGCCGTTGGCGAAGCGCAGCACCGCCTGGGCGTTGTCCTCGATGTCGCGCTGCGGCTCACCGGCCGGACCGCTGACGACGCCGAACACGCTGACCACTTCGCTGCCGGTCAGCCAGCGGAAGTAATCGATCCAGTGCACGCCCAGGTTCCACATGGGCCCGCCGCCCTCTTTGGCCTGCAGCATCCACAAGGCGTTGTCGCGCACGTAGCGCCACGCACCGGCCGCATTCAGCCGTGCTTCCATCGCCTGCACCTGACCCAGCTTGCCCTCCGTGAGCGCCTGCTTCACATGCACGCTGCCGGGATGCGTGCGCCAGCAGTACGGAGCGCTGATCTTGATCCCCGGATATTGCTGCGCCACCTGGGCGATCTTTTTCGCACCCGCAAGATCAGCCGCGCACGGCTTTTCCACGATCACGTGCTTGCCCGCCGCCGCCGCCTCCGCCACCAGTTGCGGCATCTGCGTGTGCTGACACCACAAGATCACCACGTCCACGTCATCACGCTCGAACACCTTCCGGGGGTCCGTGCAGGCATCCAACTTGAAAAGTTCATTCTGCTGCTTCAGGAAAGGCTCATCCGCGTCGCACACCACCACCGGCCTGAATTGTGGCAACTGCGCCCACAGCGGCCAGTACCAGCGCGGATGCTGGTGGTGCAACCCGATCATCGCCAGACCCAGGGGCTTATCGCTCATCGTGTTCCTTGTCCGACTGGCTCTCGTGCACCGAGATGCCATCCAGCAGCAACGCCACCACGTGCCGCACGCGCGGCTCCATGTTGGCCCGGGTCATCGCTTTGGCCCCGAGAAATCGGCTCATGGTGTAGTGGTTGGAGAAATAAAAGAAACACAACGCGAAGATGCTCACCAGCAGCTCCGCCACGTCGATGCCCTCGCGGAAGCGCCCCTCCGCTTTGCCCTTGTCCAGGGCCAACGTCAGGGCTGTGATCACAGGCGCCTTCTGCCCTCGCAGCACCAGCCGCTTGGCTGTGCGCCCGCGATTGAGGTTTTCATAAGCGATCAGGCGCACGAACGTCGGATGCTCGGCCAGGAACCGGTAGTAACGGCGAACCAGCATCTCCAGCAACTGCTCGGCCGGCAGCAGCATCGAGCCCAACTCCACTTCCAGCGAATAAAATTTCTCATACACGCTCATCAGCGCCTGCTGATACAGATCATCCTTGTCTTTGAAGTAGTGATAGACCATCCGTTTGTTGACGCGGGCCTGGGTGCAGATGTCATCGATGGTGGCCGCCCGAGGCCCGTGCCAAGCGAAGACCTTGACCGCGGCCCGCAGCAGGCGCAGGCGGGTGGCCTGGGCGTTGCGTCGGGCGGGTTTTCTGGCGGTCTTGCTTGCCATAAGACGTCAATCGGGTAACGGTTGCTAGGGCAGAAAAGAACTCACCGCAGAGGACGCGGAGATCGCGGAGGAAGAAATACATAAACCGCGGATGAACGCAGATAACACAAAACACCGAATCCATCCGCGTTCATCGGCGTCCCATCCGCGTGTATCAGCGTGATCCGACTTTCTCAGCGATCTTTGCGTTCTCAGCGGTGAAATCTGGCTTTTTTACGACCTGAAAAAACGGGCCTGGGGACACCTGATAAACGCCTGTATTTTGCGACCACGGCCGACCATCACAAATGTAACTGATTAGTTACTTGTTGTCAACGATTGTATGAGTTATCATGTCAGCCCGACAGGAGCGAACGCATGAGCAAGCAGCCCGTGAAAGTGGTGGTCACCGACTACATCGAAGCCGACCTCGACTGGGAGAAGGCCGAGATGGACCGCCGCGGCGTTCAGTTCGCCTGTCACCAGCTCAAGCAGGCCCCGGTGTCTGACGTGATCGACAAGACCGCCGACGCGGACATCGTCGTCGTCAACATGGTCAAGATCACCCCTGAGGTCATCGCCGCCTGGAAGAACGTCAAGGTGGTCATTCGCCACGGTGCCGGCTTCGACAACGTCAACGTCGCCGCACTCACCGAGCGCGGCATCCTCTTGGAATACATCCCCGATTACTGTCAGCACGAAGTCGCCGAGCAGGCTGTCGCCCTGTTGATGGCCTGCGCCCGCAAAGTCACCTGGAGCCGGCGGGTGCTGGACGATTCGGTGGCTCGCGGCGAATGGGACTTCCGCCCCATCGTGCCCATGTACCGCGTGGACGGCTCAACCGTCGGCATCATCGGCTGCGGGCGCATCGGCAGCCTGGTGCTCAAGAAACTGTCCGGCTTCGGCTGCCGCATCCTCATCTGCGATCCTTATCTATCCGATCGCCGCAAAAAAGACCTGGGCATCGAGACCATCAGCCTTGAGCAGCTCTGCCGCGAGAGCGATTTCGTCACCATTCACACGCCGCTCAACGACGAAACTCGCTACATGATCAACGCCCAGGTGCTTTCATGGATGAAGCCCACCGCCTACTTCATCAACACCTCGCGCGGCGGCATGGTCGATATCAACGCCCTGGCCGACGCACTGCGCAATCACAAAATCGCCGGGGCTGCCATCGACGTATTTGAGAAGGAACCGCCCGCGCCGGATTACCCGCTGCTGAAGCTGGACAACGCGGTGGTGACCCCGCACCTGAGTTGGTACTCCAGGGACGCCGAGCGCAGCATTCGTGAAAAGATCGTGCAGGACATCGACATGTTCATCGCCGGCACGCTCCCGCGCATCGCGGTCAATCCCGAGGCCTGGGGCACGCAGAAGGAACGTTAAGCCATGACCGTCGCCGACAAAACCGCCAAGTTCACCAGCGTCAAAACCTCCCTGCCCGGCCCGCGCTCCAGGCAGTTGATCGAGCGCTGGCACAAAGCTGAAGCCGACACCACCGGCTTCCAGGCGCCGGTCGTCTGGGACAGCGGCAAGGGCGTCATCGTCACCGACGTCGATGGCAATCGCTACATCGACTGGACCAGCGGCGTGCTCGTGACCAACATCGGCCACAGCCATCCCAAGCTGATTGCGGCCGTGCAGCACGCGGTAACCAAACTCATCAACAACTACGAGTGCCCCACCGAAGCCCGCGTACTCGCCGCCGAGTCACTGGTTGCCCACCTGCCCGATCACCTTGACAAGTGCTTCTTCCTGACCACCGGCAGCGAAGCGGTCGAATCCTGCCTGCGCATCATGAAGCGCAAGACCAGCCGCTTCGAAACCATCGGTTTCTACGGCGGTTTTCACGGCCGCACCAGCGGCGCGGCGGGCATCGGCGGCCTCACCGGCCCCAAGCGCGGCTACGGCCCCACCACCCCCGGCGCTATCCGCGCTCCTTACCCCTATCCCTACCGCAGCCCCGTCGGCGGTGGCGAACAGGGACTGATCGACTACTGCATGTCCATGCTCGAAGAAAGCGTCCGCGCCAATTCCGCCGGCTCGCTGGCCGGCCTCATGGTCGAACCTTACCTCGGAGCCGCCGGCTTCATCTTCCCGCCCGATGGTTATCTCACCACCTTGCAGCAGTGGGCCCGCGACAAGGGCATTCTCTTCACCCTCGATGAGGTGCAAAGCTCCTACGGCCGCACCGGCAAGCTCTGGGCCATGCAGTGGGAAAACCTTACGCCCGATCTGGTTTGCATCGGCAAGGGCATCGGCAACGGCATCCCCACCGCCGCCGTCGCTGCACGCGGTGATGTGATCGACTGCCTGGGCAAAGGCGACATGTCCTCCACCGTCGGCGGTAACCCCGTCTCCAGCGCCGCTGTCTGCGCCATCCTCGAAGTGATGGACGAAGAGAACCTCGCTGACCGCGCTTTGGTCATGGGCAAACTTATCAAGGCCCGCCTGCTGCAGATTCAGGAAAAGTCACGCTACCTCGGCGATGTGCGCGGCCGCGGACTGGTCATGGGCCTCGAACTGGTCAAGGACAAAAAGACCAAGGAGCCCGCAGCCAATTTGACTAAGCAACTGATCGTCCGCTGTGCCGAGAACGGCCTGCTCATCGGCTCGGTCGGCATCTTCGGCAACGTCATCCGCGTCGCACCGCCGCTGTGCATCAGCGAAGCCGAGGCCCACGAATCGCTCGACATCATGGAACAATCCCTGCTCAGCCTGGAGAAGTAAACCCATGGCGCTGAACGCCAAATCGATAGCCGCCGCCGTGGCCAAACGCCGCCCCGACGCCGAGCGCTTCCTGGCCGCGCTGATCGCCACGCCTTCGCTCTCCGGCCAGGAACAGGCTGCCATGGCCTGCGCCGAAAAAGCTTTCAGCCAGTTTTGTCACGTCGAGCGCGTGCCCATGAGCGATGCCCTGCGCGATGACAAAGACTACAGCGACCCCGTGCCCGGCATCGAGTACGACGGCCGCTGGAACCTGCGCGCGGTTTTGCCCGGTGATACTAAAAAACCCGGCAAAAAGCTGCTTTTCAACGCACACCTCGACACCGTGCCACCCTCGCAGGGACACGTCGATCCCTACAAACCCACCGTCCGCGACAGCATCATGTTCGGCCGCGGCGCTTGCGATGACAAGGGGCAGGTCGCCATCGCTTATCTGACCATGGCTGCGCTCAAAGACCTGGACCTACCCTTGGGCGGCGACGTGGTCGCCCACCTGGTGGTCGAAGAGGAAAACGGCGGCAACGGCTCACTGGCTATGGCCCGCACCAAGGAAACAGCCGACGCCTGCGTGGTGCTCGAGCCTTCCGAGTTGAAGCTGCTTTCCAGCATTCGTGGCGCGGTCTGGTTTCGCATTCAGTTGACCGGCAAGGCGGGGCACTCCGGGCAAGCGGGGGTGACCCGCAGCGCCTTGAAGATGGCCATGCGCGTCATGCAGATCCTCGAGGACTACCACAAGTGCCTGCTGGCCGGCTCGCGCGGCATACCCATGTTCGACAAGTTCACCAATCCCATGCCGCTGACCTTCGGCAAGCTTCATGCCGGCAACTGGCCCGCGGCCGCGCCTTCCGAAGCATTGCTCGAGGGCGTGCTCGGCCTTCTTCCCAACAAGACCGCCGCCGAAGTGATGGAGGAGATGACCCAGGCCATCCGCGACGAAGGCGGCCCCGAAATAGCCGAAAACTTGTCCATCCACTTCACCTATCGCCACGACAGCAGCGTCTGCCCCGTCGATCACCCCCTGGTCAAGGGCCTCGCTTCCACCATCGCCGCCGCCACCGGCAAGCCCGCGGTAATCGACGCTATGACCGCTTCCTGCGATGCGTGGTTCTACAACAATCAGCTCAACATCCCCACCGTGGTGTTCGGCGGCGGCAGCCTCAGCGTGGCACACTCCGCCTACGAGCAGATGCCGCTGAACGACCTGGCCACCGCCGCCACCGCCCTGGCCTCTTTCGCCGCGGACTTTTGCGGGAGCTAATAAGGCAAAATGAAAGCACTGGTCAAAACGCAAAAAGGCAAGGGTTTTCTGGAAATTCAGGATAAGCCTGTTCCTGATCCCGGCGAAGGCGAAGTGTTGCTGAAGGTGGCCGCCTGCGGTATCTGCGGCACGGATGTGCACATCCGCGATGATGAATTCCCCTACTGGCCGCCGGTCATCATCGGGCACGAGTTCAGCGGAACCATCTCCCAGCTCGGTCCCAACGTCGATCGCTTCAAGGTCGGCGACCGCGTGGTCGGTGAGCCGCACACCAAAGCCTGCGGCCACTGTTACCTCTGCCGCACCGGCAACATCCAGATTTGCCCGGAAAAACGCAGCCCTGGCTGGGGTATCGACGGCGCCATGACCGAATACCTGGTCATGCCTGAGAAACTTCTGCACACCATCCCCGACGCTATCGACGATATCACCGCAGCCGTGATCGAACCCACCGCCAATGCGGTGCATGACGTGCTGGAACGTGCCACCATCGAACCTGGTGACTTGGCCGTTGTCATCGGTCCCGGGCCTATCGGTCTGCTGGCCGCCATGGCTGCCCGTGCCGGCGGCGCCCGTGACGTGATCGTGATCGGTGCGGATGTAGATAAACCGCTGCGTTTGCCCAAGGCCCGCGAGCTTGGTTTTTATGCCGTCAACGTGCAAAAGGATAAACCACTCGAACTGGTGCAAAAGCTTAGCGGCGGTATCGGCGCAGACATCGTGATCGAATGCTCCGGCTCCACTGCCGGCATTGCCTCAACCGTCGAACTGGCTCGCAAGAAAGGCCGCATCTGTGCCATCGGCCTGCCCGACAATCGCCCGTTGATGTTCCCCTACAGCCAGGCTGCCTTCAAGGTGCTGGATGTGTTCTTCTGCCTGTCTACCAGTTACACAAGCTGGGACAAGTCCATCCACCTGGTAGCCTCCGGGCAACTGCCAGCCGGTAAGGTGGTGACTCATCGCGTGCCCCTGCTGGAGTGGGAACGCGCATTTGAATTGATCGACACCCGCGCCGCCCTGAAGGTGGTGCTCATCCCGTAAGCAAGAGAGGGTAGCCATGTCCGACAAGAGAACCGTGCGCTTCGGTCTGCTGGGGGCCGGCCTGATCGCGCCCTTCCACGCCAAGAGCATTGCCGCCATCGACGGCTGCCAACTTGTCGCTATCGCTGACAGCAATCGCAAGCGCGCTGATGACCGCGCCAAAGAGTTCGGGTGCAAGTCATGCTCCAGTCTCGATGAACTGCTGGCTGACAAAAGCATCGATGTCATCGGCGTGCTGTTACCCAATCACCTGCACGCCGAACCGACCATTGCGGCCGCCAAAGCGGGCAAGCACGTGCTGGTCGAAAAGCCCCCAGCCATGAGCCTGGCAGACACCGACCGCATGATCGCCGCCTGCAATCAGGCCAACGTCAAGCTCGGAATCGTGCTGAATTGCCGCGTGCGTAAACCGATTCAAGCCATGCGTGAGGCCATCGCCTCCGGCCGCTTCGGGCGCATTCTGCAAGCTGACGCTTTCATGAAGTGGTACCGCAGCAGCGAGTACTACCACAGCGACGATTGGCGCAGTCAGCGCCGCAGCGGGGCCGGCGTCACCATTCAACATGCCTTCCATTACATCGATTTGCTGCAATACCTGATGGGCCCAGCCAAGAGAGTGCGTGCTCAGATGTGCAACCTCGCTCACCAGGACGTGGAGTTGGAAGACACGCTCAACGCCTGGCTGGAATTTGAAAACGGCGCCCACGGCCTGGTCGAAGCGTCCACCGCGTTCTGGCCCGGCACTGACATCCGCATCGAACTCAACGGCGAGAATGGCACCGCCATCATGATCGGCGAGCGCATGGACACCTGGAAGTTCCGCGACCAGCGCCCCGAGGATGAACAGATCCGCCAGTTCGGCCGCAAGAGCGTGACCACGGCCGCCAGTGGGCCCGCCGATTTCGATTTTGCCGATCATCAAAAGGTAATTGAGGGTATGGTGGAGGCGGTGCGTCACGGCGGCGAGCCGATCATCACCGCTCCCAGCGCCCGCCACACGCTGGAGATCGCCCTGGCCATGTACCAGTCCGCCCGCACCAATCACCCGGTCAGCCTGCCCCTGGCTGACGAATCCGCAGCCTGGGATTGAAAGGTTGTTCCATGCCACGTATCGCTCGCATCCAGCACGGCCCACGCACCATGTATGCTCTGTTGGAGGATAATTCTTATCGCCCGATTGACGGCGATCTGTTTGTAACATGGAAACCGAGCAGTAAGACGATTTCCATGGATAAGGCTAATCTGCTTGCACCCGTGTTGCCGCCGCAGATCATTTGCATTGGGGCCAACTACCGCAAGCACTGCAATGAGTGCAACATGCCGATCCCTGAACGGCCGGTGATTTTCTTCAAACTGATCAACACCCTTGCCGGACCAGACGACACGGTAATGATCCCCAAAACGGCTCCCAATGAAGTGGACTGGGAAGCGGAGTTGGTCATCGTCATCGGCAAACGCTGCAAACACGTCAGCGAGCAGCAGGCCGGTGACTATATCCTCGGTTACACCTGCGGCAATGATATCTCCGCCCGTGATTGCCAACTCAAGATCGACAAGCAGTGGGCACGCGGCAAGAGCTTCGACACCTTTGCGCCTATCGGCCCCTGGATCGCCACCGATATCGATGGCGATAACCTGGACATCAAGCTGACGCTCAACGGCCGGACCATGCAGCACTCCAACACCAGCGACATGATCTTCTCCTGCCGCAACATCGTCAGCTATTTGTCACAGAGCATGACGCTCCTGCCCGGCAGCATCATCATGACCGGCACGCCCTCCGGCGTCGGCATGGGGAGAACGCCGCAACAGTATCTCAGGCCCGGCGATCAACTGTGTGTTGAAATCGAGGGCATCGGCACATTGAACAACACGGTGGCTATGGAGTCCTGAGTTCGTTCACGGCCGGCGAAGCAGCAGCAAGGTGCGATCGTCCGGGGCATGACGGCCGGTCAGCAGTTGCTCGACGCGCTGAGCGAACTCCGCTGCGATGGCGGCGGCATTCGATGAATCACTCACGTTGCTCAATGCCTCGGCGACTCCGCCTGTGCCCCACAATCTGCCTTCGGGTCCAGGCAGTTCGCTCAAGCCGTCGGAGAACAAGGCCAACGTCTGACCTGGCAGCAGTTGGGCTGTGCTCGCGATGAATTCCTGCTTATCGATTCCAAGTGGGAAGTATTGTGCCTCCTCCAGCGTATGGAAGCTGCCACGGCCATCGAGCACGACCGCAGCGGGATGGCCCGCATTCACGGAACTGATCTGTCCGTTGGCGGCATCAATCTCCAGCGCGATCATGGTGACAAACGTGCCCTGCTGCAGCATGTCAAGCAGGTATTCGTTGAGGTTGGTCATCAATTGCGGCAGGGAAAAGCCGAATTTGACGCCACTGTGCACCATGGTGTGCAGACTGGAAGTCGTCAGCGCGGCGCGGATGCCTTTGCCGCAGACATCCGCCACCGTCACCAGCACGCGGCCGTGAGCGCGCGGCAGGATGTCAACGTAATCGCCGCCGACAGCCAGACAAGGCTCGAAGCAGATGGCGAAGTCAAGCCCCAGGTCCGTGCGCAGCACCGGCACCAGTTGCATCTGCAGGCGACGGGCTTCCTGCAATTCGCGTTCGATCGCTGCCATGCGCTCGGCTTCGCGGCGATGGGCCCAGGTGATCCGGGCGTGACGGTGCTGCTCGCCGGCCAGCACGATCAGTGCTAACCACTCGGTGCCGGCGTATCCCGGGGGCAACGTGACGTAGAGCACGTCCATCTGCCCGCCCGGTTCTTCGGAAAGCGGACACGCAGCGGCTGTCATGGTCAGATGCTCGGTGGCGATCGACAGTTCAATCGCGTCCTGACTTGATTGTGTGTTGGATGCCATCAACGCCTGTCGGCGCTGCAGCACCGCTTCCAGCAACGTGTGCGAAACGTGCGGGGGAGCATCGCCGACAACTCGCATCTGCACGGGACAGAGAATCTGCGGCTCGGCGTCAGGTGCAACGCGCAGAACCACGGCCGATCGACCTGGCAATGGCTCCTGAAGCATCAGTTGACAAAGGGCTGCCAGTCGCTGATCGGGGTCATCAAGAGTCAACAGGCGTGCACCGGCTTGTGCGACCATGGACAGGTGATCGCTGCGCACGCGGGGCGGCGGGCCTTCGTGCAGCGATGTAAACCATTCGCCGTGCGGCCGGGTCAACGTCATCCACGGCTTGTGATCTTTTTCGTCATCCTTATCCTCGTGTTCACCGGATAACAGGCGAATGGCGATATTACCGATGGTAAACGAATCACCGAAATAGATTTTGCACTCCTTGATGCGGGCGCCGCCGACCCAGGTGCCGTTGTGGCTGTCCAGATCGCGCAGGCGCCAGTCGCCGTCGTCATCCTGGAAAAGCTCGGCATGGGCCCGCGAGGCGAGGGGATCAGCAAGGCAGACATCTGCAGTCTCCAATCTGCCCAGCACGAGGCGGGATGCCTGGATGGGCAGTCGCGCGACCTTGCCTTCAGCGTCGCGCATCTCCAGGACGGGTTGTGTGGTGGCGGTATTCATGGGCAGAAAGCTGACGACGATCAATCATATTCACTGCGCCCGAAAAACAGGGCCGGCAGCGTGAAGGTAAGTGCGATGACGATGGTCCATTCGCGCGGCGACATAATGAAGCCGCCCTCGGTCGCCATGAAGGGCGCCCGCAGCAGCAGAATGATGACCGGCAGGAGGAAGAAGGTCATGCGTCGCCCGCGGAAGATGATCGACAGCAGCAGGATGAGGCCGGCCAGGGCGGCGGTGGGCGTGCAGAGCACCTGCCAGATGGGCTGCGGCACGGGCGGAATGGACAACGGGGGCACATGCTCCACACGCAACAGGTAATCGCGCAGTTGAGCCAGATAATGACCTTTTTCCGGAAAGACGCGGGTCACGTTGGGATTCTGTTTCGCCCACAGGGCCGCGACCGCCAGCAGAACCACGCCGGCCAACAGGCGGCCGCGAGCGCCGAACAGCAAGATCATCAAGCGCGTGGACAGTGGCACAGCCTTGAGTTTGTGCGTTTCTTCCGGCGGTGCTTCTTCGCTGAACGCCTGCGCTGCTGTGAGGTCCGGCGTTGTCGCCTGCGCCTTTTCAACCTTCCGGGGGCGAGGCTGGGGACGGTTGGTGATCAGATCGCTGACGGCGCGACGCGCCTCGGCCGCTGCCTGCATATCACTGACGCCCTCAGCCTGAAGGCGGCGAAGTTCAACCCGCTGCAGGTAGTGACGCTGTCGAGCCTCTTCGCGCTGGCGAAGGTGCAGATCGAACCACTCGATCAGGCCGTCACGCCAGCCTGCATAGCGTGGGCGCGGCCGACCATCCAGATCGTGGCCCCAATGACGGCGGGCATCCATCTTCGCTTCGTAACCGAACAGCGCTTCGTAGAACGCCTCCCAATGCTTGCCAGCATAACGACAGACGAAGCGGTGCAGGGCTTCTTCCTCCAGGCCGCGCAGTCGCATGTCCTTCAACATGCGGCGAATGCCTTCGACGTGCGGCTGGCGCTGCATGCTCATCCACTTGTCGATGCCGAAGTAGAACCCCGCCGCCAGGCACACGCCGACGATCAACGTGCCGACATACAACCAGAGCAACCCCAGGGCCAGCAGCATGGCGATGAACACCGCCGCACCGCCCAGCAGCATGATCCAATGCTTGAGCGAAATCGAGAACATGTACTGCCTGGCCCGGCGGATGAGAATGCTGCGGGTGAACAGGCCGCCGATCAATTGATAGGTGACGACGCTGCTGATCCACAGCCCCAGCGCCGCCCCGATCAGGCTCAGGTTGCCGCGAAAAGCTCCGATCACCACGGCCAGTAACACAAGCAGATTTCCCGCCAGGATCAAGGCGGAGCGCCAGCGCGCGGCCGGCGCCTTGTTGAAGGAAGCCACCGCCAGTTCCAGTGCCGATGCATGTTCGCGGCGCGGCGTGAAGGGACCGGCCTCGATGCCGAGGTGCCCTTCCAGCGCGGCGACCACTTCGCCCATGTTCTGGTAACGCTCGTCCGGCTTCTTGGCCAGCATCTTCTGGACCATGGCCGAGAGGGTCTGCGGCACGCGCGAGACCATTCGCTCGGGCGGGACCAGAGTCGCGGTGGCGTGCTGATGGATCACGATCTCGGTGGATTCACCTTCGAAGGGCGGCCGGCCGGTGAGCAGGTGATAGAAGGTAGCGCCGAGGGAATAGACATCAGCGCGATCATCGACGGCAGCCGGATCGCGGGCCTGTTCGGGCGACATGTACGCAGGCGTGCCGATGGCGCCGCCGGCACTGGTGTTTGAGGAAGAGCCTCCGGACAATGCTGAACCGGAGCGGGCGGCCGGTTCCGGTTCTTTGCCACCGGGCGTTTTGACCAAGCCCAGGTCGGCCACCTTCACCAGGCCCTGATCGTTCAGCAGCAGGTTGGAAGGTTTGACGTCGCGGTGGACCATCTGGTGATCGTGCGCGAACTTGAGGCCGCGGGCTGCGTGCAGGATGTAGGTCGCTGCCTCTTCCGGATCGAGGCTGCCGTGCGACTTGACCTGGTCGGCCAGGGAGCGGCCGGCGACATACTCCATGCTGAAATAGTGCGTCTCATCCGCCTGGCCGATATCGTGAATCTGCACCACGTTGTGATGCGAGAGCTGGGCCACGGCATAAGCCTCGCGCACGAAGCGGCTGAGAAAAGCCGAATCGCGCGACAGCCGCGGATCGATGGTCTTGACCGCCACCAGGCGATCGAGCGAAACCTGTCGGGCCAGATAAACGCAACCCATGGCCCCGCGACCGAGCATGCGGATCAATTCGTAACCATCGAGCCGGCTCGTTGGCAACTCGCCGGTTTGTCCTGTGCCGGTCAGCGTGGGCGAAACACTGCCTGAGGAATAGCCGGACCCGCCGGCGGTGGCGGAGCTGCCGGTGCCGGTCATCGTGGCTTGCGCGTTGCTGCCGGCGCGCGGTGATGCGGGAGGCGGCTTTCGGTCACTGGGTGCAGAAGCGCTCGTATGGTGCGATGAAGCGCCAGCACGGGCGCGCAACTCCTCGACGGTTTTGGCTGCCACAGCCTTGGCGCCCGGCTGTCGCGGCACCGCCAGAACAAACTGCTTGTGGCACTGTGGACAATGCGGTTGATACGAGCCGGGCCCGGCCTTGACCTCGATATCAAAGTTGCAGAAGGGGCAGTGGATGTGCATCCGCATCTCCCTGTTGGGGACACCAGACTCCAGCCGGGGCGTCCTGCCCAGAGGTCTGTAAGTCTGCCCTGGATATGAACATAGCTGTGGATTAGAACGTTTTCAACACGCCGCAAATGATGCCCCATTAAAGCACGACCGAACGCCGCAGGCAAGGCCATGCGGTAAGACAATAATTGACAGGCTGTTGGATGGCGCGATCCCTGCGTTACCGGCTCAGATCCGCGCCATCCACCAGCTTCCAGGTGTCACCGCCGTCGGGTGACATCATCATCGCCCGCCGCGCGCCGCGGTGGTCGTTGCGATAGAACCAGTAGGTGGACCAGTAGTCGTAGGAGACGAACAGCCGCCCGAGCCGGTCGATGCCCAGACGGTGATAGAAAATGCTGTAATCGTCCAGGGGCGAGATCACCAATGCTCGCGGCGCTTCCCACGGCTGGCCCGGCTTCTTGCGCTGATACTCAAGTTCCGCGTGCAAGCCGGGCAGCGCCGGCGGCTGATGGTCGGCCCACAGGCGATAAACCAGGTGCAGCGTGTCGTCCTGATCACAGACCAAACCGATGTAGGTCTGGCGCAAACCATCAGCGACAGGCGCCGCTTCGGTCCAGCCGGCAGCGGCGGTATCCGGTTGCAGAGAACGGGCATAGTAAAACGTCCGGCTGTGCGTGCCGGTCAGAGCATGCAGATAGCCTTTGCTGTCGATGGTGATGCTCGGTCGGTTGTGGACATCATTGGGCGGCTCGCCATAACCGATCAGTGCGGGCTCGCCTTCAAACTGCTGCGTGTCACGATCGTAGGTGGCGACGTAGGTCGGCACGCCGGGACCGGGTTTGTCGGGATCGGTGGCGATTCCCCAGATCAGATGCACTTTGGAGCCGCGCGACACCACAGCCGCGGGGATGCCGGAGTGTGAACCGACGCCCAGCGTGCCCTCCGCAACCAGGATCGGCTCGCCGATCACCAGTCGCCCGTCCTGTTTGCGCGGCAGGAACATCTCCAGGCGGCTGAGCTTGCGCCAGAAGTGCGCCTCATCGACCTCGGTGAGGATCGCCCGCAACACCGGCGGTGGGCCGCTGGGCATGTTGTGGCCGGTGAAATGTTCGATGTCCACCGCCCCCTGTGGACCCAGGTCATAGCCCTCGAAGGATTTTCCATCATCGCTGGAGTGCCACAGCAGCGTCTTGTCCGCGTCCTGGTCGGCGATGTAGATGTCGTTGTCGCTGTCGAAAGCGATCTTGCTGATCCCGCGCAGCTTCGGGTAGCCCAGATCATCCTTGCCCTGGGCGGTTTGGCGCAGCGGCAGCGTGGTCCATCCGCCGTCGCGCAGCGCCAGAATATCCCGATTGCTCCGCATTATCGGCTGATTGTTCAAATCGAAGTACATCTCCCAATCGTTGGGATAGCTGGGCTCGTAACCGAGCAGTTGGTTCTCATGCTGATAGGGCAACAGCTTCAGCGGCAGATCAAACGATCGCATGGCTGGGGCCTGGCCGGCGGCGGCGGTCAGCGTGGCATAAGTGGAAAACTGCGGGTTATTACGCGGTGTGGCGCGGATGTGGATGTCCCGGGACTGGCCGGCAGCGGATGGTGCGGGACAGGTCACGACAACCTGTGCCGTTTGATACGGAGCCAGTTCAACTTGCGCCGGTGTCACCTGCGCGTTTGCATTGATGTCAGCTTCGATGGCCAGGTCGATAGTGCGAGATTCGCCGGTGTGGTTATAGATGTCAAAGGTGGCAGTCAGCGTGTCACCCGGCTGACGATACAATACGCGATGGTACGGGGTGATAAGCCAGTGCAGCGCGGGCAGGTCGAACCAGGTGGAGGCATCGGGCGTCCAAAGGCATTGGTCAGCATCAGGATCGTTGGATCCCCAGCGGGTCAGGCCGTCGATTTCCACCACGCCCTTGCCCCGTGGCAGGCGCAGGCGCCAAAAGGGTGCATCGCGCGGCACGTCGGGGCCGATGGTGACTGAGGTTTTGCCGTCGGCGACGGGCAGTTCGGCCAGCGTCTGGCCCGCGGCGTCGTAGAGCGTCAGCTTTTCGACATTCGCAGGCAAGGCGCTGACATCGATCCTGATCGGATCGGCCTGGGGATGAAAGCAAACGTCGGCGGGTTGATCGCCGCCGGCCAGGACGATCGGCTCCTCGTGTCGGCGGTCACGATGGCCGCGCGAAGATTCGATCAGGTAACGCGGGCAATTGGTGGTCAAACCCCAAATCGCCCGATCGCCGTAACGATCCTCGGCGAAAGTGACGTTCAGGACGTAGATGCCCTGTCGTTCAACCTTGGCGGTCAAACGCGCTTTGAAAAAGGGGCCCATGCCGGAATCTTTGGGCCGATCGTCATCGGGTATGACCGCCTGCCCGACGATCTGACGGTCCGGCCCCACCAGCATCGCTTTCAAAATGGAAGGCTTGTCCGTGGTGTTGCGGTCGCGTTTGAAGACATCCACCACCAGTTCGCCCGGCTCGGCCAGCAGGTACGCCCCACCGCAGCCGCCTATCATCATCGGCTCGTCCGCCAGTGCCGTGCAAGGCCACGCAACCGCCAGAACAAGGGCCAGGACGCTGAACCAGTTTGAAATAGTTCGTCGAGCGCGCGGCATCGTCATGATGATTTCCTTGCGTGCATGCCCCGGCTATTCAAAGCGTACGTCCCAGACGTTGAGCGATGTGCGGGGTCAGCACATCACTGATGCGCATGAAGCCCAGGTCGGTGGCGTGGGTGCCGTCCACGGTCGCCTCGTTGTCGTGGCCCAGCAGGTCTTCACCGCGGACCAGGGACAGGCCGGCAACGCCCTTGTCGAGCATCTTGTTGTATTCCACGTTCAGGGCGGCATTGCTGTCGAAGGTGCGGCGGCTGTTGGGCAGCAGGTGCTCATTCTGATAGTGGATGGACTCGATCAGCACGATGGGCGTATCGGGATGAGTCTGGCGCAGAATGTCCACGAAGGCGGCATAGCGCTCGGTGATGTCAGCGGCCACCATGTTGGGCAATGAATCGAGGATGTAGATCGCCACGTTCAATTCAGCCAGGAATCGGGCCATTTCCAGGTGCATGCGGCCGTTGCCGGAGAAGCCGAAGTTGAAGTGCGGCATGTTCAGCCGGCGTGAGATGATGGCTGGGTACGCCATGCCGGGTCGCGAGGCGCAGCCGCCCTGGGTGATGGAGGTTCCATAGAAACACAGCGGCAAATCGGGGCTGGGCGCGACCTTGTTGAGCGTCGCTTCCCTAGGTACGCCGATCTCGAGTTGGGTCAGGCCGTTGTAAAGCGGCAGATAGAGCATGAAGCGGCGCATCCGGGCTGGGCGATTGGCAAACAGGTGATAGTTGGACTTGGGATATGCCAGGCCTTTGCGATCGAGACCGCACCATCGCCAGCGCTGCTGCTGTTCGTCATAGACATAGAGGTCCACGCCGCTGACGCCGGTGGCGGGCATGTGATTCATGGCCAGCGATTCATCGCGTGGTGAGAAACGTACTTCGAGACTGGTGGCGTCGGTCTCGAACTGCACGTTCATCCCGGCTGTGTCGTGGGACAACGACCACACCGGCTCGGTGACCACGTCCTTGGCGCGGGCGGGCAGACGATCGTAAAAGGATTCGGTGTCATCGAAACCGCGCCCGAGCACGCCCAGATCGCGAGCGTCGAACCAGGCCATGTTGTCCTGAGCTTCGGGAAGTTGTAAAGATTGGTCCGAGGCCGACGGCGGCGAGTTCTGTCCATGAGCAGACTCATTGAGCAGGATCGCAGCCCCGGCGGCGCCCAACGTTTTGAAAAACGCCCTTCGCGTGACGGCAGTGGACCTTGAAGCCTGTTCCGGTTGCGGGCCGCAGTTCACCATGACATATCTCCCTGGCCGAGTTTATTGCGATTCCAACGTCGGCAGCATGACAGGATGGGTCATACTGCAATGCCGATATGCGGTCAAGACAATGGCGGACCCCCAACAGGTTTGGCCCATCGCAAATATTCCCATATACTCCCTCTCCGCCTTGCTGTGTTCGACATCAGGCACCGGCGTACCACGGATATGACATCCCGCCCGTACGCCACAATCAATTCCAGGAGACGCCCGTGACGCTCAACTGGCTCGACCAAGTCATCATCATCGTCTATCTGCTGGGCATGGCGGGCATCGGCGTCTATTTCGCCAAGCGCAACAAAAGCACGGAAGAATATTTCGCCGGCGGCCGCAGTCACGGCGGCATCCTGCTGGGGCTGAGCCTGGTCGGCGCGGTGATCAGCTCGGTCACCTTCGTCGCCCACCCGGCCGATACCTTTAAGACTTCGTGGTTCCGTTATATCCCCTCGCTGATGTTGCCGTTCTCAGTGCTGTTTGCCGGCTATTACTTCGTGCCGCTGTTTCGGCGATCGAAAGTCACCAGCGCGTATGAGTATCTGGAATCGCGATTCGGACCGTGGGTGCGCTTTTACGCCGCGTGCACGTACTCGATCGTGATGTTGATCCGCCTCAGCGCGGTTCTTTACCTGTTTTCGGTGGTGATCCAGTTGATCACCGGCCTGGACCCGAACCTGTGCATCCTGATCGCGGGCGTGATCACCGCCCTGTACACCGTGGTGGGCGGGCTCAATGCCGTAATCTGGACCGACGCCATTCAGACCATCGTCCTGTTGGGCGGCGGCTTTGCCATTCTGATTGTTCTGATCCTCAAGATCGACGGCGGCCTGATGGAAGTCTTCAGCAGCGCCTGGGCTGACAACAAGCTTTCCTTTGCCGACCTCAACACCGCCACGGGTCAGTTGGAGCCGACCCGGCTTGCCCCCACGCTATGGGAAAAGAGCATCTCCATGATGTTCATCGTGGGCATCTTCGCCTGGCTGGCCGATTACATCACCAACCAGCAGACGGTGCAGCGTTACATCGCCGCCAGGTCGGCCTATGAGGCCCGTAAAAGCATCCTGGTCTGCGCCGGCATGAGCCTGCCCATCTGGACGCTCTTTATGTTCATCGGCACCTGCATGTACGTGTTCTACAAGCAATATCCTGACGCCATCGCCACCGCGATCCGCCAGGGGACAGAGGGCCACAAGGCGGAAGAAATTCTGCCCTACTTTCTGACCACGCATGTGCCCGTGGGGATCGTCGGCATCGTGGTGGCGGGCGTGGCGGCGGCGGCCATGTCCACGCTCTCATCCTGCATGAACGCCTTCGCCAGCGTGGTGACCGTTGATATCTACAAGCGGCAGATGGTCAAGAACAAAACCGACCGGCACTACCTGGTGGTCGGCTGGATCCTGACCGGATTGTCGGCGGCGATCATGATCCTGGGGGCCTGGGCCCTGCTGCACGCCGACACCATGACCCTCAACGACTTCCTGATCATCGTCAATAACATCATCCAGTCCGGCATCATCGCCGTGTTCCTGCTGGGCTTCCTGACCAAGCGGGCCAACGCCTGGTCGGTCGGCATCGGCATCATCCTCGCCCTGCTGTTCTCAGCCTGGTGCGCCCTGAAAGCGTATCTGCCTCCCGCCTGGCAGATGCCGTTCCATCTGTACTACGCATCGCTCCTGGGCAACCTGGTCATGTTCGCGGTCGGCTACTTCCTGGGCCTGCTGATTCCCAACACCAAGCCGGTGCCGCCGGAGCTGACCATCTGGGGTCACGCCGAGGAAGAGGCCGCCGTCGCCGCCCAGGAAGCCGCAGAGAAGTAGCACGACGCATCACGCACCCGCGTCCGCCACCCGGGACGGGCTTGGTTTACACTACCGGCATGACGCTTCCGCCGCGCCATGTCCAGCCGATGCTCGGGGTGCATTCCTGGCGAGCACATGTGATCCATCTGCTGCTGTGCGCCCTGATGCTGGCGCTGAGCTTTCCACCAGTCGGCTGGTGGGTGCTGGCCTACTTCGCCCTGACGCCGCTGGGCGTGCTGGCCGCCCGCAGCAGACGCGGGGGACGACTGGCTCTGTGTTCGTTTGTCGTCTTCTGCCTATGGTGGATGTTCATGGTGCGCTGGGTCAGCGGCGTACACCCGCTGGCGCCACTGGGCATCGGGCTGGTGCTGGGCGCTTATGCGGCCGCTGCGGTGTGGGCACTGTGGTGGATTCAACATCATTACCGCAGCGCCATGACGATGACGCTGCCGATGGTCTGGATCAGCACCGAATACCTGCGCGGCATGTTCCCCATGGGCGGATTCGCCTGGCTGAGCCTGGGGCACACGCAGGCGCCCTGCACGGCCGGCAGCGACGCGGGATGGATCGTGCAGTGCGCTGATCTTTTCGGCGAACACACCGTCGGATTTCTGGTGGCCATGAGCAGCGGCCTGCTTTGCGACCTGCTGACGCGCCCGCTGATGCGGCCGGGACAGCGTGGATTACGGCGAATCCGCAAGACCATCCGCGCCGCCCTGCTGCTGTGGGCCGGCACCTTGACCGCCGCCCTGATCTACGGCCACACGCGCATCACGCAGTCCCCAGGCGTCGATGATTCAACTTCCGGGGGCGGGGGGGGCGTGGTGGCGGTGGTGCAGACCAACGTGCCACAGGACAACAAGATCCACCGCGATGACGATCAGGACGAGCAGGATTTCGCGGCCATGGTCGAGCTGACCCGGCAAGCCGCAGCCGCCGACCCGGCGCCGGACCTGATCGTCTGGCCCGAAACGATGGTCCCGTCGGCGCTGAACAGCGAAGCGGTGGCTGTGTGGTCGCGCCCGCGCCTTTATCACCCGCGCATCGCGGACCTGGCCCGGCAGTTGCAGACGCCCCTGCTGGTCGGCGCCGCGTCATGGAGCGATCCCGATGATCTGGGCTATCCCACCTTCCGCGCCAACAGCGCGTTCCTCTATTACGCCGACGGCCAGCGGGCCGAAACACGCTACGACAAGCAGCACCTGGTGCCCTTCGGCGAGTACCTGCCCATCGTCAACCGCATCCAATGGCTCAAGAGCCTTTTCCTGAACTACATCAGCCCCTACGACTTCGACTACTCGATCCATCCCGGCCGCAAGCAGACGGTCTTCGAGGTGCCCGCCTCCTCGAGGCGGACGCTGCGGGTGGTGACGCCGATCTGTTACGAGGACGTGGCCGGTCGCGTGGTGCGGAAGCTGGCGTATGACGATCACGGCCGCAAACGCGCCGACGCCATCATCAACCTGACCAACAGCGCCTGGTACACCGGCGGCGGCATGCGCCAGCAGCATCTGCAGATCGCGGTCTTTCGCAGCATTGAGAACCGCATGCCCACCGCACGCGCGGTGAACACCGGCCTCAGCGCGTTCATTGATTCGACCGGCCGCATCGGGCCGATCATTGCTGCGGAGCAGGCGGGCACGGCGTCCGCGACACTGAACCTCGACGCACGAATCAGCGTCTATGGCACAGTGGGCGCCTGGCCGGTCACCTGCATGGCCGTCCTGACCGGCGCCCTGATCCTCGGCGGCCTGTTCCGCCCATGGAAAATCAAATAATGAACCGCATCAATCATGAACCACGGTGACACCGAGAATACAGAGGAAAAACATGAACCGCGGATGAACGCTGATAAGACGCGGATCAACGCGGATGGGATTCAAATCAATGCCTTGAATTCTTATCCGCGTTTATCTGCATTCATCCGTGGTTTCATGCCTTCCTCCGCGCCCTCTGCGTCTCCGCGGTTCAAATCGAATGGAGCTAATGCGATGAAATCATCCAAGTACATGCTGGTCCGTCTGATCGTCGCGCTGAACCTGCTGTTGGCCGGTTTCGCCGCGGCGCAGAACTCGGCACTGCCCACCGCCGGCCAGATGCTGGCCGCAGCCCAGGAGCAGGCCTTGAACCTGGTGCTCACGGCCGCCCGGGATCAGGATCCTTACATGCGGGCCAACGCCATCGAGGCCCTGGATCAGTGGCCGCAGCGCGTGTTGCCGCTGGCGGAGTTGGGACTGCAAGACAATCACGCGGTGGTGCGCTTCACCGCGCTGGTGACCATCGGCAAGCTGCGGGCCGCCACGCATCGCCAGGCAGCCGAGGCGCTGCTGAAAGATCCCGATCCCTCGGTGCGTGCTGCCGCCTGTTTCGCAGCCCATCAATGCGGATCGCCGGCCGACATTTCTCCGATGGCCGGGCTGCTGATGTCCGATCGCGCGGACGTGCGTGCCAACACCGCCATGCTGCTGGGACTGATGGGTGATCCATCGGCCGACCCCATGCTGGAGATCGCCGCCCGAGCGCCGCTGACGCAGGCGGTCCCGGTGCGCAAGGACCTGACGCGCTTGCAGATCGCCGAGGCCCGTATCCGCCTGGGTCAGCGTCAGGTGATGGATGCCGTCCGGGCCGCGGTCTATTCCAGCTTCCCGGAAATGCGGCTGGTGAGCGTGGGCATGCTGGGCGAGCTTGGCGATGTCTCGCAGATGGAGGACGCCCTGCTGGAGATCTTCAACAATCCGCAGGAAGTGCTGGAGCTGCGCCTGGGCGCGGCCGCGGTTTTGGCCCGTTATGGAAGGTCCGTGGTGGTCAAAAGCGTGCTGGACAGCCTGCCGACGATCCTCTCTGCCGCGACCATGACCGAGCCGGCCCTGCGCAATCAGGCGGCGGTGACCTTGGGGGCGGTGGAATTGGCCCGGGCCCGCATCCGCCCGGAATTGCTGCCCAGCGACCCCCCCATTGTGCTGGCCCAGTTCCAGGACACGCAGGCCACGGCCGCGCTGATCGGGCTGCTGAACGACCCGGACCCGCGGGTGCGACTGTCGGCGGCGGCGGCGGTGCTGCGGGCGGGGGCACAGGCCCAGGCGACTGCGGTTCACCCCGGTTGACAAGTGGACGGCGAAGCGGCATCATGTTGGCCGTTGGAACCTGCGCGGTGGGCGTAGGTTACGCAGGAATCGACCCGCCGTTCCCAGCCCTTTCGAGAGGATAAACCTTGAGCCCGTTGACCAAAGCCCTGGTTGTTCTGGTGACCATTCTTTCCGTGCTCGAACTGGGCATGTTCGTGGCCTACAGCTCCAAGCACACACAACTGAACGACAAGCTGAAGACCGCTCAATCGCAGCTTGGCGCCGCGCAGGCCAAGGCCGCCGCCACTCAGGCGGAAATTTCCGCCGTGCAGGCCAAGCAGGCGGAAACCTTCGCCGATCTCAACGCCCAGATCAGCAAGCTGACCAGCGACCTGAACGCCGCCATCACCGCGCAGCGTTCTGCCGAGAGTCAGATTCTGGCTGAGAAGGCCCGCAACGAAAAGACCGAGCAAGCCATCGCCCGTCTGACCGCCGCCGCTCAGCAGGATGCCGTGCTGCGTGAAGCGCTCATCGGCGAGTTGAAGACCTCGCGCAGCAACGAAGTGGACCTGCGCACCAAGAACGTGCAGTTGACCGACTCGGTCAACGAGTTGACCAGCACCAGCGACAGCCTCGACCGCAAGGTCCGCTGGTTCGCCGAAGAATTGGCCGAAGCCAACAGCAAGGTCGATGCCTTGCGCATACTGCTGGCCGCCAACAACGTGGCCGACACCACCGCCGTGGCCGCCGCGCCACAGACCACCAAGCCTGACACCCAGATCGCCGGCGCCATCACCCAGGTTGATAACACCACCGCCACCACCCTGGTGGCTGTCAACGTCGGGGCCAACGACGGCGTGGCCAAGGGCATGGAGTTCATGGTCCATCGCGGTGACATGTACCTGGGCAAGCTGGTGATCGAAAGCGTGGACGCCAACGCCTCGGCCGGCCGCATGGTCCTGAGCAAGGGCTCCGTGCAGGCTTCCGACGCCGTGGTCGCCGGCCCGTATTGATCCATCGTACGTAATGCATCGAACATCCGCCGCCGCACCCGTTGCCGCGGCTGAACTTGAGACTTGCAGGGAGTGCTGATCCATGGCCCAGTCGCCGGGTAACAACATCTACACCGTTCTGGCCCTGGTCGCGCTGCTGGCGCTGATCTGCGGCATCGTGGTCGTCTGGTTCATCAGCACCCCCGCGGTGTTCGGACCCGATGCCAGCCCCTGGTCGCTGACCGTCTCGGCCGACCTGCTGCGCAGCCTGCTTCAGCTCTGACATCGACCGGGCTCACAGACCCCGCTTTGCTGCTTGCGCACGCCGTGGGCTGAGGCTCCTCCGCACATTGCTGTCTGCTCGCCGCGTACCGCACATCGCTTCAGCACGCCGCGGGCTGAGGCTCTGCGAAGCCCCGGATTCCCGCCCCGCCCCCGGATTTCTCCCCTTGCTCCCATAAAACTACGCTCCCCCGGCCCGGATCGCCGATCATCTGGAAAAATGGCGGCTCGCTTGGCGGCGCGCCTGGATCGTTCAACAACTTCCCGGCCGGTCGTTACAATGTCGCCTGCTTTCCGCAGATAGAGGGCCTCACTTGATCCTCGATAGCCTCCTAAGCTGGTTCAGCGTCGATATGGGCATCGACCTGGGTACGTGCAACACCCTGGTCTGCGTGCGCGGCGAGGGCATCGTGCTCTACGAGCCGTCCGTGGTGGCCGTGTGGAAAGGCACCAACAAGGTGATGAACAACGGCAACGCCGTGGGCTGGGTGGCCAAGGAAATGCTCGGCAAAACCCCCGGAAGCATCACGGCCATTCGCCCGCTCAAGGACGGCGTGATCAGCGACTTCGAAATCACCGAGGCCATGCTCAGCTACTTCATCCGCAAGGTCAACGGCAACCGCCCCGTCGTCAACCCGCGGGTGGTCATCGCCGTGCCCAGCGGCATCACCGCCGTCGAGAAGCGGGCGGTGCTCGATAGCGCCGAACGCGCCGGCGCTCGCCGCGTCTATCTGGTCGAGGAGCCCATGGCCGCCGGCATCGGCGCCCAATTGCCGATCGTCGAAGCGACCGCATCCATGATCGTTGACATCGGCGGCGGCACCACGGAAGTGGCCATCATGTCCCTGGCTGACATCGCACAGTGCGAATCGGTGCGCGTGGCCGGCGACGACATGGACGAGTCGATCATCAACCACATGAAGAAGGCCTACAACCTGATGATCGGCGAACAGACCGCCGAACGCATCAAGATCGAGATCGGCTCGGCCGCCCCCGTGGGCGAAGAACGCACCATGGAAGTGCGCGGCCGCGACATGATCTCCGGCCTGCCCCGCAAAACCGTCATCACCTCTGAGGAAATCCGTGAAGCCTTGCAGGAGCCGCTGGGCGCCATCATCGAAACCGTCACCCGCACGCTGGAGCGCACCGAGCCGGAGTTGGCCGCCGACCTGGTGGACAACGGCGTGGTGCTGGCCGGCGGCGGCGCCCTGCTGCGCGGCATCGACGTGGTGATCTCCAACGCCACCGGCCTCGACGTCCGCGTGGCTGAGGATCCCCTGACCTGCGTCGCCCGCGGCACCGCCATCTACCTCGAACATCTCGAAGACTGGAAAGCCACCATGGAATCGGACATGGACGAGATGTGAGATGGATTTTTGATTTTAGATTTCAAATTTTAGATTTGAACCCACCAGGGCCGCGTGAGGTACATTAACACGGATGGTCACGATGTCAGCCAATCTAAAATCTGAATTCTGAAATCTAAAATTCCCCATGCACTTTCTCACTCCCCGACGCATTCTGATCCTGCTGATCCTGCTGCTGCTGGTCAGCAGTTTTCTGCCCGGGCATCGCGCTGACAGCCTGGCGTCGCCGCTGCGCAGCATCGTCGAGACTTTCGCCACCCCCATCCGCGCCCCGCTGCACAACCTCGGCGTCGCCATGCGCCCCGCCGCTTCCCAGCCGCAGCAGCCTCACGAGCCGGCCGATCCCGGCCAGGTGCTGCGCCGCATCGCCCAGTTGGAGCTGGATGTCGAAAGCCTGCTGCGCGAAAACCGCCAGCTTCGCCGCGTCAGAGATATCGTCGGCGAGCAGGCCCCGCTGGTGCTGGTGGACGCCCGCATCACCGCTGTCACCGGCCCGCCCAACTCGCCGCTGCTGCGCATCGACCACGGCTCTCGCCAGCACATCGCGCCCGGCGACATTGTGGTCTTCGATTATCACCTGGTCGGCGAAGTCGCTTCCGTCGATCCCATGACCAGCCAGGTCCAGCCGATCACCACCCACGGCGCCAAGCTGCTGGCCCGACTGATGCCCAACGACGGCAGCGCCCAACTGCGACCCGGCTCCGGAGTCTGGCTCGAGTGGGATGTCGATCAGCAGGCCTTCGTGCAGGACAAAATGCCCATCGCCACCGCCGCCCAGGTCGGCGACTTCGCCCTGCTGGCCGACGAAGGCTGGCTGCCCAAGGCCCAGGGCTGCTTCATCGGCCAGGTCACCAGCGTCCGCGATGACCCCATGGACCCCTACTCCTTCAAACAGTTGATCGTCCGACCCAGCTTCCAACCCCAACACCTGCGCCGCGTGACCGTGCTGGTGGAAGAATGAAGGCAAAAGTGAAAAGTGGAAAGTGAAAAGTGAAAAGGAAGTCTTCTTCACAGCCCCGGCGGAGGCCGGTTTACCGGCCGTCTTAATAACCAACCCCACCAACGCCCCGTGTTTCAAAAGCTCCCAACCAACAGTAATGAATCAAGCCGCCCACTCACAACTTTGTGACCGCAAACACGAATTTTCACTCTTCACTTTTCACTTTTCAATTTGTTTTCTCCCATGAACTGGCTGATCTTCACACTCGCCGCCTACCTCGCCTACGCCCTGGACACCGGGACGCGCATGCTGTTGCAGTACCCGGCCGGGCACGGCGTGGCGCCCAGTTTCCTGCTGATCCTGGCGGTTTACATCGGCATGCTGGCCCCCCCACGCACCGTCATCTGGGCCTTCCTCGTGCTGGGTGTGCTGACTGATCTGGTCAGCCCTTACGCCACCGACGGCCACACCATCCTCGGGCCCGCCGCCCTCGGCTACCTCGTCGGCGCTTACGCCATCCTGCAACTGCGCGGCCTGGTCTTCCGCGAATCCGTCCTCGCCCTTTGCGTGCTCAGCTTCGCCGTCGGCCTGTTCATTCACCTGACCATGCTGGCACTCCTCAAACTGCGCGGCCTGGCCATCCTCACCGGCGAACCCATGGCCCTGGCCGCCGACGACGCCCTGGTGCAGGCCTTCCTTCACTTGCTCTACACCGCCGTCACCGCCGCCCCCGTCGGCTACCTGCTGCTGCGCACCACCACCATCTGGAGCTTCCCCGGCAAGATCCGCATGGATCGATATCACTGACGCGCCACATTTAGCCCCCGGTGAATACACCGGGGGCATTCGCTGGGCAAGGGTGGTAGAATTAGCTCAGAGAGCCCCGATGGAAGAATGCCATGACTTCAATCCCCTCCGACAAAGCCCGTCAGACGCTGGACGAGTTGATCGACTCGACCGCCGCCACGCACGAGCCGGTGCTGATCAACGGCAAGGTTCACAATGCCGTGCTGCTGTCGGAAAACGATTGGCGCTCGGTGGAGGAAACACTCTACCTTCTCTCGCAGCCCGGCATGCGCGAGTCGATCCGTGAGGGCTTGGCCACACCGTTGGACAAGTGTGATGAGGATCCCGGCTGGTGAGCTGGCGAGTGGTCTTCACATCGCAGGCCAAAAAGGATGCGAAAAAGCTCGCAGCCTCCGGCCATCAACAGAAGGCAGAAAAGCTGCTGGACCTACTCCGGACCAATCCCTTCCAAACCCCGCCGCCCTATGAAAAACTGGTGGGCGACCTCGCCGGCGCCTACTCCCGACGCATCAACATCCAGCACCGGCTGGTTTATCAAGTCATCGAAACAGCCCGTGTGGTCAAGGTGCTGCGCATGTGGACGCACTACGAATAAACCGCTGAAACAGTTATGGCCAAAATTCGCCGACGCACCGTGACATTGACTGACGAGCAGAAGCGGCGTCACGCCGAAGCCCGCAAGCAGATTGAGGCGGATCGCCCCCGGATTGATCGCGAAGCGTTGGCGGTCAAGGCCCAAATGGAAGCCGCCTTCGCCGCCATGCGGATGCTCAAAGCCGAGCGCGAAAAGCGCCACATCAGCCTGACCGAACTGGCCCAGCGCACCGGCATCGACAAAGCCAACCTCTCGCGCATGGAAAACAACATCAACGCCAACCCCACCCTGGAAACCCTCCAGCGCATCGCCCGCGCCATCGGGGGGACCATCGAGTTCAAGTTCAACCCGGCTGCGTGAGAAAGCGAAGCACCGGATGGATCAAGCACTGTTTATCCTGATTGTTCTTTGCGTACCTACAGGTGTAGGGATTGGACATCTAATTGCAGTTAAAAATGAAGAGCCCGCGTTCTGGCCGATGCTCATGGGCGGCATAGCAGGTCTTACGCTGAGTTTGTGCATATGGGGCGTCTTGATGTGGTCAGCGCGTGTAACGCGCAATCAAGATCACAATACTACAGAAGAATCAAACGAGAAATAATTGAGGGATTCCCACACCGGGCCAGGATGGCCCGGCTATATAACCAATGGTGCTACTTTTACAACACAAAATCGGCGATGCTGAAGAGGGGCCGGTCGTCGTCATGGGTGCGGTCGGCGTTGGTGTCGAGCATCAGGTTGAACGCGGCGATCGTCCAGCCCAGAT
>JADLFV010000099.1 GCA_020849625.1 Phycisphaeraceae bacterium
CGGATGCCTACCGCGCCCTGGAAATGATCGAACAACCCACCGGCCGCGATATTGCCAGATACGCCTATGACTGGCACCCTGTCGCAGCCCGCAAGCCGGTGATGGTGGACGAGGGCCTCATGACGCTTGCTTCCATGCCGCTGGCGCGCGAGCAAGGCTGGTCCGGTTTTGCCCTCAAAACCTGCAAGGGCCACAGCTTCATTCTCACCGCCGCAGCCTGGGCACGCCATCATGGCATGGCTGTCTCATTACAGGATCTGACCAATCCCGGCCTGTCCGCGGTGCATGCGGCGCTCTTCGCCGCCCGCGTGCCCACCATGAATGGCGTGGAGATCAACTCCCCGCAGTTCACACCCGCCGCCAACGAGGCATGGCACAATCGTCACCCGGGTTTGTTTCAGATCACCGATGGCATCCATCGTTTACCCGATGCCGCCACAATCGGTCTCGGCGGCCACACAACAACGAAGTTGGTTTGATTGTAAGCGTTCTGCAAACCCACCTTCCCAGCGATGACTTGAGCTGTCATGCTTCCGGGTCATGGGCAGGTTCGAGCGCGACATGGATAAGGAAGCGTTCTGGCGGCTGGCGTTCAGCGAGCAGCAGAGCAGCGGGCTGAGTGTGCGCGCGTTCTGCGTTCGCGAGGGATTGAAGGAGAACAATTTTTACGCCTGGCGTCGGCAGTTGGCCAGGCGTGATGGCCCAGAGCCGGTGGCGGAGGCATCGTCGCGGTTCGTGGAGGTGACGCTTCCGGAAGTAGCCTTAGCTGTGCCGCTGGTGGTGGTGAGCGATGAGATGGCGTCGGCGTTGGAACTGGTGTTGCCCGGCGGCGTGGTGGTGCGGGTGCCTGATCGCATTGATGCGATGGGTCTGCGTCGGGTAGTTGAGGCGTTGACGTGAGTCCGGGAAGTCTGTTGGGTCTGCCGAGTCTTGGTGCGTTCGACGCCGAGCAACTTCCGGGGCTTCGGGTGTGGTTATGCGTGGGGCCGACGGACATGCGCCGGGGGTTTGATCGCCTGGCGGCGCAGGCAGAGCAGGTGACAGGCGAGGATCCCTTGAGCGGTCACCTGTTCGTGTTCCACAATCACCGGGGCGACAAGCTGAAGATGCTGCTGTGGGACCGCGATGGCTGCGTGGTGATCTACAAGCGACTGAAAGAAGGCGTCTTCAAGATGCCCAAGGTACGCCCCGATCAATTGTCAATGAACTTGAGGCCCAGCGAGCTGGCGATGCTGGATGGGATCGACCTGTCGAGCGTGAAGCGGAGCAAACGTTATCGACGCCCCCGGAAGTAGTTGGGAGAATGTGGCGAGACGGCAACTTGCAGAAAATCATTGAATAAGAGAAGAAAAGTCTTAACATGAATGATCGTGAATTTATGTTGTCAATCGAGGCATGGACGCGACTCTTGACCCATTGCCGAACGATGTACGGATGCTCAAGGCGATGCTGGTCGAGCAACAGCACGCCATCGCCTGACCTCTTGGCCGATACGGGAGCAGGTCAATTCTTCCGCGGCTACTGCGTGACTATGCGCCGGCGTCGCTGTTTGTGATTCAACACGTGCGGCCGAAGTACGCGTGCAAGCACTGTGAGGAAGGCGGCGTGGTCAAACTCATGGCCGAGCGCATCCGTCAGTCGAAGGTGATCCACACCGACGACACGCCTGTGCCGGTGCAAGATCGGCACAGAGCGATCAGCGCAAGCCGATGCTGATGCTGATCCGTGCTGATCATTGATCTGGTCAAGCGACTCTCTCGGCCTATGCCTTGTCGTCCTGCGCGTGACGCTTTTTCGAAAACGGTATGAGCATCGGCACGCGATGTCGGTAGTCGTCGTAGTCTTTTCCCAGATAATTCACCAGATCGCGCTCCTCGAACTGGATGCCGATGAGGATATAGCCTGTGGTGGCGACGGCGAAAAGCAGATGCCCGACGGTCATGTGGGGCGTTGCCCAGAATGCGACGATGAAGCCCAACATGATGGGATGGCGAATGCATCGGTACAGACTTTTGGTCTGAAACCTGGGGTGGTGATACTCCCGGCCGCGGAAATACAGCCAGACCTGGCGGAGCCCGAAGAGATCGAAGTGATCGACCATGTACGTGGACAGCAGCACGATCAGCCAGCCAAGAAAGAATATGCCCCACAGCAGTGTTTGGGCGGTCGGTTGCTGCACGCTCCAGATCACACCCGGCAGGGGGCGCCACTGCCAGTACAGCAGCAACAGCAGCAGGCTGGCGAAGAGCACGAACGTGCTCCGCTCCACCTGAGCCGGGACTATTTTTGTCCACCAGCGTTTGAAAGCAGGGCGGGCCATAATGGTGTGTTGCACGGCGAAAAGGCCCAGCAGAATCAGGTTGACCACCAGACTCAGGGCAAGGCTTGATTCGGGGCCGGAGTCGATTGACTTGGGAACCACCCTGTTGCCAAGAAAACCGATCGCGTACAGGAATGCGTAAAGGAACACCACGTAGCACACGACCCCATAAAGCAATGACAATGCCCTGTTCATGAAATGCCTCGCTTTGCTGTGTTCGCCGCCTGACGAAAGGTTCGGATGCCAGCCGCGAGCGGGACGGGTTGCTCGTAGAACGGCTGTCCAATTATGGCACCCAGATGTGGCCGGTCAATCGCTGCCGATTTCGCCGCGCGGCAACAGAACACCATCTTGAGGATCGGTTGCTCCGGATGCATCCTCGTCCCCGGGGCACAGGATCGCACGGGTATAATTGCCCGCTTGACAAACCACCTTTCAGGAAACGCCCATGCATCCATCCCACCTCGTCGCGCTCACCACCGCTATCCTGGCTGCTGCCAAACTACACGCGGCGATGTTCGAGTCGCAGACCACGCAGTTCAACGGCGTCACCGTGCCCGGCCACGTCATCGCCCACATGCCCAAATCCACGGGTAAATTTTTCGGATCGCCGGCGTTCTGCATTCTGCCCGACGGGCGCTACGTCGCGTCGCACAACTATGAAGGGCCCAACAGCCCCACGCTGCCGAGCCTGACCGATGTGTATCGTTCGGCTGATCGCGGCCAGACGTGGCGCAAAATCGCCAGCATCCCCATGAACTGGACCACGCTGTTCGTCCATCGCGGCGACCTCTACGCCATCGGAGCGGATGATCCCTACGGCAACTGGGTCATCTGCAAGTCCAGCGACGGCGGCGAATCGTGGACCTCGCCGACCGACGAAAAACACGGCCTGCTTCGCCGCGGCCAGAAGGATACGGTCGGCTATCACACCGGCTCGGTCCCGGTCGCGCTGCACGGCGGGCGCATCTGGCGGGCCTTCGAGGACAACGGCAGCGGCGGACCCTGGCCCTTTCACTTCCGGGCTGGTGTCAGCAGCGCCCCGGAGGATGCCGACCTGTTGCTGGCGGACAACTGGACGTTCAGCAACGTGATCGAAAAAAATCTCGACTGGCTGCCCGACGGCGGGTTCCACGGCTGGCTGGAGGGCAACATGGTGGTCGATCCGGCCGGTGACGTGGTCAACGTCCTGCGCGTCGATACCGCTGAGGGCAAACCCGAGAAGGCAGCCATCATGCGCGTGCAGGATCCCAGCATCGTTACTTTTAATTCCGGGGGCGACATCATCGACATGCCCGGCGGCGGCAAGCTGTTCACCATCCGTTACCACGCCGACACGCAGAGCTACTGGACGCTGGCCAACATCATCACCGACGAGAACTATAATCCGACCGTCAAGGCCAACCGCATTCGCGACATTCTCGCCCTGCTGGAATCCCGGGATTTAAGGCACTGGGAGGTTCGCCGCGTGCTGCTCAAGGACCTGTCCGACGTCAAGAACATCGGCTTCCACTATTTCAACTGGGAGTTTGACGATCACGACATCGTGGGTGTGGCGCGCACAGCCTATCCCGATGGCATGGGCGGAGCCGAGCGTTACCACGACGCCAACTTCTTCAATTTCTACCGATTCAAAGATGCCATCCCCGCCGGCGAGTGAGGCGGCGCGAAGTCCGGGGATGCATGACAACCCGGGCGGGGGCTAAAAAACTCGAAACTCGAAATCCGAAACTCGAAATCCGAAATAAACTCAAAACTCGAACAGGAAAACGCCGCTGATAAGTTCTGTATTGAAGTTCTGATTTGGGAGTTATTTCGAGTTTTGAGTTTCGGATTTCGAGTTTCCCGATCCACACTATCGACCCCGCGTAGGCTGTCATGCACCCAGGGCCGGGCTGAGCCGCCGGCAGCGCGATGCCGCCGGGGGACCGATGCAGTATCATGGCCGGGTGATGCGGAAGTGGAAGCCTGCCATGGTGTGGGCGGTGGTGCTGGCCCTGGCGATCCTGCTGGGGTGGCGGGTGTGGCGCAAGCTGAACGTCACGACGCAAGATTCTCGCCGCCAGCAGCCGGTGCCCGTGGCGGTGGCTGCGGTCGAGCACGGCCCGATCGAACTGCGGCGCACGTTCAGCGGCACGCTCGAAGCTCGCGCGGCATTCGACGTGGCCGCCAAAATCAGCGGGCGCGTCGAGTCGATCGATCTGGACATCGGTGACGGCGTCGAGCGCGGGCAGGTGGTGGCGGAGCTCGACAGCGACGAGTACCAGCAGGCGGTGGCCCTGGCGGAGGCGGAGCTGGCGGTGGCGCAGGCCACGCTGGCGGAGGCTCAATCGCAACTGGAAATCGCCCAGCGCGAATACGACCGGGTGCGCACGCTCAGCGAGCGCGGCGTGGCGTCGGAGTCGCGCCTGGACACGGTCCTGGCCGAGCAGGCCACCGCCGATGCCGCCAGCCGGGTCGCCGCCGCTCAGGTCCGCAAAGCTGAAGCCGCTCTGGCCACCGCCAGGATTCGCCTCGGCTACACGCGCGTCACCGTGACCTGGTCGGCCGGCGAGGGCGAACGCATCGTGGCGGAGCGCTTCGTCGATGCCGGCGACTCGGTGTCCGCCAATCAGCCGCTGCTCTCGATCGTCGAGATCGATCCGCTGGTCGGCGTGATCTACGTCACCGAATCGGACTACGGGCAACTGGCGTCGGGACTGGAGGCCACGTTGAGCGCCGATGCCTATCCGGGCCGGACTTTTTCCGCCCAGGTGCATCGCATCTCGCCGGTGTTCCGGGCTGCCTCGCGCCAGGCGCGGGTGGAACTGCTGGTGGATAACCAGCAGCAGGCGCTGAAGCCGGGCATGTTCATCCGCGCCACCATCGTGCTGGACCGGGCGGAAAATGCGGTGATCGTGCCGCAGAGCGCCCTGACGCGGCGAAATGACGCCTACGGCGTGTTCCTGCTCAGCGCTGACGGCGGGCAGGTGAACTGGCAGCCGGTGCGGATGGGCATCCGCGACGGTGATCGCGTGCAGGTGATCGCTGACAACCTCCATGATTACCGCGGCCACGTGGTGACGCTCGGCCAGCAGTTGATCGACGATGAGTCGAAGATCGTGGTGTCGAAACCGGATGATGCTGTCGGCGCTCCACTTGACTCGGCGCCAACTTCGCTGCGGAGCGCGCGATGAGTCTGCCCGGCTTCAGTGTGCGCCGACCGGTGCTGACCACGATGGTCACGCTGATCGTGGTGACAGTGGGCGCGGTGTCGCTCAGCCGGTTGCGGACCGACCTGCTGCCGGAGGTTCAACTGGCGACGCTGAGCATTCGCACCGACTACGAAGGCGCCAGCCCCGAAGTGATGGAGCGGATGGTCACGCAGTTTATCGAGGAGATCGTGGCCACCGTGCCGGGTGTGGAGGAGTTGACCAGCCAGTCCAGCGAAGGCAGCAGCAACGTGCGCGTGCGCTTCGGCTGGGGCACGGACATCGACACGGCCGCGATCGAAGTGCAGTCGCGCCTCGAACAGGAGATGAACGAGTTGCCCGAGGACATCGAGCGGCCGCAGGTGCGCAAGTTCGACGTCAACAGCTTCCCCGTCGTTCTGCTGGGTATTTCCAGCGAACTGGACCCGGTGGAGTTGACCACGCTGGTGGAGGACCAGATCCGTTACCGTTTTTCGCGTGTGCCGGGGGTGGCCCAGGTCGATTTGTGGGGCGGGTACAACCGCGAGGTGCGGGTGGAACTGGACCCGCAGAAACTGCAGGCCCTTGACCTGCCGCTGGACCAGGTGCTGCGAGCCCTGCGCGATGCCAACCTGGACCTGCCGGCCGGTCGCATCGAGAGCGGCCGCTACGAGGTGACGCTGCGGGCCCCGGCCCAGTTCACCGACACCGACGAAGTGCGCAGCACCGTGGTGGCGGTCCGCCAGGGCGCGCCGGTGACGATCGGCCAGATCGCCCAGGTCACCGACACCTACCAAAAGATCACCCGCCACGTGCGGGTCAACGGCAAGCTCGGCATCCGAGCCGCCATCCGCAAGCAGGCCGACGCCAACACCGTGGAAGTCGCCCGCGCCGTGCTGGCGGAGATCGACCAGGCCAATGCCGCCTTCCCGCAGATTCACATCGTGCCCGTGATCAACCAGGGCAACTTCATCGAGCGCTCGATTCAGAACGTGGCCAACTCCGTGCTCTACGGCGGCGCTTTGGCGGTGCTGGTGCTGCTGTTTTTCCTGCGCAATCTGCGCAGCACGCTGGTGATCGCCTTGGCCATTCCCATCTGCATCATCGCCACGTTCGCGCTGATTTACCTGGGCGGGCTGACGCTGAACCTGATGACGCTGGGCGGATTAGCGCTGGGCGTGGGCATGATGGTCGATAACTCGATCGTGGTGCTGGAGAACGTGTTCCGCCGCCGCGACGAGGTGCATGAAGACAAGCAGGACGCAGCCACCAAAGGCGCCCAGGAAGTGGCCGGGGCCATCATCGCCAGCACCATCACCACGCTGGTGATCTTCCTGCCGCTGGTGTTTCTCGAAGGCGTGACGGGCCTGCTGTTCAAGGACCTGGCCTACGTGATCATGTTCGCCCTGTTCTGTTCGCTGGTGGTGGCGCTGAGTCTGCTGCCCATGCTGGCGTCGAAGCTGGTCGAATCGCCGCAGGAACTGCACGAAAAGCACCTGGCGCAGTCCAACTGGATCGGCAGAGTGTCCGACGCCGCCGAAGCGGGCTTCGTGCATCTTGAATGCAACTACCGCGATCTGCTGGATTGGGTGATGCGCCATCGCTGGCTGACCATCGCCGCGGCGGTGGCGGCCCTGAGCGCCAGCCTGCTGCTGTATCCGCTGATCGGCAGCGAGTTCATGCCGCCCAGCGATGAAGGCGAAGTGCGCCTCGAGGGTGAGATGGAAGTCGGCACCCGCCTGGACCTGGTCAACGAGCAGATGAAGGTCATCGAGAACATCGTCAATCAGAACGTGCCGGAGATGACCGCCTCGGTGGTCAGCGTGCGGGCCGGCGATGCGGAGATGAATGTGTCGCTGAGCCCGGCCAAGCTGCGCCGGCGCTCCAACGCCCAGGTGGCTGAGGACCTTCGCCGCCAGCTCAACGACCAAATCCCCGGCATGACGGTGCGCACCCGCGCCCCGCAGGGCCAGTTCCTGCTCGAACGCCTGCTGGGCACGGAAGAAACGCTTAACGTCGAAGTGCGCGGCTACGAGTTGGACGTGCTCGACTCTCTGGCTGAGCGCGTGATCCACGGCATCGACGACATCCCCGGCATCACCGATGTGGACCTCAGCCGCGAGACCGGCATCCCCGAGCAGCGCATCACCATCGACCGTCAGAAAGCCGCCGACCTGGGCCTGAACGTGCGCGACGTGGCGGCCGCATTACAGATCGCGATCGCAGGCTCGCAGGCCGGTGAATTTCGCACGGGCAGCCAGTCCTATCGCATTCTCGTGCAGCTCAAGGATGCCGAGCGCCTGTCGCTGGACGAGGTTCTGGACCTGACGCTGAGCACGCCGACGGGCGAGCAGGTGGCGATACGCAACCTGGTGACCACCCGCTCCGGCTTCGGGCCGATGGTGATCGATCGCAAGGATCAGCAGCGGATCGTGACCGTGCGCGCCAACGTAGCCGGGCGCGACATGGGTTCGGTGGCGCGGGACGTGACCGCACGGCTGAGTCAGATCGCCCGGCCGGTGGGCTACGACATGACCGTGGCGGGCAATTTCGAAGAGCAGCAGAAGGCCACGCACGAGTTGACGCTGTCGATCGTGATGTCGCTGGCGCTGGTGTACATGGTGCTGGCCTGCCAGTATGAATCGCTGCGCGATCCGTTGGTGGTCATGTGCTCCGTGCCGCTGGCGGCCATCGGCGTGCTGGTGACGCTGTTCCTGACCGACACCACGCTCAACGTGCAGTCCTACATCGGGTGCATCATGCTCGGTGGCATCGTGGTCAACAACGCCATTCTGCTGGTCGATCAGGCCGGCCAACTGCGCCGTCAGGAACAGTACACCACGCACGATGCCATCACCGAGGCCGGCCGCCGCCGCTTGCGCCCCATCCTAATGACGTCGCTGACCACCATCCTCGGCCTGGCGCCGCTGGCGCTGGGCATCGGGGAAGGCGCCGACGCCCAGGCCCCGCTGGCCCGCGCGGTGATCGGCGGACTGCTGGCGTCCACGCTCATCACCCTCGTGCTGATCCCCGCGGTGTATTCGCTGGCCCACCCGCAGCACAATGAGACAACCGCATGAGTGCGCTGCGCCCCCTGCTGCTGTTGATGATGACCGTGCTGGCGATCTCCGGTTGCGCACAGCCGAAACCCTACGGGTTTGATGATGTCGATTGGGATCGCGCGATGCAGCGCAGCGATGATCGCCCGGTGGAGGAGGCGTATCAGCCGCAGGCGCCGGACCTGGCGCTGCCGCCGATCGTCGCGGGACAGGATCTGCCGCTCTCGGTGGAGCAGGCGACTTTACTGGCGATCCGCAACAACCGCGACCTGAGCGTGCAGCAACTGAATCCGGTCATTGCCGGCGCTTTTGAACAGATCGAGCGCGGCCGATTCGACCCCGAGCTTTTTGCCGAGGCTTCCCTGCGCGAGAGTGAAACCAGCGAGGTGACCAACGTCACCGGCGAAATGTTCTCCGTGCAGAGCACGGGCGATGCGCAGGAAGTCGGCGTGCGCCAGCAGTTTTCCACCGGCACCGATGTACAGTTGAGCGCCACCAACGATCACTCGACCTCCAGCCGTCGCCCGGAACAGTACGCATCGCGGCTGGGCTTGACGGTCACGCAGTCACTGTTGCGCGGGTTCGGCCCGGCCGCCAACCTGGTCGATGTGCGACAGGCGGAGCTGGACACGCTGGCGTCGGTTTATGAACTGCGCGGGTTCACCGAAGCTCTGCTGGCTGACACCGAGATCGCCTACTGGCGCTATGCCCTGGCGGCGCAGCGCATCGTGATCTTCGAGAAATCGCTGGACGTGGCCAAGCGGCAGCTCGATGAGATCGAGCAGTCCATCGAGGTGGGCCTGCTCGCCGACACCGAGGCGGCCGCGGCCCGGGCTGAGGTCGCTCTGCGCGAGCAGGCGCTGATCGACGCCCAGAGCGAACGCGAGGCCCAGCGCGTCCGACTGCTGCGGCTGATCAATCCCAGCCCGGGCAACACGCTGGACAGCGCGGTGACGCCGACCAGCGATCCGCACATCGCGCAGGACCTGCTTCAGCCGGTGACCGATTTCGACGATCGGCTGCTGCTGGCTGAACAGAAGCGGCCCGACCTGGCTGAAGCGCAGTTGCGCCTGGATCAGGATCGCCTGGAAACCGTGCGCACGCGCAACGGGCTGCTGCCGCGACTGGACCTGTTCATCACGCTGGGCAAGACCGGCTACAGCGATTCGTTCTCCGACGCCTGGCGCGAGATCGACGGTGAAACTTATGACTGGGCTGCGGGCGTGCGTTTCAGCCATTTCCTGGGCAACCGCGCCGCCCAAGGCGCGGACCTGGCCGCCCGCGCCACCCGCCAGCAGTCCGCGGCCGCGGTGGTCAATTTGCGTCAACTGGTTCGCATGGACGTGCGCCTGGCGGTCAATGAAGTCGAGCGCGCCCGCCGGCAGATCGCCGCCACGGCCGCCACGCGCGCTTTGCGCGAGGAAACCGTGCGAGCCGAGCAGGAGCGTTTGCGGGTGGGCACCAGCACCGCCCTGCTGGTGGCCCAGACGCAGCGTGACCTGCTGGAGAGCCAGATCGCGGAGGTCGGCGCGGTGGTGGATTACCGCATCGCCCTGGTGAACCTGTACCTGGCGGAGGGCAGCCTGCTGGATCGGCGCGGTGTGCGGGTGGATGCGCCGCAGTGAGCATCTAAAATGCCAGCCGCGCAGGTACGGAGGAAACGAAGGACAAGCCGCGGATTTCGCTGACTACGGCTGACCGATGACCAGTGTGGAAAGATCCATCGGGGCGCCACCGTTCCAGTGGTCGGCCAGGATTTGCAGGTCTTCCAGGTTCACCCTGCCGTCGCCGCTGCATTCACCCATCAGCCAGGTGGCGTCCTGGTTCGACCAGTTGTCGGCGAGAATCTGCAGATCCGCCAGGTTCACCGTACCGTCATAGTTGGCGTCGCCGGGCAACAGTCCTTGTTCGTCGGCCAGCACGGTGCTGTTCAAGACGCCGCCGAGAATCTGCGAGTCAGTGATTCCCACGGTGTTCGTGATCGTCAGGCGACTGCCGATGTAGTTCACGATCTTGGGCCAGATCGCGGTGTTGATGTGCCAGCCCGTCAGATCGCAGTCAGCGATGGTGGCGCTCTGGACGCCGCTGCCGGCAAGTTTGACCGCCCAGGTGTTGCTGGTGACCGCGGGCCCGAACCACTTGCAGTTCTGGATCAGGACGGAGTTGAGGTTGTTGTTGTAATGTTCCAGGGCCAGGGACCAGCCGAGCATGCTTCCGATGGAATCGTATCCGCCGACGTTGTAGAACCGGCTGTTGCGAACGATCAGAGCATTCGAGGCTGATCGATCATCGCTGCCGATATCGATCAGGTTGCCGCTGAAGACGCAGCCGACCACTTCCAGCCGCTGGTAGCCAAGCCCTTTGATGCCCTGGGCGGCGCCGCGGTGAAAGACGCAATTGGTGAAAGTGACATCCCCAACGTCCAACAGGTAGATGTTGTGGTTCTGATTGAAGCGCTGCTCGCCCAGCCAGCCGTTGTAGCTGAAGACGCAGTTGGTGAAGGTGAAGTTGTCCGCACCCTGGACGAATGCTCCGTGGCTATGGCCCCAGTCGGAACGGGTGGCGCCGACGAAGGTGCAACGGATGAACTGCCAGTTGTGACAGGCATCCGAGCCGTCATCGCGGGCCTGCACGGTCAGCAGCACGGCCGCGTCGCGGAAGTCGCAGTCGATAAAGGTCACGTTATCGACTGTCCGCCAGATCGCGGTCACGCCCCCGCGCAGAATGAGGTTGCTGTAGGTGGTGTTGGCCTTGGGCGTCAGGTTCCACACCACCTGTTTGGTCGAGGTGCTCTGGAGCGTCTGATCAGCAGTCGCGGCTACGTTATTGGCTGGTAAAGTCGGTTCCTGGGAGTCGGTAGCGCTTTCCAGGATTTGCGGTTCCGACGCGGGCACGGGCGCCGGCGCGTCCGGCTCAGTTGCAGTTGGTGGCGCGGTTTCGACCGTGAACGATTGTTCGATCTGACTGATCACCTTGTAGCCTGCGAAGCTGGCCTGGCGCAGTTGAACTTCCAGCCGGTAGTTGCCGGGGGCCAGACTATTCAGTCTGGCTCGGGGCAGGACATAGCCGCCCGTGGATCGGGCCTTGGCGGCGATGTTCTGCATGAAGGCGACGGTGGCTTTGGGTCTTGACTGCTCCCACACGAGCACGCGCAGATGCTGATCGAACCACAGTTGTCCATCCAGCGACAGGCGCTGGCTGGGGGCGTGGCCTTGGACAAAACCGCCGAGCGGTTCGGAGTCGAATGTCACCTGGCCGGCCCGGTCGGAGTCGTTGGCCTGCGACAACCGGTCGGCAGCCGAGACACGCCCAGCCACGGTGGCCAGGACTAGATTGATCGCGCAGAACAGCAGTATGTGTGCTTGCTTCATCGTGAACTTCCTATCGTTGAAGCGACAGTGCCCCATGCGGACAACAAACCGCATGGTTGATTTTGTTTGTTGTTTGGCGAACCTGTCCCGGCGAGTTCAGGGGATTGCCCCCTTGAATGCTCGGAAAGCGCATCCTCGCCCGGGATTCACAAACCGCATGATGTTGGCGGGTAATCGGTTTGTGTTTCGGCCACAGCGCCAACTCAGCCGTGGTTGCCCCTTCTCCCGATCGCACATTATCATAGGAGTTCTTCCGATCAGAGGAATAGGGGAATTACCCTAATGCATTCACCGCTGAATTCATTGGGGGCGTAAGCGCTCAATGCCATTGTCATCGGAGCGGGCATGGTCAAAAACATCCTGCGGTTTTTCAGGCCGGCAACCTGGTCGGACCATCGCCACAGCGGTGATGATGCGCACCGGCGGCTGCGCAAGCTGCAATGGTCGGTGTTCGTGGCGATCACGCTGGGCTACGGGCTGTTCTACGTCTGCCGGCTGAGCATGAGCGTGGTCAAGAAGCCGATCGTCGATGCGGGCATACTCGATGAATCGCAACTGGGCGTGATCGGCTCGGCGCTGTTCTTCAGCTACGCGGCGGGCAAGTTCGTCAACGGGTTTCTGGCTGACCGCAGCAACATCCGCCGCTTCATGTCCACGGGCCTGATGATCTCAGCCCTTGTCAACTTGGCCCTGGGCTGGACCAACTGGTTCATCGTGTTTGCGATTCTGTGGGGGATCAACGGATGGTTTCAGGCGTTCGGGGCCGGCTCGTGCGTGGTGGCGTTGAGCCGATGGTATTCCGATGAGAACCGCGGCACGTTCTACGGCTTCTGGTGTTCGAGCCACAACATCGGCGAAGCGCTGACGTTCGTGCTCACCGCCCTGGTGGTCAGCACGCTGGGCTGGCGCTGGGGATTCACCGGGGCCAGCGTGGGCGGCTTTCTGGGCGTGCTGCTGATCATCCTGCTGCTGCGCGACAGTCCCCAGAGCGAGGGCCTGCACCCGCAGCAGTTGAGCGCCCATGAGATGCCCGGTGGACTGACGGCTGAGGAATCAGTGACCGAAGGCCAGCTTGGCGTGCTCAAGAGCCCTGCCATCTGGATCCTGGCGCTGTCCAGCGCGTGCATGTATGTCAGTCGCTATGCCATCAACAGTTGGGGCCCGTTCTATCTTGAAGCCGGCAAGGGCTACAGCACGTTGCAGGCCAGCTCGATCGTGTCGATCGCCCCGCTGTGCGGCATCGTGGGTTCGATCGGCTGCGGCTGGGTGTCGGACCAGTTCTTCCACAGTCGCCGCAACCTGCCGGCCTTCCTGTTCGGCGTGATGAACTGCACGAGCATCGGCCTACTGCTGTTCGGACCGCCGGGCCTGGTGTGGCTGGACATGGCCGCCATGGCGATCTACGGCATCGCCATCGGGGCGCTGGTGGCTTACCTGGGCGGACTGATGGCGGTGGACATTGCCTCGCGCAAGGCGGCCGGGGCAGCCCTGGGCGTGGTCGGCATCGCCAGCTACATCGGGGCCGGCCTGCAGGACATCATCAGCGGCCGACTGATCGAAGCGAACAAAACCCTCGTCGATGGCGCGGCGGCGACCTACGATTTCACCGCGGTCAGCATCTTCTGGCTGGCTGCGCCGATCGTGTCGGTGCTGCTGGCACTGCTGGTCTGGAAGTCGGACCCAGCCTGCCACAAGAGCGAATCGCAAGAAATTGAGTGATACCTGATCAATCACCCTCAACGGCGACGGCGGCAACATGCGGCCAGGCCGACGGCAATCAGCAGCAGCGAGTCAGGTTCGGGCATCGTCAGCACCTGGGACAATGCGTACAAGGACCAGACGTACGTGTTGGCATTAGCGCCGTGCGAACTCCAACCCGTATTGGTGAAGGTGCATTCTCCCCAGTACGGCGTTGCTCCACCCAGCGCGTGAGTCGCTCCGCCGTTGGTGCCGTTGTCCTGCGTGCCGGTCCAGGTGTTGAAGTTCCTGGCGACGTTGTTCTCGTTGTAGTTGATGGCATGGGCATGCGTGCCGTCTCAGAAGTCGATGTAATCGTTGGCCACCAGATCGCCATTCATGTCATACACGCGGGTGCTTACAAGGGCATTGCTGGTGGCGTCGGCCGCGGGGGTCGAAGCGATGGCGTGCCAGGTGATCTGGCCCATCCCTGTGGCGGCGGCGGCGGCCTGCACAAAGCTGTTGTAGTAGCTGATGTCCGACGACTGGGCGGTGGTCGTGGTGGAGCTGACAAAGACAAGCTGGTATGTATCACCAAGCGACAAATCAGCCGGCAAGATCAAGGCCGCCTGCCCCCTTGGCCAACGGTCCAAAACACCATTGCAAAGCCCAGCCACAATACCGCGCGACTCGAACTGGTCATGGTCTTACCTCCCTTGGATTCTCAAGACTTCCACAGCGCTCATGGCGGCAGGAGCCATTGACGAACAGCCATTGGCGAAGGCAAAGCTACGCCCTCCCGCGTCATGACCTGACCAACGATTTGTTTATGCCCCCGCACCTCCCTCGCCTGATTGACAAGAAGCCATGCTAAGACTGCGGATTATGTCCGTCAATGAAAATGTGAGAGCTTGCCAAACCCTCCTCTCCAATCCGCCGGCGGTGATGTTTTAAATACAGCAAATAAATAATCTTACATCAATTGCCACAAATCACTCCCCTCCAGACGCAACCAACCCTATAATGGGGGCCATATAGCGGACATGCAAGAGCGGCTGGGCGGTCCCTGTTGACGTCCAGAACGACTGCGGGCGTGGCGATCAGGAGGATTCAAGCGTACCGGCTTTCGCTACTGTGACCCATGGAACCTTTCGCGCCGTCCGGGCGGTGCGGCTGAACAGATGCCTATCCAGCTTGAGATCGATCCCCGATTCACCCTTGGCTCGGGCCGGGCGGTTTTCACCGGCAACGAGTTGCTGGTCAAGGGCGCCCTGGAGACCGAGGGCGGAGTCCATCTGTTGACCGGCTACCCCGGCTCGCCCATTGCCGGGTACTTCGACACCGCCAAGACCATCGGCCCCCTCTTCTCGCAGCACGGCATCATCGCCCGCATCGCGGTCAACGAAGCGATCAGCGTCGCCATGGTCAACGGCGCCCAGATGGCCGGCTGCCGTGCCATCACCGCGTTCAAATCCGTCGGCATGCATGTGGCGTCCGATGCGCTGGCGCTGGGCGTGCTCGCGGGCACGCAGGGCGACAGCGGCGGCCTGATCGTGGTGGGCGACGACCCCTGGTCCGACTCCACGCAGGTGCCGGCCGACTCGCGCTACCTGGCCCAGCACGTGCGCTTGCCGCTGATCGAGCCGAGCTGTCCACAGGAGGTCAAGGACTGGATCGACATCTGCTTCAAGATCGGCCGAGCCGGCGGGATTTACATCGGCTACCTGATGACCGTCAACATGGCCGACGGCGGCGGCACGGTCGAGTGCCGTCCCAACCACTATCCCCGGATCAATCACCTTCAGAAGAAGGCCCTCAGCTACGTCAAGGACATCGAGCCCAATCTCGAACAGACCGTGCTGCTTCCGCCGCGCAGCTGGCAGCGCGAGATGCAACTGGACTCGCAGCACGCCAAGGTGATGGAGGCAGCCCGCAAGCTGGGCGTCAACCAGATATTGCATCGCCCGCAGAAGGGCGAGCGCGTGCCCATGGCCTTCATCGCTGCCGGCAGCGCCTACGGCTACCTGGCACAGGCGCTGGCCGACCTGAAGATGACCGGGCGATTCCCCATCCTCAAGCTGGGCATGGTCTATCCGGTTGACGGTCAACTGCTGCGCGAGTTGGCCGGGCAGTGCGATCAACTGTTCGTGATCGAGGAACGCCGCGGCTTCGTCGAGCAGCAGGTGCGCTCCATCCTCGACATCCAGCGCCAGGCTGGCGAACTGGACGTCAAGGTTTACGGCAAGCACTTCCCCAACGACCTTCCGGGGGTTCCCGAAACGCGCGGACTCAACCCGTCCATCCTCATGCAGCGGCTGATTCCTCTCTTCCGGGGGCACCCCACGCTGCCCATCGAGTTAACCGACGGCAACCTGACCCACGAACTGGACCGCATCAGCGCCACCGCCCAGTTCGAGGTGGCGATTCCCAGCCGCACGCCCACCTTCTGCCCCGGCTGCCCGCACCGCGATTCCTCCAGCGTGCTGCTGGAGCTGCGCCAGGCCCTGCTGGACCCCGACTACATGTCGCGCGTCCACCAGCGCGGGCCCGTCGATCTGGTCTGTCACGGCGACACCGGCTGCTACACCATGCTCATGTTCGAGCCCACCAAGCCGCTGATGCACAACTACTCCGGCATGGGCCTCGGCGGCGGCACCGGCGCGGGCGTGGACCCCTTCATCGACAACAAGCAACTGGTCTTCATGGGCGACAGCACCTTCCACCATAGCGGCCAGCTCGCCATCGGCCAGTCCATCTACACCGGCCAGGACATCACCTACATCATCCTGGAAAACGGCACCACCGCCATGACCGGCCACCAGTCGCACCCCGGCGTCGATCGCGACATGGCCGGCGATGCGATGAACGCTCTCGACATCGAACGCATCGTCACTGGAATGGTCCCACGCAAGTTGAAAAAGGACATTCAGATCGTCCGCATCAACCCGGCTGACCGCGATCGCTATCGCAAACTGCTCGAACAGACCATCCTCGCTGACGGCGTCAAGATCGTCATCGCCGACAAAGAGTGCGGCATCACCTACAACCGCCGCATCCGCCGCGAGGAAATCCGACAGATCAAGGAAAAAGGTTTCCTGCCCCGCAAGACGCACATGAACGTGGCCACCGAGGTCTGCGAACTGTGCCTCGAATGCACCAATCAGACCGGCTGCCCCGGACTCAAACTGGTCGATACCGACTACGGCTCCAAGATTCAGACCGACTTCAGTTGGTGCGTCAATGACGGCGCCTGCCATCGCATTCACGCCTGCCCGTCCTTTGAGGAAGTGACCATCCTGCGCAAGCAGGCCCCGCGCATGGGTGATGAGCATGTAAATCTCGAAGACATCCCTGATCCGCCGCGGCCGATCCACGCCGATCAGGACAACTGGCGCTGCTACCTGGCGGGTGTCGGCGGCATGGGCATCGGCACCGCGGGCGGCATCCTCGTGCTGGCGGGCAGTTTGATGGGCTACGAGGTGCAGTTCCTGGACAAGAAAGGCCTGGCCATCCGCAACGGCGGCGTCTTCAGCCAGTTGATCTTCACCAAATCCCCGGCCACGGAAGGTGAAAACGGCAATGGCAACGGCAATGGCAAAGCCACTCAAGCCTCAAGCCCCAAACCTCAAGCCTCCTCCGCCACTCCCCTGATCCCCTACGGCAAGGCTGACCTGCTTCTCGGCATCGACCTGCTGGAAGCGGCCCGCGCCATCGATCCCAAGCTGCCTTACCGCGTCGCATCGCCGCAGCACACCGCCGCCGTGATCAACACCGCCAAGACGCCCACCGTGCTCAGCCTGATGGGCCGCGATGACTTCGACCCCCGGAAGATTGAGAACACGCTCAAGAAATACACCAAGCCCGACCAGTTTGTCGGGTTCAACGTGGGCGACCTGTGTGAGCGCGTGCTGGACAGCAAGCTCTACGCCAACATCATGATGCTGGGCATCGCCTTCCAGCGCGGGTTCATTCCGCTGAAGCGCCAGGTCATGGAGCAGGCCATCGCCACCATCACCAGCCGCGAGAAGGACCGCAACCTGCGGGCCTTCAACATCGGGCGCAAGATCGCGGTCCGGCCGGAGTTGTTCGTGGTCGAGGCTCAGCACGAGTACGAAAACTCGCTGCAGACACTCCGCCGCAAGTGCAACATGCTCGAAGCCTGGTTCGCCAGCGAGTGGGTCGGCAAGCTGATCGATCGCGGCAAGGGCCCGCGCATGGCCAAGCAGTTCCGCGTGCTGATGCGGCAGACCCTGCGCGCCACCCGCGGCCAGCGCGTGCCCGACGACCTGATGCGCGACGTGGTCATCCGCGCTTACGACTGCGTCATCTGGGGCGGCACCAACCGCGGCATGGACTACGCCCGCGCCTACTGCCGCCGCGTGGTCGATGCTTTCCGCAAGGATACGCCCGAACAGGAGTGGAAGCTGACACGGGCGGTGGTGTGGAACCTGGCCAAGGTCATGCTGATCAAGGACGAGGTTTACGTCGCCGCCATGCTGACCAGCCCGGAGAAGTACCGCCGCGACCGCCGCCGCTTCAACGTCAACCCCGACCGCGGCGACCGCATCATCTACAAGCACCACAATCGCCCCGAGTTCGAATTGTTCGGCCACCGCTTCCGCTTCGAGTGGAAGAGCGCCGACTGGCAGTTGCGCATCATGTCCGGCTGCGGATTCCTGCGCAAAATCCTGCGCGGTTGGCACGCCCGCGAACGCGCCTTCCGCGATTGGTACTACACCCTGGTCGATCGCCTGGAATGGAACGGCCAGCGCGATTACCAGCGCTGGCTGGCTGTGCTGACCTGTCCGCAGTCGGTCACCGGCTACCGCGAAGTGCGCTATCCCAAGATGGAAGCCGCCAAGCGCCTGGCTGAGCAGTTGCTGGCTTTGACAGCGGACGAGTTCGAGCCGGAGCGCAGCACCGCCAAATTGCAGTACGTCAGTGAAGGACGCATGAGTCTGCCTGTGATGGTGTAATTTTGGATTTTCGATTTGCCAATGGCGAATGACGAATTGCGATCGATTCATCCCAAGCCTCCTACCCGAACATTCGACATTCGACATTCGACATTCGCAATTCGACATTTGAAAAGGCGCGTTGGCTGGGCGATCATGTCGGATCGACGGCGGCGATCGTCCGGCAGACCCCCCGATTTACCCAGACTGCCGCGATGTTGCGGATTGTCGCCGGCCAGCAGCGATGGACGCAGAATTGTCTTGGAAACCCGATTGGAACGGATATAATCACCGCATCTTCCCCGCAGGAGGGGGATTCGGATTACAACGTCATTGCCGGTAACTGCCCCGCGAGGGTGTGGAGCATGTCTTATGTCCAAGTTCATGATTGCGATGTCGGTTGGTGTGCTCATGCTGCTGGCCGCCACGGAGTCACAGGCGGTGACCCTCAGTTGCTTCGGTGACAGCTACACCGATGAGTACGTCAACAACTCCAAGCGCAACCAGCACAGCAACTGGGTCGAATTGCTCAGCGCCAACTTCTCGCGCTCGCTGATCGACTTCGGCACGTCCAAGACCGTCAGCAACTACCCATTCAACTTCGCTTACAGCGGGGCCACCACGGGCGGCGTGCTCAGCAACCAGTTGCCCAATCTGTTCAAAGCCTCCGGCAAGCAGACCCCGTTCTACTACAGCGACTACATCGTCATCGATGCCGGGATCAACGATTTCCACGGCTTCAGCAGCGCCAGTCCCGCGGTGCCCAAGACCTACATCGACATCGGCAACGGCAACGCCGGCGTCCGCCAGAACACCATCGACAGCGCCCTGAGCAACCTCAGCGCCATGGTCAGCACCATCCGCGCGGCTGATCCGCAGAAGAAGATCATCCTGGCCAACGTCCCCGACTGGGGTGCCACGCTGCCCTTCCGCACGGCCAGCGTGGACAAGGCGTTCAACATCGACTTCCGCTCCACCGGCGGCACAGCCAATGCTGCCCTGCGCAGCAACGTCACCGCGGCGGTGTCGCAGCTCAACAGTGAGCTGTTGGAGTTCGCCGCGGACTTGGGCATCCCCGTGCTGGACAAGTTCCGCCTGCTCAACAACGCGCTGAGTTCTTCGGTCCCGTTCACCAGCAGCAAGAGCATCGCCACCAGCTACAACCCCGACATCACGGGCAAGCAGGGCGGCGCGTTTGATTTCTGGGCCGACGGCCTGCACATGGGCACCGCCATGCAGGGCTTGTACGCCAACTCGATCTTGGCAGCTTTGAACTATTACGGCGAATCGCTGAGCTATCTCACGCCGCAGCAGATCATCAACGGCTACAAAAAATCGAAAAACACCGCGTCCGGCGGCTTCAGTTCCTACTGGGACTTCCAGTCCTACGTCCTGACGCCCGGACTGACAACCGGAGCCTTGACCGCAGCGGCTATTCCCGAACCGGGCGCCGGATTGATCTGCCTGCTGGGGGCAGCGATCAGCGTGATGCGGCGGCGCGGCACGTTGCTCAGGCTTTGATCGCCACTTCGCGGCCGCCCTTGTCAGCGGAGGCGTAGATGGCATCGAGCATCTGCTGCACCATCAGGCCGTGCTCCCCCGGTGCGCCATTGGGTTCGCGGCCGAGGAAGTGATCGACGGCCAGGCGCATCTTGTTGGCGAAGTGTGAATGGAAATCGGTCGGTCCCAGCCAGTCGGCTTTAACGTTGACCTGGTGGTCGAACTGGTCGTTGTAGATGGTGCCGTCGGCGAAGCTGGCGCCGCCTTTGGAGCCCATCAACTGGAAATCGATCAGGTCTTCGTGCTGATGATGAGCGGCGAAGCTGGACTCGATGTGCAGCACCGCGCCGTCGGCAAAGCGGATGTGGCCGACGGCCAGGTCTTCGACGGTGTAGGTCTTGTAATCCCAGTTGGGCCACCTGCTGGCGGTTTTGGAGGGCTTGTCTCCCAGATAGGTGAAGGTCTGGCCCATGGCCGCGACGGGGCGCGGGGCGCCCATGGCATAGTGGCACATCTCCAGGGCATGGACGCCGATGTCGATCATGGGACCACCGCCCTGAAGTTCCTTGCGGCCGAAGACGCCCCAGTTGGGAATGCCGCGTCGGCGCAGGGCCTGCACGCGAGCAAAATGAATCGTGCCTAGGGCGCCCTGGTCGAAGGCCTTGCGGATCATCTGCGTGCGCGGATCGTAACGATACTGGAACCCGACTATGAGCTTGCGGCGGGCTTTTTTAGCAGCGGCGATCATGGCCTTGGCTTCGGTGGCGTTCATGGCCATGGGTTTTTCCACCAACACGTGGCAGCCGGCCCTGGATGAATCGATGGAGACCGGGGCGTGCAGGCCGTTGGGCGTGCAGATATCGACGGCATCGGGATTGATCTGGCGCAGTAACTTGCGGTAGTCGGTGAACTGAGGCACGTCGCCGAGCTTGTGATCCTCGATGCGCTGGGCCATGGCCTTGGGTTTGATGTCAGCCAGGGCGACGATCTGCACGCGGTCGGCCAGGGGCGCCAGGTGGCGCAGGTGGGTGTTGGAGATGCCGCCGGTGCCGATGATGGCCAGACGCAGGGGCTTGCTGCTGCGAGTCACACGTTTGCTCATGCGATGGTACTCCGGTGGTTTGAGTGGGGCACCATCTTCGCAAGTTGAACCGACAATGCAAGCCTCCGGCGACCGCACCGCGGACGGTGCGGCTGAAAATGGTTGCAGCGATGTTGCAGGCGACTGCACGGCGGACGGCGCGGGTGACCGGGCGAAAATGTGCTGCGCGGGTGCCACGGCCGCGCGCCGGCCGTGCGATGGACCCGGCACTGCCGCACGCGACAGTGGCACCCGATGAAAAGCTGACCCAGCGCAGACGTGCTGCTAGAATCATTCCCCTGTGACACAAGCTCCGGCAAAACCCGAGGAATCCGCAGCGGCCGGCCATGCCCCGCACGACGGGCTGATGCTGGACGTGCTGCCCTGGAGCGTGTCGGTGCTGGTGCACGCGGGCATGGTGCTGGTGGCGGTGTTCATCGTCTGGTCCACGCTGGCCGGCCCGTCACAGGAGGTGATCATTCCCGTGGCCCAACTGGCGGCGACGCCCAACGTGCCGCTGAAGCAGTTGCAGCAGCAGCGCATGCAGCGCGATCAGACCAGGCGCACGCTCTCAGCCCCCAGGCAGCCGCCGGTCAAACCGCTGGATGTGCCCTCGAAGGTCATCGGATTGAACCTGGCGACCCCGACCGCGGCATCGCCCTTCGAGCAGATCGTCGCCGATCAGCAACTGGCCACCCGCTTCCTGGGCCTCGAAGGCGGCAACGCCACGCAACTGGCCTTCCTCATCGACGCCTCCGGCTCGCAGATCGACACCATGTACTACGTCCTGCTCGATCTGAAAAAAACCATCAGCCAGCTTTCCGATCAGCAGGCGTTCACCATCGTGTTCTACCGCGATGACGAACTGATCGAAGCGCCGCCGGCCGGGATGAAACGGGCCGACGCTCAGACCAAGCAGCGCATCATGCAATGGCTGGGCGACGACCGCAACGTGCAGACCGGCGGGTCGGGCAATCCCCTGGCGGCCATCCGACTGGTGCTGCGCTACAAGCCGCAGGTGCTGTTCATCCTCTCGGACAACTTCACCGGCCGGGGCCGTTTCGAGATCGACCAGGACCGCATGCTCGCCGAGATCGAAAAGATCAACACCGCCAAGACCAAGATCAGCACCATCCAGTTCATCTATCCCGATCCGCTGGAGAGCATCCCCGGCAAGCGCGGCACGCTGGAGATGATCGCTGAACGCACCGGCGGTTACTACAAGTTCCTCAGCCAGGATGAAGTCGAACACAGGTAAACCACGACCATGACCCTGCGCCGATCCATCCTCATGCTCGTCTGCCTGGCCATGCCGGCTGCGACGGCGGCCCTGCGCGGCGATGAGCTGAAGATCAGCGGGTTCTGGATCAGCGATGTGCAGATCCTGGCCTTGGCTGGCGGCAACCTGACCTATCGCACACCCACCGGCGGGGAAGTGAAAAAGGCGCTGGGTGAGATCGAAGCGGTACGGCTGGCGGATTACCCGACGTACCAGCAGGCGATCGAAGAACTGGAGGCGGGCCGCGCGGCGCAGGCGATTGCACTGCTGCAGCAGGCGGCCGGCAAGGCGCGCACGCCGTGGAGCGGGGCTTTCATCAATCAGGCCCTGTGGCGAGCTTACGCCGCGGCCGGGCGCTTCGATGATTTTCTCAATGTGTATCTGGCGCTGGCCGACGAAGGCAGCGATGCTCATTTCCTGCTCGATCCTCCGACGCAGTGGGTCGGCCGCGTTGATGCCACCCAGTGCAGTCAGGCGATGGCGCGGATTGAAAAATCGCTGCCGAAGGCGAACGATGCGGTGCGCCCGCTGTTGGAAAGCCTGTTGGCGGGCGTGCGGGAAGCGGAGCAGGCATTGAAACAGGCTGAGCCGGTGAAGCAGGAAGTCGCTGCCCCCGATCACGCGGCAACCGCAGCGCCTGCAACGCCGACCACATCGCCGGGGAACGCTGCCGCAACATCCGCAGCTACGGCCGTGGTTCTGCCGGTGAAGATCGCGGACTCACCGGCCACGAGCCTGTTGCGGGCGGGCGACTTCCAGCAGGCGATCACGCAAACGCAGAGCGATATCCAGGAGCAGGGCAATCTCGCTGTCGATCTGTATCTGCACGGCATCGCGTTGCTCTATCAGGCCCAGGCCAGCGGCGACAACGAGATGCTCAAGGATGCGGGGCTGGCGTTCATGCGCGTGCTGGTTTATTTCCCGCAATCGGACTTCGCGGGTCGCAACCTGGTGGGCGGCTCGCTGCTGGAACTGGCTTTCATTCACGAAAAGCTCGGGCGCAGTGAGAAGGCAAACGAACTTTACGACCGCGCCGCCGCGGAACTCGATCCGCAGGCTGACACCAACCTCTATCAACGATTGCACGCTCTTCGCCCTGGAAGTGAAAGCAACAACTGAATGGGAACATCCCTGATGCGACGAATCACGCCCGTCTTACTGCTGCTGCTGCTGACTGCCGCCCCACTGCCGGCCCAGGAAGCCGCGCCGCCACCCGCGGCCGCGCCCGCTGTGGAACCTTCCGGGGGCGGAGTGATTTCGTTTTTTCAGGCGTTCTTCTGGCCCTCCAGCGATCCGATCGGCCTGATCATCATCTGGGGCCTGCTGATTCTCTCAGCCATGAGCGTGGGCTACACCATCAAGCTGGTGCTGGACTTCCGCCGCGACACCGTGCTGCCGCCGCAGACCACCGAGAAGCTTCGGGACCTGATCGATCAGAAAAAATACCGCCAGGCCATCGACGCGGCCAAAGATGATCCCTCTTTCCTGGCGGTGCTGGCGCGCTCGGCGCTGGATGAATCGCCCAACGGCTACAGCGCCATGGAGCGAGCCATCGAGGAAGCGGCCGACGTGGAAATCTCGCGCATGCTGCGCCCCATCGAAATGCTCAACGTCCTGGGCAACATCGCGCCCATGATCGGACTGTTCGGCACCGTTTACGGCATGATCGTCGCCTTCCAGCAACTGGTCGCCACCGGCGGCAAGCCCGACCCCGCCTCATTGGCCGGCGGCATCTCCACCGCTTTGGTCACCACCTTCTGGGGACTGGTGGTGGCCATCCCCGCGTTGGCGGCCTACGCATTGATCCGCAATCGCGTGGACGCATTGACCAGCGAAGGCATGGTGATCGTCGAGAACCTGATCCGCGTCTTCAAGCCCGGCAGCCGCCGCAAGGATCGCTCCTCAGCAAGCAGCCGCCCCGACGCTCCGCCCACCCCGCAGCCGAAATCGACCGAGGATGAAAAGGAAGACTGAGAGCACAAAAGGATTCACCGCAGAGGGCACAGAGATCACAGAGAAAGACCAAAATCAGTTTGGATTCCAACTTTTTAGCTCTGTGTCCTCTATGTTCTCTGCGGTGAAAATCTGGTTCTTTCAGGATCATTAAGCCATGGCCAAGCACGCTCGACAAGGCGCTACGCCGCAGATGAACATCACGCCGCTGATCGACGTGGTGTTTCAGTTGATCATCTTTTTCATGCTGGTCAACAACATCATCGCCGAGCAATCGGTGCAGATGATCGTGCCGCGACTGGACCACTCGCTGACGCACGAGTTGACCGAAGGCGAGCGCGTGGTGGTCAACGTGGCCCCGGGCAACTACGCGCCCTCGGATCGGGCGATCGACCCGCTAACCTTCGATGGCCGGGCCCACTTCGTGCGCGTCGGGCAGCGTACTTTCGGCATGGATCAACTCGACCTGGTGACCGACGAACTGCGCCAGTGGAAAGCCAGAAACGCCAAGGTTGAGGTGCTGCTGCGGGCCGATGCCGCGCTGTACTACGAACAGGTCTCGCCGCTGATGACCGCCATCACCGCGGCTGACATCCACACCGTGAATCTCGTGGCGTATATGCCGGAAAATGAGAACACACAATGAACCGCCAAGACGCCAAGAGCGCCAAGAAAAACAATGAATGGAAAGGCCTGTTGAATTTGTTGATCTGATTTGATTCTTTCTTTTTTGAATTCCTTGGCGCTCTTGGCGTCTTGGCGGTTCAAAAAGGATGAACATCAGCCGCTGACGATATGTCCAAGCGTCCTGAACAACCCGAGCCGGTGGTGGTCCACCACGTGCCGCCGCGCAAGAAGCGGGCGAAAGAGCCATTGCGCATGCAGTTGAACCTCACGTCCATGATCGATGTGATCTTCCTGCTGCTGATCTACTTCGTGATCACCGCCAGCTTCACCGCGGATGAAGGCGTGCTGACCGCGCGGCTGCCGCAGGGCGCCGGATCACCCAGTCAGGCGGACCTCAAGCCCCCCAGCATCCCGCTGGACATCGTGTTGCGCAGCGTGGATGTCAGCAGCGTCCACATCACCGTCAACAACCGTCTGACGGCCGACAGCTTTTCGCAGCTCTACGATCTACTGATCAGTCTGCAGAAGGACTATCCGCCGGACAACCCGCTGCTGATCAAGCCCGACGGGCAGGTGCGCTGGCAGCACGTGGTCAACGCCTTCAACGCGGCCGTGCGGGCGAAGTTCTCCAACGTGGCCTTCGCGGCCCAGTAATCGCAGGAATTGAACGTGTTCGTGAATTCAGGGCGAAACAGATGCAGCACCACCACGTGGCTGTGCTGCGCCTTGATCTGCTGCATGAGTTGCGTGTGCAGCCAGGCCCAGATTGCTGACAAGAGCCGGCTGATCGACGCCCTGGCCCGCGAGAACATGACCGAACTGCTGCAGCGCCTGATCGAGACCGATCCCCCGGCCGACCCGGTGGAAAAGGCGCGCGTCGAGATCGCCCAGCTTCGCCTGCGCTACAACGACGCCACGCTCACGGAATCCCAGCGACAGGAAGCGTACCTGGGTCTGCTCGATGCCACGCGCAACCTGATCGCTTCGCAGCCCGAACACCCGCAGTGCCCGCTGTGGCGAACTGATCTGGCAGCCGAACTGCTGGGCGAGTTCCTGCCCGTGCTGCACACGCACGCCGACCTGTTCTTCGAGTTCGGCATCCCCACCGCTGAGCAGAAGCGGGCCTGCCAGAGCGCGGTGACCGAGGCCTTCGAGCAGGCCGTGGCTGCCGATCGCCGCTTCTATGAACAAAGCAAAGACCTGATGCGGCAGACCATGCCGGCGCCTGACAGCGACGACGGCGGCCTGCAGCAGATCGAGAACGACAACTACCGCCTCAAACGCACGCCCTTCTACCTGGCACAGGCGGCATACCTGGTTTCGCTGCTGGACGATCAGGCCCCCTACTTCGCGCAGCTCGGTCACAACGCCAGCGTCATCGATCAGGCTGCCACGCCCGACGATGAGCGACAGCGCCTGCGAGCGTTGACGCTGCACGTGCTGGATCAGAGCGGTTTGCAGAACGACCCGACGGCCGCCGATGCGGCGTTGACGCTGATCGGCCGAACCCATCTGCATCAGGGCGATCTGGCCGGGGCTCAGCGCGATTTCGAGCGCGTGCTGGCGGAAGGCGGCGATGATCTGACGCATCTGACCGCCCAGCTTGGCCGCATCGCGGTGACCGCGAAAACCACCGGTCTGGAAGCCGCGGCCGGCCTGCTCGAACAACTGCGCCAGCAGCCTTACGTCAGCGACAACCTGCTGTATCGCCTGCTGACGGTTGACCTGGAGCATCGCCTGCTGCTAACGGCCCCCGGAAATGTCACAGAGTCCGGTTATGAACTCGACGCCGCATATCAACCGTATTTCACGCTGTTGGCAGATCGCACGCTGGGCGAGCGCGTCGAGGCGTTGCGGGCGTACATCTATCAGCGCTGGGCGCAAAGTGAGAACGTGCCGAACGTGCCGCTGGTGCGCATGGCGGTGGGACAGGTGTTGCGCGAGCAGGGTCAGGCGGCGCTGCAAACTGAGGGTCAACAGAACCGGGAGCAGGCCATTACGGTGCTGGACCGGGCGATCAACCTGAATCGCGCGTTGACTGGCGAGGCATTGCCGAACCTGGTGCAGGCCACCGCCGCGTACAACCTGGGCATGGCGATGTACCTGCGGGCGGAGGGCCAGGCCCAGACACTGCTGGACGCGGCGCAGGTGCTGTTGCATTGTGCCGACCGCTTCCCCGATCAACCGATCGCCGAGCAGGCGATTGCGGCAGGCATGGCGATGCTGCGCTGGCTGGATCAGCAGGACCCGCCGCCGCCGGGCGTGGACGAGGCGTACCGTGCTGGAGCGCAGGTGCTGTTTGATCGTTACCCGAGCAGCCAGGCGGCCGACGACGAGCGGGTGTACTACGCCTATCGCGTGCTGCAGCGCGACGGCGAGAATCAGAAGGCGGTGGAGTTCTACCGCAAGGTGCCGCCGTCACATGAGACTTACTTCGACGCCCGTCGCGAGATGCTGTTTGCGATGGAATCGTATGAAGATGCTGATCCGCTGTTGACTGCCGCCAGACAAGTGCGTGACGAAGCGCAGCGCGATGCGAGCGAGCCGGCCATGCGTGCGGCGGCGGCGGCGCGGCTGGTGTCGGCCAACGCGCTCCATGCCAAGGGCGACAGAGACGGCGCCCTGGAACAGTTGGCCGATTTTGAAAAGGACTACGCGGGCCAGGACGACCTGGTGAGCATGGCCCTGGAGCGGAGGATCGTGATACTCGCGGCCCCCGCCCCCGGAAGTAGCACAGACCCCGGCTCCGAGCCGGACTCTGCGAGTCCGGCCAAACTCGCGGACGCGGCCGGCGCCATGATGCAGCGCTATCCCGACGACGCGGCCGCGGTGATCGATCGCGTGCTCAGCCGCATTGATGAACAGATCGATTTACAACGCTTGATCGCCGACGATCCCAAGGAAATCACCGCCCAGCGCGAAGCGGCCCGCACCCGCATCGACAGCCTGGCCCGCACCGCGGAAGCCCTGGCTGACCTGCTGGTGCGTTGGGCGTGGCAGCAGAATTTCCAGCCGCAGCAACTGGTGCCCTATGAATTGATCCAGGTGAAAGTGCTGCTGCTGTCCGGGCAGGCGGATCGGGCCGCGGAGGTGATGCAGCCGATGATCCAGCAGTACGGCGACAGCCTGCAGGTGCTGCACTATGCCGGCGAGACGTGGTTTGCCAGGGGTGACGAAGCGTCGCTGATCGAGGCGGCTGGTTACTACGACCGCATCATCGCCGGGTCGCAGCCGCCCTATCCGGATGAGTACTGGAGCGCGTGGGTTCGCCGCTTGCAGATCAACGATAAACTGAACCAGTACGTCGATCAGATTCCCGCCACGGTTCGCCGGCTGCAAGCGCAGGACGCCAACCTGGGCGGGCCGCGCTATCGTGAACAGTTGATGTCGCTCTCCCGCAAGCATGGAGGTTGAACGCTTGGATTACCGACCCCTGGCCAAGACGGACTTGAAGCTGAGCCTGCTGGGCTTCGGCAACTTCACCTTCGGGGCCAACTGGTGGGGTGATATCAGCGACCAGCAGGCGATCGCCATGCAGAATGCGGCCGTGGATGCAGGCGTGAACTTCTTCGACAGTGCCCCAGCCTACGGCGAAGGCCGCGCTGAGTTGCTGCTTAAAGAAACGATCCGCTACGCCGGTCGCGACAGGCTGGTGATCTCCACCAAGTTCGGCTATGACCTGAGCCCAGGCCCGTCCGGCGGTGGACATCGCGAGCGGCCGCAGGTTTTCACCGCTGACTTCATTCGCCGCGATCTGGAGCAGTCGTTGGCCCGCATGGACATCGACTGCGTGGACTTCTACCAGGCCCACAACCTGAAGCTACCGCAGTACAGCGATGAACTGTTCGAGACCATGCAGCGGCTGATCGATGAAGGCAAGATCCGCAGCTTCGGCATCGCCCTGGGCCCGGCCATCGGCTGGCGCGAGGAAGGCTACGAAGCATTCCAGCGCGGCGCGGCGGCAGTGCAGACGGTGTTCAACCTGTACGAACAGGACCCCGGGCGCGAGTTCTGCGAGTTGGCGGTCGCTTGTGGAAGTGGCGTGATCGCCCGCGTGCCGACCAACAGCGGCATCCTCGATGAGGAATTCACGAGCGAAAACCACAAGTTCCCCGCCAACGATCACCGCAAGTTCCGCGATCGCAACTGGCTGGTGTACGGCCTCAAGAAGAACGCCATGATCAAGCCGCTGGCCGCGGCGCTGGGTTTAAGCGTGCGGCAATTCGCGTTCAAGTGGTTAGCGAGCCAGCCGGGATTGATCTCGATTGAGCCGAACATCGTGACGTTGGACGACATCGCCCAATTCACCGCCGCCGCCGATGGAAAACCAGTGCCGACGGAAGTGCTCACACAGTTGACACAGTGGTATGACGACGACTTCGCCCTGGGCGAGGAAGCGCATCCGTGTGACTGGAAAAGTTCGGTCACGGAATCAGGGACGATCCGCAGTGCGTATCAGAAGCCGCCGGTTGATCTGCGACGATGAGCTGCGGAAGACGTGGACGATGGGCGTTGCTCCAGGGGGGCCTGTCACACTGATTCGCGTTCATCTCGGTGCCTCCGTGGTCGCTGCACAGCCTGCCGATACCTGCAAATCCGACAGGGCGTGACTCCCAAAGCCAACCGGTGCCCACTTTCGCCTCGCCGAGCAATACGACGCGATGGCGCGACGTAACCATCTAATTAACAAAGACATGTGAAACATTCAACCGCCGGGCGGACCCGCCGCACGGCACCATGAGCCGCTGTGCCGCGACTCACTAAAGAATTACTAATTAGAATCTCTTGACAAAGTGGACCGAGTTTAGGGACAATAGCGGTCATAGCGGATGTATCGATTCGCCATGAGGAAGATAGGTCGGCTGCGATTCGAAGCAGCCGGGAGTGAGATCGGTTAAGCCATTCTTCAACAACTTGAGGAGGAAGATGATGTTCAATCTTCGACAAAGGAATGTTTCATCCATCGCGGCGGTTGCCGCGCTGGCGCTGGTTGTCTGGGCGCTGCCCGCTGAGGCGGGTGTGCTCAACGGCAACGTGAATGCCGTGACGTTCTCGTCCTACAGCGGTGCGCAGGGCTTTGTCAATGGACCGCTGCAAGGCACGTTGGACTATGCGGTGTTCACTGCCGCCGAGTTCGCCACGGCATTCCCCGGCGCCACCTATGCCCCGACTGACGCGGTGATCTACGCCTACCAGTTGGTGAACCTGGGCACGGTCGCCATCAGCACCGAGATCGTCGGCGTATCCAATCCCGCCAGCGGCATCGACTATTTCCAGAACGCCCTGGGCGAGCAAAGCCCCGGCAGCGCCAGCTTCGTCGGCGCCAACGCCCGCTGGCTCTTCCCCGATCCCGATGAACTGGATCCCGGTGAAACCAGCTACATCCTGGTCTTCTCCAGCCCCAACACACCGATGCTGGGCGCCAGCTTGACGATCGACGGCGGCACCTCCGCCCTGCTCAGCGGCGTGCCCACACCCAGCGGCAATCCGCTGCCTGAGCCGGCTTCCGTCGCATTGCTGGCCTGCGGTGGCCTGCTGCTGTTGCAGCGACGACGCTGAATAATGATGCTTGAATGATCCCTTGGAGTTTCCATGACGATTGCATAATCAGGGAGGATAGACAATGGCTTCCAGGAAGTTGACATGGGCATTGACCGCGGGTCTATCGCTGGCGCTGATATCAGTAGCGGCGAACGCAGGCATCCTCGCCAGTTCGACCAACGCTATGGGCGCCTGGCAAGGCTCGCGGAACTTCGTCAACAGCGCCGGGCCGATGGTGCTGGACGTGAATCTCGACTTTGCCGTGTTCGCCCCCGGCACGCTCGGCCTGTTCCTGAGCGAATACAGCATCACGCCCACGGCTGAGACCAATGCCGTGCCCGGCTCCAGCTACGTGTATGCCTACCAGATCATCACCAATCCGTCAGACACGGAAGACATCCTGCAACTGACGGTCGGCAGCAGCGCCTTCAGCGGCGTTCTGGCGGGCACGGTCGATGGGTTGGCGCCGGCGACGCTGGTGCTGCCGGGCACGGTGGACGCGGCGCTCAAGGCGTTTCAAGGCGATGACATTGGTCAGCCGGGGCTACAGCCGACCTCGGCACTGTGGGACTTTGTCAGTGGCAGCACAGCGTTGCTCAATGCCGGCGAATCCAGCGCCATTCTGTTCTTTTCCAGTACCGATGGGCCGGTCTGGGATAGCGCCATGGTGAATGCGGGGCTGCTCGTGGGACAGAGCAATTTCGGGAACCTGACGGGAACGGGTGTGCCCCGTCCTTCGCCCGAGCCTGCGAGTCTGTTCCTGATCGGCATGGGAGCTGCCCTGCTTGGCGGTCGGGTCCGCCGACACACTCCCTGACATGGCGGTGGCCTCTGGTGCCTGCCGGTGCAGCGGCCAGTTGCTCCCGGCTTGACTGGATCGGGTCCGCCGCACAGTTGCCGCCCTTCTTGAGGCAGCGACTGGTGCTCATGGATTGGCGAACCCGAAATGGCCCTGTTCGGCGCTCTATTCTCTGATCATTCGAATCCGGGGGCCAGGCACATTTCTATACGTGTTGCCATGTTGACCGTGGTGCTGGCGCTTCTATCGTTGCCAGCCGCGGTGCGGGGCGTAACGGAATCCGGCGTGCTGGTGCTTTACAACGCGGACAACGCTGACAGTGCCGTCATCGCCCAGTATTACCAGCAGGTGCATCCGGACGTGCATCTGCACGGCCTGAACCTCGGCGCGGTCGGCGAGCAGGTCACCGCCCAGTTCTACCTCGACAACATCGCCAGCGCCCTGGTCAATCCGAGCAGCGGCGTTTTGAACACGCAACCCTGGGGCGATCAGATCGACGTCATCGTGACGACCAAGGGCATGCCGCTGCGGATCGACGCCGGCCAGAACCCCGGCACTATCCCCTACTGGCGGCGATACTCGAGCCTCGAAAGCGAACTGACGCGCGTGGATGTGATCAGCACCATCGCGGACATGGGCAATCAGGATTATTTTGCCGCCAAGTTTCAAATACCCACGCTGCCCGGCAATCCTTATTACCTCGGGCCGGAAACCGATCTTCACACCGGGCAGAACGTGCCCTACGCCGGGCCGCAGGCTTTTGTACGCACCGCCAATGAAGGCATGCGGCTGACCGCGCGGCTGGACGGTTATACCCGGCAGGACGTTCTCGACAGCATCGATCGTGCCCAGCGCGCCATCCGCGTGCCGTTCGGCCAGGTGGTGGTGGTCGCTGACGACCCCAATGCACCCAACGGCAACCTCCCCACGGCCGATCGCATGACCGGCGGCGTTGATCTCAATGGCAACTACGTGCGCGGTCTCGATGACATCCTCAATTACAACGGGCAGAAAAAGCTGCATGACAACACGGCCGCGGCCCTGACCGACGCAGCCGACCCGGTCATGGGCTACGTCAGCCACGGCACTCACGACAGCGGCACGCTTCAGCAAAACTACATCGCCAATCAACTTCTGTTCGAGCGTGCCGACGGCGCGGTCTTTCACAGCTACGAAAGCTGGAACGCCTGCTCCTTCAATCCCAGCTACAACTGGAGCGGCCAGGGCCAGATCGGCCAATGGTTCGCCACCGGCGGCACGGCCGCCCTGGGCACCGTCGAAGAGCCCCTGCCCAGCGGCGCGGGCAGCGGCGCCGACAGCATCACCAACGAGGACATCTTTTTCGACATGCTGCTGAACGGCTACAGCTTCGCCGAAGCAGCCTGGGCTGCCACCCGTCAGCTCTCCTTCGTGAACACCGTCGTCGGCGATCCCCTGATGACCTGGAAACTCTGGACTCCCGGAGACGCCAACCTTGACGACGTCGTGAATCTCTACGATCTGCAGACCCTCGGCGATCACTGGCAGCAAACGGGCGCCTCCTGGCGCGAAGGTGATTTCAACAACGACGGCATCGTGAATCAGGCTGACCTGCAAATCCTCGGCGATCGATGGAGCTATGGGGCAGGAGCCGCCGACCTGAATCTGACCTTCGACCAGGCGCTGTCGGCCCTGGGTCTGCCCGTACCCGAGCCGGCCACGCTTCTGCTGCTGTTCGGCGGCGGCGCTGTCCTGCTCTACCCTCGCCGCGCCCGACCCGCAGGGCGTCTGCGTCCCCGCAAGAACATCTGAAGAACGTGAAACCGCAGATGAACGCCGGTAAACGTCGATGAATGGCGGGATGACTCAGGCCATCCAAACTCATCCGCATGCACCGGCGTCCATCCGCGGCGGCCTGCGCATTCTGTTGATGCCCGTGGGCTCGGCGGGTGATGTGCATCCGTTCGTCGGGCTGGGCGTGGCCTTGCGCCAGCGCGGACATGACGTGGTGCTGGCGACCAACGGCCACTTCCGGGATCTGGCCCAACGCGCGAGACTGGCCTTCATCGAACACGGCACCGAGCAGGAGTTCCGGCAGGTGATAGAGGATCCGGCGCTGTGGAAGCCGGACATCCGCTCCACGCGCCTGGTCTTCGGCATGGCGACGCAGTTGCTGCGGCAGCAATATGAGCTTTGCACGAGCCAGCCGTGGTCGGTGATCGTGGCTGGGCCGTTGGCATTCGGGGCGCGGGTGGCGCAGGACAAGATGGGGCTGAAGGTGGCGTCGGTGCAGTTGGCGCCGGTGTTTTTAAGTGCGCTCAAGCCGCCGCGGATGCCGGGGCTGGCGATGCCTGCCTGGTATCCGTTGTGGCTGCGGCAGGTGCTGTTTGGCATCGCCGAAGCGCTGGTGGACCGGGTGGCAGCCGGGCCGATCAATGCGTTCCGTCGCGAGTTGGGCTTGCCGCCGGCCAGGCGCCTGGCGGGTAGCTGGTGGTATTCGCCGCGCTGCGTGCTGACGATGTTTCCCGAGTGGTTTGCCGAGCCTGCAAGTGATTGGCCGGCCAATGTGGTGCAGGTGGGGTTTCCACTGTTTGATGAGCAAGGCTTGACCGCGATGGATCAGCGGGTGCGGGATTTTCTAGCCGCGGGCGAGCGCCCGATTGCGTTCACGGCCGGCTCCGCCAACACGCAGGCGCGCCAGTTTTTCGCCGCGTCGCTGGCAGCCTGTGAAAAACTCAAACGCCGGGCGCTGCTGGTGACGCGGCACGGCGATCAGTTGCCAACACTGCCGCAGTGGGCGATGCACGTGACGTATGCCCCATTCAGCGAATTACTTCCGGGGGTGGATGCGTTCGTGCATCACGGCGGAATCGGCACGGTGGCGCAGGCCCTGGCGGCTGGCGTGCCGCAACTGGTGACGCCGCTGGCCCACGACCAGTTCGAGAACGCCCGGCGGGTGCGGCTGCTCGGCTGCGGTGATGAGCTGCGCGCAAGGCGCTACCACGCCGGGCGGGCGGCGGCGAAACTGGACCAACTGCTCACAGACAAGCGTTATCGGCTGAACTGCCGGCAAATCGCCGGCCGCATCGAGCGCGGCGCGGGGATCGACCGGGCCTGCGATGTGATCGAGCGATTGGCCTACAATGGCCCGCATGAGCAAGCTGCCTTTTGATGACAGCGTCAAGGTGCTCGAAGGCGCCCGCTTCGACGTCTATCGCATTGAGTTGCCCAGACGTGACGGCAGCACCAAACCGCGCGAGGTGGTGGTGCCGCCCAATGCGGCGGTGATTCTGCCGGTGATGGACAACGGCGACGTGGTGTTAATCCGCAACCATCGCTTCGCGGTGGGCAAGACGCTGTATGAAATTCCCGCCGGGACACTGGAGCTGGGCGAAGACCCCGACATCGCGGCCGGTAGAGAGTTGGAGGAAGAAACGGGTTACGCCGCGAAGCAGATTCGCCGGTTGTGCCAGTTCTACCCCTCGCCGGGCTTCTGCACAGAATACATGTACGTCTATCTGGCGGAAAAACTCACCTTTCAGGGTCAGAAGCTCGATGAGACCGAGAGGATCGAAGTGGCGGTGACGCCGTGGTCTGAGGCGATGAGCATGATCCGCGACGGTCGCATCATCGACGGCAAAACGATCGCCACGTTGCTGTATTACCAGACGTTTGTGAAGGACGCACAAGCATGAGCTGGCGCGACCGCGATTACATGCGAGAGGATGCTGGCGGCGACGGCAGCGGCGGCGGATTCGGCATGCGCCGCCCCGGTTCGCACTCGATGGTCACCTGGCTGATCATCATCAACGCGGTGCTGTTCATGTGGGACGCCATTTTCGGCGGCAGCCTTCGCGCCAGCGCCCTGGAGATCAAGCCCCACGCCTACTTCAGCGTGGACACCGCGGTTCATCACTATCAAGTGTGGCGTTTCTTCACGTACCAGTTCGTCCATGTTGATTTCCTGCACATCCTCATCAACATGGTGATGCTCTACTTCTTCGGCCCCATCATGGAGCGCTGGTGGGGCAGCAAGCGATTTCTCGTGTTCTACCTGTTGTGCGGGGTGAGCGGAGCAATCGTCGCCACACTGCTGGGCGCGATCCCCGGGATGCGGGTGCTGCCGTCGTTCGTGCCGGTGCTGGGCGCATCGGGCTCGATCTTCGGCATTCTCATCGCAGCGGCGGTTCTGTTTCCGCAGCAGCAGGTGCGTCTGCTGTTTCCGCCGATCACCATGACCATGCGCACGATGGCTCTGGCGTTCCTGGTCATCGCGGTGGTGAGCGTGCTGGCGGGGTCATCGAATGCCGGAGGCGAAGCGGCCCACCTGGGCGGCGCGGCCCTGGGTTACCTGCTGGTGCGCCGGCCGCGCCTGCTGGACTGGGCGGATCGCTTCTCGCCCAGCGCCATCCAGAGCGGCATCAACAAAAACCGCTGGCAAAAGAAACAACAGGACGAACGCGCTTTGGAAGTCGAGGTTGATCGCATCCTGGCCAAGGTGCGCGACCAGGGGCTGGGGAGTCTGACCCGCAAGGAGAAGAAGACGCTCAAGGAAGCGACGGAGAGGCAGAAGATGGCGGGATGAGGGGAAAGGATGATGGATGATCGATGATGGATGATGGGCAGAACATCCTGCTTCCCATACATCATCCATCATCCTTCATCCATTGCTAAACTCTCTCCGTGTCCGCACTTTCTTTCACCATCGACCACCAGGACGCTTCCAGCCGGGCCCGCACGGGCAGGGTGGTGACGCGGCATGGGGAGTTCCAGACGCCGGCGTTCATGCCGGTGGGCACGCAGGGTGCGGTCAAGGGCATTCTGCCGCACCTTCTGCGGGCCACCGGAGCACAAATCATTCTGGCCAACACCTATCACCTGATGCTACGGCCGGGAAGTGAGTTGGTCCGGCAAATGGGCGGCTTGCAGCAGTGGACGCGCTGGCAGGGGCCGATGCTCACCGACTCCGGCGGCTACCAGGTGTTCAGCCTGGCGCAGATCAACAAGATCAACGACCACGGCGTCACCTTCCAGAGCCACATCGACGGCGCGACCGTCGAGCTGACCCCCGCCAGATCGATGCAGGTGCAGAACGATCTGGGCGCGGACATCATCATGGCCTTCGACGACTGTCCCCCCCCGGAAGTAGACATTCGAAATTCTTATGCCGATCGCGTGAAGTTGGCCAACGAGCGCACGTTGCGCTGGTTAGCTGAGTGCGTGACCTCACATGCCCGCAAGGATGAGCAGTCGCTGTTCGGCATCGTGCAGGGCGGGATCGACCTGGAGCAGCGAAGCTGGTGCGCTGGGCGCGTGTGCGAGTTCGACCTGCCCGGTTACGCCATCGGCGGCGTGTCGGTGGGCGAACCCCCGGAAGAAGTCGCCAAAGTTGTCGAGCACACGGCGGCGCTACTACCGGTGGAGAAACCGCGCTACCTGATGGGGGTTGGTTACGAACGCGACATCGTGGCGGCGGTGCGATCCGGGGTGGACATGTTCGACTGCGTGCTGCCGACCCGCAACGGCCGCAACGGGGCTGCCTTCACCCGCACCGGGCAGATCCGGCTCAAGAACGCCAAGTTCCGCGACGATCCCCGGCCGATCGAGGAGGGTTGCGACTGCCCGGCATGTGCGGAGGAGTCGGGTATTGGGTATCGGGAGTCGTCGGATGTCGGGTATCGGGTATCGGGTATCGGGTCGGAAGAGGACGCCAGCCCTCTGTGGCCTTCACCCGAAACCCGATACCCGATACCCGATACCCGATCTGACACCCGATCCTGTTTCTCCCGCAGCTATCTGCGCCACCTTTTCCTGGCCGGGGAGATGCTTGGACCGATTCTCGTAAGCCTGCATAATCTGAGGCACTTCCAGCGGCTGCTGTTGGACATTCGCACGGCGATTCGGTCTAATGGCTGGTCTTTATTCGCCCGGCAGTGGCCGGTGGCGTTTACGCAACCTCAAACCAGCCCCGAGGACGACCATGTGGACTGACCTACCCCTGCTGCTGGCCCAGGAATCCGCCCCCCCGCCAACCATGGAGACCCCCGCCCCCGGCAGTGACACCACCACGACTGCCCCCGGAAGTAACGGCACAGGACAGAACCAGGCGCCTCCGGCCAGCCCCTTCGGCGGCAGCACGCTGCTGATCATGCTGGCGGTGATGTTCCTGTTCATCTTCATGATGGGCAGCGGCGGCCGCAAGGAGAAGAAACGCCGGGCTGCCATGCTGGCGGCCATGGGCAAAGGCGACCGCGTACAGACCATTGGCGGCGTGCTGGGCGTGATCACCGAAATCAAGGACAACGAGGTCGTCCTCAAGGTCGATGAAAACTCCAACACCCGCATCCGCTACGTCAAAAGCGCGATCCAGAACGTGATCGAGCCGCACAGTGCGGACGGGGGAAAATGAAGAATCGGGTATCGGGTATCGGGATTCGGGTATCGGGTGAAAGGCAATCTTGTCTCGACCCGAAACCCGATACCCGAAACCCGATACCCGTTGCCTAGGAACTCGCGCCCATGAAATACCCCCTCTGGAAACCGATCCTCATCATCCTGGTCTTTGCGCTGTTTGCGCTGATCCTCAAGACCTACCCGCTGCGCAAGGGTCTGGACCTGGCCGGCGGCACCACGCTGGTCTATGACGTCAAACTGCCCGCCGACGCCGAAAACCCGGCCGGCATGATCGACGACATGATCAACGTCCTGCGCAACCGCATCGATCCCGGCGGCATCCGCAATCTTCAGTGGCGCCGCATTGCCGGCAACCGCATCGAGATCCAGATGGCCCTGGCCGGTGATGACATCAAGCAGTTGCGGCAGGCTTACGTCGATGCCCGCGACAAGCTGCTGACCGGCAACCTCGAGCCGCGCGACGTCGATGCCGCACTCCGCCTGGAAGGCGAGCCACGCAACCAGCGCCTGGCCCAACTGGCGGGCACGACTTCCGGGGGAGAGCTGCTCCAGCAGCTCAAGGACCTGGCTTTGGCCTCCGACGCCCTGACCGCCGCCCGCGATCCCTACCAGCAGTTGCAGCAGAAGCTCAACGAAACAGCCGCGGACGATGGACAACGGGCCGCCCTCCAGGAGCAGGTCATCGAGGCCGCCCGCGCGGTCAACGAGGCCCAGAAGCTCTTTGATCAGCTTCGTGCCGGCGTGCTGACCGCCAACATCACGCCCAACGAACTGCAACGGGTCATCGATCAACCCAACACCTCTGACATCGTCACCCAGCCCAGCAAGCGGCAGGTCGCGGCCGACGAGTTGAAGCAGAAGCATACCGACCGCGGCACGGAGATCGATGCCGTGCTGAGCGCTTATGCCGCTTACGAGCAGAAGAAAGGCCCGCTGGACGATCCCAACGATCTGATCGCCATGCTGCGCGGCTCGGGCGTGCTGGAGTTTCGCATCGCCGCCACACCGGACCGCCCCGCCAATGCTGCCGAGTTCCGTGAGCAACTGCGCGATGAAGGCCCGCGCGGCGGAGCCGGCCAACCGTGGCGCTGGTACATCGTGGACGATCCCGCCCAGTTCGCTGACAAACCCTCGGAAAAAAGAGCCTTGGCGGAGAATCCCGAAGCATTCTTCCTCGAGCGCGAACTGATCGGCCAGGCTTATGCCGATGACTACTACGTCCTGCTGGCGGACGCCGGCAACCTGGCCATGACCAAACGCCAGGACTGGAGGCTGCGCAGCGCCACCCGCACCGTCGATCAGATGGGCAAGCCGGCCGTGGCCTTCGAGACTGACGCCCGCGGGGCGGGACTGATGGGCGCGGTGACCGGCGACAACGTCGGCCGGCCCATGGCCATCCTGCTCGACGGCCGGGTCATCTCGGCGCCCAACCTGCGCGACAAGATCCGCGGCCAGGGCATCATCACCGGCGACTTCAGCGTGCAGGAACTGGACTACCTGCTGCGCACCCTCAAGGCCGGCTCCACCGAAGCGGAACTGGGCGAATATCCCATCAGCATCAAGACCACCGGCCCGCAACTGGGCCAGGACAATCTCAAGCGCGGCCTGGAAGCGGCTTACGTGTCACTGATCGCGGTGGCGGTGTTCATGCTGTTCTACTACTTCCTGGCCGGGGCGGTGGCGGACTTCGCCTTGTTTGCCAACATGGTGCTGATCCTGGGCGTGATGGCCATGTTCGAGGCCACGTTCACATTGCCGGGCATCGCGGGCATCGTGCTGACCATCGGCATGGCGGTCGATGCCAACGTGCTGATCTTCGAGCGCATGCGCGAGGAATCGGAGCACGGGGCCGACCTGCCCACCTCCGTGCGCCAGGGTTACGGCAAGGCGTTATCGACCATCATCGATGCCAACCTCACCACGCTGATCACCTGCGTCGTGCTCTACTACACGGCCACCGCGGACATCGTCGGCTTCGCCCAGACGCTGATGGTCGGCATCCTGGCCACGCTGTTCACCGCACTGTTCTGCACGCGGGTGATGATCGACCTGATGGTCATCTACTGCCGCCTGCGCAAGCTGCCCATGCTGCCCGGCACGGTGCCCGCCATCGGCAAGCTGCTGCGGCCCAACATCAACTGGCTCCGCCTGCGCTACGCATTTATTCCCATCAGCGCTGTCTTTGTCATCTGCGGCGCGGTGGTGGTCTATGAGCGCGGGGCGAACATGCTCGACGTCGAGTTCCGCTCCGGCACGCAGGTCAGCTTCCGGCTGGATGAAGGCAAGACGCTGCCCATCGACGAAGTGCGCCAGACCCTGGCTGACTTCGGCAAGATGGGCGACCAGATCCGCAGGGGCGTCGATCCCGCGACGCTCCCAGCCGCGGAGAAGTCGGTGTATGAAGCCATGCACCCGGTGGTCGAGCGGGCTGACGAGCGATTCGAGAACGATCAGCAGGAAGCCAAACGCCTGGCGGAGGAAGGCAAGAAGCCCGGCGAGCTGGCGGAAAAACCCGTGGAGTTTTCGCTGCTGGCCGAGGCCGTGGTAGTCACCGAAGGCGAAAGCGACGCCATGCACGCCGCGGCCTTCAATGTCTCCACGCTCATCACCGACTCGCAGGCGGTCAGCGACACCGTCAAGGCTGCCTTCGCCGACTACGTCACCGCCTCCAAGCCTTACGAGTTTGCCGATTCGCAGGTGCAGCGCGTGGAAGCAGCCCCGGCGTACATCGTGCGCGGCGCGGACCTGGGTGACAACATCCACCGCCCGGATGTGCATGCCGACGTCTCGGAATACCTGGGCGGCGTGGCCATCGTCATCGACCAACTCGAGCCGGCCGCCGACGTGGCGGACATCACCGAACGCATCCGCCGCATGAGACTTCAGCCCGCTTACGAGAAACTCGGCTATCGCCAGTTCACCGTCATCGGCTTGGACCTGGCCGGCGAAAGCGACAAGGGCACGCCGCTGTACCGCTCCGTGGCGGTGGTCACCCGCGATGCCCAGACCAATTACACCGTCGAGCCCGACGCCTTTGCTGAAACCGACGGCCTGGCGGACACCGAATGGCAACTGGCCCGCGACGCACTGACCCGCGACACCTCGCTGGCCAGCGTATCCAACTTCTCCGCCTCCGTTTCCGACACCATGAAGCAGCAGGCCATCGCCGCCGTGGTGCTCTCACTGTTGGCGGTGGTGGTCTATATCTGGTTCCGCTTCGGCAGCATCCGCTATGGGCTGGCGGCGATCGCTGCGTTGGTGCATGACGTGACCATCGCCCTGGGCATGGTGGCCGCCAGCGCCTGGATCTATCACTTGCTGGGCGACAACGTCCTGATGATCGAGCCGTTCAAGGTCAACATCGCCATCGTGGCCGCCATGCTGACGATCATCGGCTATTCGCTCAACGACACGATCATCGTCTTCGACCGCATCCGTGAAAACCGCGGCCGCCTCAGCTACGCCACGCCCGCCATCATCAACGACTCGATCAACCAGACCATCAGCCGAACCGTGCTGACCAGCGGCACGACCATGCTGGCCCTGGTGGTGCTGTACGCGGTGGGCGGTCCGGGCGTGCACGGCTTCGCCTTCGCCATGATCGTGGGCATCATCGTGGGCACCTACAGCTCGATCGCCATCGCCGCCCCCCTGCTGCTGCTGCACAAATGGCCGCAGCAGTACATCGACAAAGCCACCGGCAAGGTCGAAACGCCGGAGTGATCGAGGTTGCCACGAGCCATACGTCATGTTTGGCCGCATTGTGAAATTGACGGTTGTTGGCGTAGATGATCCGCAGGTGCAGGATGATATCCTCATCCGGATTCGCCGCAGCCGGCAACGGCCTCGCAATTTGTGCCCCCGCATCAAGTGGTGGCTGAGACGTGGTTGGAAAGCCGTGCATACGGGGGCTGCGCATCACCGTCTATGATGTGCTGGAGTACCTGGCGGCGGGCATGAGCGAGCAGCAGATTCTCGCGGAACTGCCCGACTTCGAACGCGAAGACATTCTGGCCTGTCTGGCGTTTGCGGCCGATCGGGAACGCCGGCTCATGGCGCGATCGGCATGAAGCACGTCGGTCCGAGCCTGCCCGGACACGAATCAGCATCCAACACTTGTCCGGGCAAGCCCGGATCTACCGCTTGGCACATGATCGACGGCATGGTCGCTTAAGCGACCATGCCAAAGCGCGGATTGAGGGCGCTATACTTGAAGCAGGCGGGGTCATTGACTGTCATCAACCATCATGCGAGGGCGGGTGTTTGCGGAAAGGCAAAACGATGCCGAGCACCATCCAGCTTCACCGCGTGCTGCGTGCCAGCCCCGAGCGGGTTTATCGCGCTTTTCTCGATGCCGACGCCATGACCAAGTGGCTGCCGCCCAACGGCTTTACCTGCAAGGTCCATCACCTGGACGCCAAAGTCGGCGGCCGATTCAAGATGTCGTTCACCAATTTCACCACCGGCAAGAGCCATTCCTTCGGCGGCGAATTCCTGGAACTAAAGCCCCACGAGCGGATTCGATACACGGACGAATTCGATGATCCCAACCTGCCGGGAACAATCCAGGTCACGATCACGCTCAAGCCTGTCACCGTCGGCACGGAGTTGAACATCACGCAGGCCGGTATCCCGGACGTGATCCCGCCCGAAGCCTGTTACCTGGGCTGGCAGGAGTCGCTGATCCTGCTGGCCAAACTGGTCGAGGCGGAGATTGCGGATTAGCGGCCAAGGCATGACCATCGCCCATGTTTAGCCGCCGAGCTTGCTCGGCAATGGGCGAGCAAGCTCGCCCGCTAAACTGCACCTTCGTGCCTCTGCGATATATTTTCCGCGGGGATGTACACGTCATAGCGCACCGCCTGACCCTTGTGTGAAACCTTCGGCGGCAGGTCGGCCAGCGGCGCGGCGCGCAGCGGGCGTTTGACGACGACGCGCTTGCTCGCAGCTTTCATCGCGACGGATAACAACGCAGCAGCATCCTCATCTTCACCGGCCAGCAGGCGCAGCACACGCAGGGGGCGGCGCTCCAGCGTTTTTCTTCCGGGTGCGAACATCGGATCGAGGTAAACGACCTCAGCCTGTAAATCTTTGAGCAGCGTGATGCTGTCGCCGTGGAGGACGCGGATCGGGTATCGGGTATCGGGATTCGGGATTCGGGTTTCGCAAGCGTGGTCTTCTACCCGATACCCGATACCCGAACCCCGATACCCGACCACCGCATCTTCCAGCAGCGCCGCCATGGCGCCGTTGCGTTCGATGGCGGTGACGCGGCAGCCGACACTGGCCAGCAGGTGGGCATCCTGTCCGAAGCCGGCGGTGGCGTCGATGATGGATGGGCGCGGCTCGTGGCTGCCCTTGTGGATGCCGACGGCCTTGAGCAGCGGTTGTGTCAAGCGGGCGCCCTGGGGCGAAAGCACATTGCGCTTCGACCAGTCGCAGGTGATGGGCAGGCCACGCGAAAGCTCGCCGCGCATCACGTGCAGGCTGCGGCCGGCCTGCCCGACGATCAGGCGCAGGTCGCAGGTCTCATCGTTCAGCGGCAGATGAAAACGGGCGGCAACGTCCGCAGCGGCGCGATCGAAGGCGTCGGACTCGGCGAACACGCTGACTCTTGCGTCAGACATGGTTCAACTGGCAACGTTGTTGTTGGCGTTGACTGCTGCCTCGGCCTCGGCCTGCAATTTCTGCTGCTCGTAGCGGGCTTTGTTGGTTCGGCCGTCCATCAGGATGAACAGGCGATCGCGATGTTTGGCGGGCACCGCATCATAGATCGCCTTGCGGGCGGCCCCGATGTGCGTTCGCCTTGATAGGTGCGTCAACACCACCGCCTCGGCTTTGCTGGCTTCCAACAGTTTGACGATGTGGTCCAGGTGCAGGTGTTTGCCGACGCCGGCCCGATCGCGGTGATCAGACTCGATGAAGGTGCATTCGGTGATCAGAATCTTGGCGCCGAGCACGTCGGGGCGCTCGAAGTGCGGGCCCCAACTGGTGTCGCCGGTGTAGCAGACCAGGGGGATTTCCAGGATGCGGGTGATCTCGGTGCCGCTGCTCTTGAGTTCGACGAGTTTTTCCTGGGGCAGACCGACGTATTCCTCGCGCAGTTTGCTGCGCTTTTCTATGACGACGTAGCCCAGCGAGGACACGGTGTGGATGGTGGCGAACGCGCGCAGGAAATGATGGTTCTTGATTTCGACCATCTGCTCGGGCTCGAGGCCGACGATGCGATGGGCGGTGCGCTGGTTTTCGACGCCGACCCACGCGGCCATGAGATTGAGCAGCGGCTTCTCCAGCGAGATGGGGCAATAGACGGTGCCGCTGGGCATGTCCTGGAAATGGCGCTGCGAGAAGTAGTAGGCGATGCCGGCCGCGTGATCCATGTGGCCGTGAGTCAGCGCGACGTGATCGCAGGCCAGCATGGGTTTGGCGGCGCGGCCGAGGTCGAAGCAGACATTCAACTCCGGCGCCATGACGAAACTTTCTTCGCCGGCCACGGAGATGCCCTGAATGCGAAAGGGATGAATGTAGAGAAAGCCGAGCTGCGGCTGACGGGGAGGTTCGCTGGGAATCATGAGGTTGCATTCCGGCGGCCGAGGGTGAAAAGGTCATCAAGCAGCTTCGACCGCCGGTCAGCCGCAGAAAATAAGACGACAATGCAACATGGCCCGTGTCAACGGGTCTTGCCGCAGGCAGCGACGTTCGCTGCCGTCAACAAAAGCCATTATCTGCTTGCAGGGAGCGGTTGTAAAGCATGAACTGCCGTGGACGCACAAACACCAAATATATTCGCATTTTAGTGGAAATCCTAATGCCAAAGTGGGAAAATATTCACCATGTTCGTCGCATACAGGTCCGTCATCCGGTCGGGCGTGTTACGACTTGCGACACCCATCTGTTGTTCGATGTCCAAGGCAAGGGCGCCTGTGGTGGTGTTCCTGCTGGTTCAGTACCGATGTGAAGCTGACCATACCCAGCGCTAAAGCGGTTCGATTGGAAAGCTCGACTGTGAGCCAGACCAGTGACAAAGTTTACATCGTGGAGGACGACCGTTCGATCCGCCACGCGCTGCGCGAGCTGGTGGAGGCTGAGGGCTTCACCGCGCAAACCTTCAGCAGTGCGGAAGAACTGTTCGCGTCCACACCATTAAACACGCACGGGGCCGGGGAGTGCATGCTGCTCGATATCCATCTTCCGGGCGCCAGCGGGATGTCGGTGCTGGAGAAGCTGTCCGGTCGCCAGCCGAAGCTGCCGGTGATTCTGATCAGCGGACACGCGGACGTATCGCTGACGGTCAAGGCCATGCAGTTCGGCGCCCTGGACGTGATCGAAAAGCCGTTCCGCGGAAGTGAGTTGCTGGCCCGCGTGCACGATGCGGTTGCCCAGAGCCGACATCACATCAAGCAACACCTGAAAGCCACTGATCTGCGCCAGCGCTACCAGCGATTGACCAAGCGCGAGCGGCAGGTGATGAGTGCCGTGGTGCGCGGCCTGCTCAACAAGCAGACCGCCCGCGAGCTGAACCTGTCCACCAAAACCATCGAGGTGCATCGCTCGCGCATGATGGAGAAGATGGAAGCGGTGAGCGTCGCCGATCTGGTGCGCATATCCCTGGACCTGGAGCGGAACGGCTGGCTGGAATCGGAGTCTCAAAGCGATGCCAGCAGTTGAGCGATCCGCGCCGCCGCTGAATCGGGGGCGACCTTCTCATTGATCCTGCCGTTGCGCGATTTGACCTCGACCATGCCTTCAGACAGGCCTTTTTCGCCGATGGTAACGCGCAGAGGCACGCCGATCAGGTCCGCATCCTTGAATTTCACGCCCGGTCGCTCGTCGCGGTCGTCGATCAGGACATCCGTACCAGCCGCCTCCATTTCCGCGGCCAGATTGTCCGTCACATCCTTGACCTGCCCGTCGTACTTGATCGGCACCAGCAGCACATCGAACGGCGCCAGCGCCCGCGGCCAGATGATGCCGTTGTCGTCATGGCCCTGCTCGTTTTCGATGGCGCTGGCGAGAATGCGATTGACCCCGATGCCGTAGCAGCCCATCATCGGCTTGACCGGCTCGTTGTTCTCATTGACCACGGTGACCTCAAGTGCCTCGGTGTATTTGTACCCGAGCTTGAAGATGTGCCCGATCTCGATGCCCTTGGTGACCTTCAATGTCCCGCCCCCGCGATCCTCCGGAGCCGGATCGCCTTCCACGGCATTGCGGATGTCGGTGATCTGTGTGTGGTGAATCAGATTAAGTATGTCACATGTGATGGGACCATCATGATCATTCCAGCCAAACTCACGTCGCATGCAATAATGACGCACATGGTAATTGACTCGATTGCCACCAGTTACCCAAAAGCCACCATTTGCTGCTTCATAATCAAAAATGTTCCAAATCCTTGCCTGTAATTTGGGTTCTGTAACTGAGCCGACAAAGTGAGGGCCGATGAATCCAAGAGGAATACCTAAATCTTGTGCCCTTTCATCAGATATCGGGGCAACCTCCACGCGTAGCACATCAATATTATGTTTGTATTGCTGTTCTATGTGATGGCGCACTTTCCCATCATTAACTTCACGATCACCTCTAACTACCGCAATCCATATTGCCCAATCGTCACCTGTTCGCTTGTATACACGAATCTCGTATACGCGTGTCTTTAGAGTGTTTTCTGGCTTGAGTTTTCCACCTCCTGCGAATTCTTTCCATTGCGCACATAGATCGTCAATTGATTTACAATCAGGTGTGTAGATTTCTTGGAGGCCACCAGTTGGCGCGGCGTTAATGTCAAATGTGCGCTTACCCGTTTCGCATTTTTCCACGTTGGCGGCATAACCCGCATCGTTCTGCAGGATCACGTCCTCGCCGGTGGGTGAGGGGCACATGAACTCGTGCGACGCGCTACCGCCGATGGGGCCGGACTCGGCTTCGACCACCATGTAGGGGATGCCGCAGCGCTGGAAGATTTTGCAATACGCGCCGTGCATGGCGTCGTAGGTTTCACTGAGGCTGCCGCTTCCGGGCGGGCCATCGAGATTCAGATGGAACGAGTAGGCGTCCTTCATCTGGAACTCGCGCGAGCGCAGCACGCCGAAGCGGGGGCGGAACTCGTCGCGGAACTTGGTTTGAATCTGGTAGAGAACCTTGGGCAGGTCTTTGTAGGATTCGATGTAGGCGGAGACCAGTTCGGTGATCACTTCCTCGTGCGTGGGGCCGAGGGCGTGTTCTCGGCCGTGGCGGTCTTTGACCACGAACAGGTTCTGGCCGTAGGCGATGCGGCGGCCGGTGCGCTCCCACAGTTCGATCGGCTGCATGGCGGGCAGGAACACCTCGGCGGCGCCGATGGCGTCCATCTCCTCGCGCACGATCTGCATGGCTTTGCGCAGGGATCGCCAGCCCAGCGGCAGATAGTCATACACGCCGGCCGAGAGCTTGCGCAGGTAGCCGGCCCGCAGCATGAGTTGATGCGATGGCACCTCCGCCTCGGCGGGCACCTGGCGCAGGGTGGGAATGAGCGTCTTGGTCCAGTAGGTGGGCATAGGGCGGCTATGGTAGCAATTTGCACCAGACCGCTTATCTGAAAGCACACCTTACCCAGTCTGCCAGGCTGATGCTTCCCGTTAGCCCGCTGTTAAGTAGCGGTCACACAAGATGATGCCAATCGTGTTGTAACCACCACGGCAACGACGGAAAACCATTGACGAAAACCTTTTAATTATTACAATTCCAGTCAATCTGTAAGGGAGTGGGTTCCATCTGACAATCCCAAACACCCGGAATCGGCCCCCGGAATCGGGTTCCAGGTCGGCGATGCTGAAATCGGCTTTCAGCCTCGCGGGTGATAGAGGTCGTGCGAGTGTTCCTGTACGTTATGTGGGAGTGCATAAGTCATGGCAACGGAGAGTGAAGGTCGCAAGCGAGTTGTGTTGAAGGCTGCCTCGCGGTTGGCGGTGGCGCTGGTCAGCGTCGGGGCGCTGATGCCTTGTGACCACACGGCTCAGGCGGCGCCGCTGGTGGTGTCCAACGCTGATGTTGATCTGGATCTGAGTTCCCCACCGGTTGATACCGACGGCGTGGACGTCGGCGGCGGTGCGGACTTCGGCGGCACACTCTCAGCCATCAACGGCACCATCACGCCCAGCGCCAACTGGACCAACATCGGCGACTTCAACGTCGGCGTGCTGGACTTCATCACCCCATCAGGCCCGAGCCTGACCACCGGCTCGGTTGAGTTGACCACCGGCAGTTACCTGGTCAACGCCGGCCCGGCGGTCATCGGCCGCGGGTTCAACAAGCGGGGAACGATGAACATCAATGCCGGAGCAGTCTGGGTCAACTCCGGCCAGGTTCTCGTGGGCGCCGGCGGCGGCGGCGGCACGCACGAACTGAACATCTACGGCTCGGTCACGTTCACGCAGAACGCATCCATCGGCGTCGGCGACGGAACCACCGCGGTCGCCAACGTGCAGGGCGTGGATGCCATCTGGCTGGTCAACGATAACAGCCTCGGCACGCTCGACATCGGCAGCAGCGGCGGCACCGGCACGATGAACATCCTCGACGGCGGCGTGGTTTACTCCACCTGGGGTTTCGTCGGCACCGGCACAGGGTTCTTCCCCAACTCCCCCAGCGACGGGCAGGTCGTAATCACCGGTAGCGACGCCCTTAACGACGACTCATACTGGAACGTGGACAGCTACCTGTCCGTTGGCGAGTTCGGCGGCACGGGCAGCCTCACCGTCAATGATCGTGGCCACGCCAATATCAACTCGCGCCTGTACGTCGGCATGGGCGGTGGTCAGGGCACGGTCGCGGTCAACACCGGCGGCCGGGTCCACGTCCTGAACGTGATCGAAATCTGGGATGGCAGCACCATCGACCTCAGCGGCGGCGGACGCATGCTCGCCGGCTCCGGGTTCATCGAGTCGGCCATCTCCGACGGCGGCCTGCTGATCGGTTTTGGCGGAGCGCTGCTGGGTGATGGCACGATCAACGCGGACGTCAAGGTCGTCGGCGGCAGCATCAAGCCCGGCCACTCGCCGGGCAAACTCACCATCAACGGCGACCTGATTCTCGATGCTGACAGCGTCCTCGACATCGAGCTCGGCGGCACCGGCGCCGGGCAGTATGACCAGATCGAGGTCCTGGGCAGCACGCTGCTGGCAGGCACGTTGAATCTCAACTTCCTCAGCGGATTCAACGTCTCCGCGGGCGACTCGTTTGCCCTCAACATCTTCCTCAACGACGCCAACCTCAATGGCGAGTTGACCTCTTTCAGCGTCGAGGGTCTTGGGCCGAATTTGGAATTGGACCTCGACCTGACCCAGATCGCCAGCGGTCAGCCCCTGGATGTGATGGTGGTCGCTGTGCCTGAACCGAGCTGCGCTGCGGCTGTGCTTCTGCTGACGATGGCGGGTGCGACCAGGCGGCCGCGGCGACGATAAACAGGTGGCCGAGCGCTCCTCAGAATGACCACAGTCGCATCACGCGCTTATGGCAATGATGAGCGTAGCTGCGCGACGACCGCGCCCGGCGTATCGCTGCCGCAGACGCAAGCGCTGACCGCGATACCTTTGACGCCCGTCAACTGTTTCACATTTCCGGGGGTGATGCCGCCGATGGCCAGCCCCGGAAGTTGGCCCCACTGTAAATATGCCGAAAGGTATTCGGGGCCGACGATGACGTCTTTGTGTTTGGTGGTGGTGGGGAACATGGGGCCGATGCCGCAGTAGTCGGCTCCCTTCTCGAAAGCGCGTTGCGCTTCGTCCAGCCTGGACGTGCTGACGCCGATCAACAGGCGGCGGCCGACGATTTTGCGCACCTCATCCGCGGGCAGGTCGTTCTGACCCAGGTGTACGCCATCCGCTTGGGCGATCAGGGCGATGTCGGGGCGGTCGTTGACGATCACCGCCACGCCATGCGGCCGACAGATCTGCACCAGTTCGCGGACACGCTGCAACAAAGCCGCAGCTTCCATCAGCTTCTCGCGCACCTGCACGCAATCGCAGCCGGCCCCGATCGCCTGCTCCACCACGTCACGCCAGGGCAATCTACACTGCGATTCGGTCAGCAGCAGACACAAGCGAAACTGGCGGTGGGCGGGACTGCCCAATCGCGCGTGCAGTTGTCGTTCCAGTTCGTAAGCGCGATAGCGCAGGGATTCAATGCTCACAAGCCCCAGCGTTTTGCCGTATTCCTCGATCACCCGCAGCGCCTCACCCAGACGTTTGCCGGCCGCGATGACCACTTCGTGAATCGACCTTCGCGTGTTTTCGCTTGTCGTGCTGATGTGCGTGCCGACGTCGCCGGGCGTATCGCGGTGCAGTTCAAGTCCCGGAAGGTGTGACACAGCGGCCGCCAGATCGTGGCGAAGCTGCTTCAGGTCGCGCGTGAGGTTTTCGTCATCGAGCAGAAAGCGGGCGGCCTCCTCCATGACGCGCAGGGCTTCGCGGGCGCGGTTGGCGTTGGCGTCGAGGATGCGAAGGGTGTTGGACATAAACTACACGATCACTTCTTTTTCCGGGTGGTTCTGATAGATCAGGGCCAGGTTGCGGATGTAGATGATCCAGCCGAAGCCCTGGCCCAGGACGCCGACGACGTCCTTGCGCCAGATGAAGTAGGCGATGAGCATGGAGGCCCCGATCAGACTCAGCCACCAGAAGGCCGGGGGCACCACGGACCGCTTGCTTTTTTCACTGGCCAGCCATTGCACCAACATGCGGGCGGTGAACAGCATCTGTCCCAGGAAGCCCAGGCCGACCCAGGTCACACCGGCCCAGGAGGTGATGTTGAGGAAGGCGAAGATGGTGGAGCGGTCGGCATCGGCGGCGAGCATGAGAATCACAGGGAGTTCTCCAGGTTTCGAGCCGCGGGATCACGGTAGCGGCGGGTCATCCATCGTACCGCCAGGCAGTCGATCAGGCCGCGCGGTCCGCGACTGAGGATGCCCAGGCCGTACTTGGTGGCACCGGCCGTGCGCGGTCGATGATTGACGGGCATCTCGCGCACGCGGGCGCCGAGCATGCGGCAATAGGCCGGCACGAATCGGTGCATGCCCATGAATTGCAGCGGCAACTGCACGGCAAACTGGCGACGCATCACGCGAGCCGAGCAGCCGGTGTCGCGGATCGGATCGTTGACCAGCCAGCGCCGGAACAACCGCCCCACCACGCTGCTGACGCGCCGGACCAGGTGATCGCGGCGGTTGCGCGAGCGATCACCCTGCACCACGTCGGCCTCATTGCGGCGAATCAGCAGTAGCATCTCGTACAGGTCGGCCGGGTCGTTCTGAAGATCGGCGTCGAGCGTGGCGACGCAGGCGCCGTGGGCAGTCTGGATGCCGGCATACATGGCGGCCGACTGCCCGCGCGGCTGGTCGCGGCCGATGACGATCAGCCACGGGTGCATCCGGCGCATCGCCAGCAGCCGGGCGCGGGTCTGATCGTTCGAGCCGTCATCGACCACGATCAGTTCCAGTTCAACGCCGCGCTGGCGCAGGGCTTTGTCGATCTGCTCGACGAGCGGGCCGACGTTGTCCTGTTCGTTGAGCGCGGGCACGACGACGGAAAGTTCAGGGCTGGGATCGGTCAAGGTTCAAGGTTCCTGTTTGCGTGGCAGTGCCGGCCGATGCCACAGGGCCAGTTCATCCTGGGTGAAGTTGGCAGCCAGCCGCCAGGGTGCGTTGGGTTCATAAGGTCGCGGCGCCAGCAGAAAGTAAGCATGGCGATCTTCGATCAGGTCGTCCAGTTGGGCGCTGGTGACCGGCGCGAAGACGCGATCACTGTAGAACATCAGCACCGAACCGGGCGGTCGCAGACTGGTCAGGTAAAGGATCGGCTGATCGCCGGCCAGGGCGTTGAGGCGCAGGGCGGCTGCCCGCTCGTGGCTATGCACCAGGGGCCCGCGGGCCAGGGGCAGGCTCAACAGCGTCACCATCGTCGCCATCCACAGTGACCAGCAGATCACCGCCCGGGCCGGATAATGTCGAAGCACCGGGCCCAGACTGATCACCGCCATCCCCAGCAGCACCACCGCCATGCCCGCCCAGTAAAACCAGGGCATTTCCGCAAAATCGTCCGTGGGCGCCAGGCTCAGTTTGACGCCGCCGACCTGCAGCAGGCCCACCGTCGGCAGCGCCAGCGAGACGGCGAGCATCAGGCTCCATTGCGGCCAGCGCAGCCAGCGCCAGAAACGGGCGTGACGGCCGGCCGCGGACAGGTCCGTGCCGTGACGAAACAGTTGCCCGATCAGCACCGCCGCCGCCGCGACGGCCAGCAGCACGCTGCGTAATGTGCTGGACCCCGGCGCTGCTGCCAGCAGGATGGCCGTGGTGACAAACCACGTCCACCCGATGAACATGCGGTTGCGCGATCCTTCGCTGGAAGTCGAGAACGGTTGAAGCAATGCCGCCAGCAGCCACAAGGACCATGGCAAGGCGCCCAGCAGCATCCAACCCAGTCTCTGCGCCGCCACCGCCAGCAGGTCGGCCGCCTCCTGCTGCGGATCGGGCAACATGCTCATCATCCACGAGCGCCAGGCGTCCGGCGTGCGCAGGTGGGCGTAGCCGGCCCAGGGCGTGACGATCAACGCGGTGATCAGCAGAGCTGCGATCAGACCCTGAATGTGCCCGACACGGTGCGGCGCCAGCAGCAGCATGATGAGCACGGGAATAACCACGGTGGGTAGCGCGGTGGGTCCAGCCGTCAGCGTGGCCGCACCCAGTGCCAGGCCGCAGATTCCCCAACCGATCGCCTGCCGCGCCAATCCAGCCACCGGGCGCAGCGGGCGTGTGGCCCACAAGGCAGCGGCGATCGAGAGCATGGACAGGCCCATCTGCACGGCATCGGTGGTCGCCAGTCGTCCGTAATACATCAGCAACGGCGAACCGAGCATGACCAGGGCGGTCATGGAAGCGGTGGTCACGCCGCCGATGGACATGCCCGCCCAGAACCCCGCCGACACCGCCAGCAGCATGAACGCCACCGACACCAATCGCCCGCGGAAGATCGCCTGCTGCGGCGTGATCTGCTCGTGCAGGCCGTAGAAGGCTGCCATGTGCAGCCAGGTGCACCCTGGCGCTTCGCTCAGTTGCGGCCGGCCGTCACGGTAAGGCGTCAATCGGTCGTAGGACCAGGGCTGACCCTCGAACTGATGCTGCCGCCGCCAGGTCTGCACGGCCGTGGTCAAGGCGTTAGCTTCGCGCGGTGCGGTGACCTGCGGGCGACCGATTTCAACCAGCAACTGTACGGCCGCCAGCAACAGGCAACCACCCAGGATCAGCCAGACCACCAGCCGTTCCCGCTTGCGCGGCGGCGTGAGACTCGTGGCTGTTCGTGGTGCGGATGCAGACATGGCAGCATCTTAACCACGAACCGCGACCTTCCATCGCCCTGACAGGGACGGGATATTGAGCCGTCATCCGTTGTCGCTTTTTGTTAGGGCATGATTCAGACAGGCCGATCGGTGCGGTGATCGGGCGATATAATTGTAACGATGAGCGGTGAGTTGCTATCGCGCATTACCATTGAAGCCGGCAAGTGCGGTGGCAAGTCGTGCATTCGCGGCAAGCGCATGCGGGTAAGCGATGTTCTGGAATTGCTGGGTGCCGGCGCCACGTTCGAGGAAATCCTGAGTGATTATTCATTTCTGGAGCGTGAGGACATTCTGGCCGCCATCACCTATGCGGCGCAACAGACGGACCACGTCGTACTCAAGAGCGTATGAAGCTGGTGATCGCAATCAGCTTCCGCAACAACTGGCCGTGTTCCTTCGCTGGCGCGGGCATGGTTGCTCGCACGTCATGGATTGAGGTTTGGACGAGGCCGGAGACTTGGAAGTGTGGACACGCTGTCTTGAGGTGGAGGCGACGCTGGTCAGCAAGGATGAAGACTTCGTGTTCCTGGCGAATCGTCCCGGCGACACGGGCCGGCTTATTTGGGTCAGGCTGGGCAATTGCCGCAACGCGGCGCTGATCGAGGCGTTCGACCGAATGCTCGACGAGATGCTCAAAGCGCTGTCAGGCGATCAACGGATCGTTGAAATTCGGGGCTGATGCGGCCAGCCCCGTCATTAGAGCATTCCTATTCCAAGTGTAGCGTGTAGCCGCAGTGGGTGAAGCAGTGCTGGGCGTCGGCGGCGGTGACTTGGTCCAGCACCGATTGCATGGTGCTCCACAAAGCGTCGCGGGTGCGGCA
>JADLFV010000100.1 GCA_020849625.1 Phycisphaeraceae bacterium
ACGTCCGCCCGTGCCCGGATTCCAAGCGTTCAGAAACCCCCGCCCCCCGGAAGTTGAAATAAATACTTCCGGGGGCGGAGGCTGACAGGCGCGTCGCCTACCGGCTCTGCGGGGCCTCGGCGAAACTGGCCTTCCCCCCGGAAGTGATTCACTGCGCGAGCGGTGCGTCACGAGGTGGTGTCGCCTTGCTGCGCGCGTGGCGGGTCTGGGCCGATCGGATCCGTCATGCGCCAGCGAGGTGATTTTTGATTGAGACCGAAGTTTTCGCCACGAAGTCACGAAGAACACGAAGAAGATCACGAAGTTAGTCCCAAATAGAAACTTATAATGGAAGTGTTCGAGTTTGTGGGTAAAGCGCGCTGTGTTTGAAACCATGCACGTTCTCTTTACGTTTTCATCGTGTCCTTCGTGCCTTCGTGGTTCAATGAATCATGCAGGTCAGCGGCTTTGGCCGCTGTTGAAGCCGGCCCGATTCCGGCTTCCCGAACCCGCGTGGCGGCGCATGTTTCACGGGCGTTTCGGCGCTGCTTGCCGGGTTGCGGAGGGGGGCGTATCATCTTGGACATGAAGATGCTGAAACTGATGACCGCGATGACGTTTCTGTTGACCGGGGCCGGGCCGCTGCTGGCCCAGGAGACGGCCAAGATCGGCAACAACACGCAGCCGGTGTCCGGCGGCACGGCGGTGGTGTTCGCGTTTTTCCTGGTCGTGTGCGTGGGTGTGGCTGGTTTCATGACCCCCAAGCGGGGCCACCAGGATTGAGTTTGATAACCTGTTCCTGACGCGCTACGGCGCGGGAGGTGTCGCATGAATCGACGTTCTTTGGCTGCTCTGATTCTGTTGAACTCGGTGCTGCTGGCGGCACTGGTGGTCGGCTCGTTCTCCTCGCCGGTGCAGGCCCAGTTCGGCGCGGCCGGCAACTACATGATGATCGCCGGCCAGGTGCGCGGCCGCACCAATCAGAACGCGATCTACATCATCGACCAGCAGACCTCGCAGATGGTCTCGATGATGTTCAATTCGGCCAACAATGAGTTTGAGTACTTCGCAGCCCGCCGCATCTCTGACGACGCTCGCTCCGGAGCCGGCGTCGGCGGCCGCTGATTTCGTGACACACTTACCGGCAGGGAGCCTTGACATGACCCGCGTGGAAACCGCCTGCTACTGCCTGATCGCCTCGGCCTTCGTGCTGGGCGGCATCTTACTGTTCAGCCTCGGAGCCCAGTCGCAGAACAATGCCTACGGCGAGTTGCTGATCGCCCGCGACAACTTCTCGCTGATGACCACCATCACCGGCAGCGGCGACGAGGCGCTGTTCGTGCTCGACAACGCCTCCGGCCGGCTGTACGTCTATTCGCTCGACGTCGCCCGCAAGCGTCTGGACCTGGCCGGCCCGCCGCAGGATCTGCGCCGCGTGTTCGCCCAGGCGCCCGGCGGCGAAGGCGGCGGTGGCGGCGGTGGTGGCGGCGGTGGTCGCTGAAAGTCATTGCTCCCGCAGCGCGGGGCGCAGCTCCTGTTTGCTCTTGATCGCAGCGCGGCGATTGACTGTCAATTCAATCTGTTCGCTGGAACCCTGCGCCTGATCGGCCTGATCGATCAATTCGTCCAGCGGCTGATCGCTTTCGATCTCAAAGCCCGCCTCGCGGATCATGCGCAGCGTGTCGAGTCGATTTGAACCGCGGCTGTTGAGATAACCTTCCAGGAACAAGGAGTTGGCGGGGTACAGGCCCATCACCTGCATCGAGCGCAGATGAAACTCGCGTCCGGCGGCGCAGCGCAGCTCCGCTCTGGGATTCATCAATCGAAACAGGCACAGAATCCGCAGGCAGTAGCGCGGCGACAGGTTGCGCGGCTGCATCTTGCCAGCCTCAAAAGGCAGCAGGAAATTGACGGGGATGGATTCAGCTCCAAGCTCGCGCAACGTCCTTGCCAACTCGACCAGCTCTTGCGGGGTCTCGCCCATGCCGGCAATCAGCCCGCTGCAGACCTGCAACCCGGCGCTGCGGGCAGCCTGCAGGGTTTGCAGGCGGTCGTCGTAGGTATGGGTCGTGCAGATGTGGGGATAGTTGGCGCGGCTGGTGTTGAGGTTGTGGTTGAGCCGATCCAGTCCTGCCTCAGCCAGCACGCGGGCCTTATCCGCATCGAGCAGGCCCGGTGAAACGCAGACCTCCAGCGGCCAGGTCGCCTTGATGCGTTGAATCAGCCGGGCCAGCGTGGCGATGCGCTGGTCGTTGGGGCCGCGGCCGGCAAAGACCATGCAATAACGGAACGCGCCGCTTTCGTAAGCAATCCTTGCTTCGTCCAGGATTTCCTGCTCGCTCTTGAGCGGGTAGTCGGTGATATCGACATCACTGTCGCGGGCCTGGGCACAATAGGCGCAATCCTCGGGACAGCGACCGTTCTGGGCGTTGTTGAGGATGTGGACCTGAACCTTGTTTCCGTGATGGGCCTTGCGCACAGCGTAGGCGGCGTGCAGCAGCCCGATCAGGTCCAGCTCCTCGTCACACAGCACGCGCAGGGCCATCTCATCGTCGAGCAAGCGCCCAGCCAGGGCGTCTTCGGTCAACTGCTGATAAAAAGCGAAATCCATTCGCGACACACTCCTGTCCAGGTTCGAGCGGTGGTCTGCTTCGCAGGGTGCCATGGCCGCGCGTCGGCCGTGCGAATCAACCCGCACACCCGCACGCGGGTGTGGCACCCAAGTGAACTACAACCCGGTTTCGCACCAGGTCCTCCGATCCAGCGTATAGGGTATCATGGACCAGCGTTGCTACACATGAGGACTTCGCCATGATCAGCTTGCTGCTCGCCCAGGCCGCTCCTGCCACGCCCGCTTCCGGGACCGCTTCCGGGGGCACATCCAGTGCCGTGATCGATCCGATCACGGGCGCCTTGCAGTCGTGGGGGACGCTGTTTCAATTTTCGCCGATCATCAACGGTATCATCGCGGGGCTGAGCGTGCTGGCCCTGTTGATGTTCCTCTACAACCTGCTGTCGATCAACAGCCGGGCCATGGTGCCGGCCGACCTGGTGGATGAGCTGACCAAGCTGGTGCTTGCCCGCAAGTACGAGCAGGCGGCCGACCTCTGCCGCGCCAATCGCCGGGTGTTCATCGCCTCGATCGTGCAGCGTTGCGCTGAGAACGCGGGCCAGGAGCATTCGGTGATCCTGGACATGCTGGACGCCGAGGGCCGGCGGCGGGCGGACGTGGTGTGGAACCGCATCAGTTACCTGGCGGACGTGGCCAACGTGGCGCCCATGCTCGGGCTGCTGGGCACGGTGATGGGCATGATCAAGGCGTTCTTTCTGCTGGAAGGTCAGACCGGCAGCGCCAACGCCACGGCATTAGCCAGTGGCGTCGGGCAGGCGATGAGCACCACGATGTTCGGGCTGATCGTGGCGATCGGGTCGCTGGTGTTTTATTCGCTGATCAAGAGCCGCGCCACCCGTGTGCTGGCTGAGGCTGAGCAGGCGGTGCATTCCATTGCCGACCACCTCAAGAGGAACAGCGCGTGATGGAAGAATGACCAATGACCAATTCCCAATGCCCAATGAAAGGCGTTGGAGATTGGTTGCGAGTTTTGGTCATTGGGAATTGGTCATTGGGAATTGGGAATTAACCCACCATGAGCTTCGCATCCGAATCCCGCGAACGCACCCGACCCGTCCTGCCTTTGTCAGCGATGGTCGATATTCTTTTTCTGCTGCTGATCTTCTTCATGACCGCGTCGGTGTTTCGTGAAGCCGAGACGCAGATCCCAATCAGTCTGCCGGTGGCGGACCAGGCCGAGGCCGGCGATCAGTCGGCTTCGAAGATCCGCATCAGCTTCGACGACAGCGGGGCGGTGTTCCTCGGCGAGCATCGCATCGAGCTGGACAATCTTGATGACACGCTGCGGCAACTGGCGGCCGAGGATTCGGCCCAGATCGTGGAAATCCGCGGGGATCAGCAGGGCAACTACGGCCTGGCGATCCGCCTGATGGACATCGCCCGCAGCGCAGGCCTCACCGACATCCGCCTGGCCACCGTCAAGCCCCGCAGTGAAGCGGGACAGTGATTTTGAACCGCAGAGGCGCAGAGGACGCAGAGGAATGCAAAGGCATCGCGGATTTAGAAGGAAGCCAGGAATGCAGGAAGGAAAACCGAATCCCATCATTCATGGGTTCCTGGTTTCTTTCTCTAATTCATTGCCTTCCTCCGCGTTCTCTGCGTCTCTGCGGTTCGTATTGATACTCCTATCTCTTTCCGTCACCGCGCAAGCCCAGGACGATCCCGCCCATCAGCAGTTCCTGTTCGCCTACAAGCTGCTGCAGCGAGGCGATGATGATCTGGCGGCTGAGGCGTTCGATTCCTACCTGGGCAAGTTCCCCGATGCGCCCAAGCGCGGCGATGCGATGTACTACCGGGCCCTGCTCTATCGCCGGGCTGGTGATGACATGCGGGCAGCCCAGATGCTGACCGCGGCGCCCGCGCCGGCCATCGTGCCGCGCTATGCGGTCGATCTGTTGCTGGGTCAGGTGCTGGCCGATCAGCAGCAGTTTGACAAGGCGATCGCCGCCCTGGAGCGCATCGATGCCGGCAAGCTCAACCCGGCGGTGCGGGCGTCGGTTCATTACCTGCGCGGGCTGGCTTATCGCGGGGCCGACAATCTGCCCGGGGCCAGGCAGGAACTGTCAGCCGCATCTGATCTGGACAGCGACCTGAAGGGCAGAGCACTGCTGGACTTGGCCCGGGTGCAGGTGTTGATTGGCGAGAAGGACGCCGCGATCGCCACCCTGGTGCGCAGCTTCAACCTGCCCGATGCCGCGGCGGTGGCGGAGTCTGCCAGATTGGCCGGTGATCTGTCGTATCAGCAGCAGCAGTATGAGCAGGCGGTGACGTTCTATCAGCGGGTGGCGGAGAGTTATCAAAGCTCGCGCCACTTCGGCCCGGCGGTGCTGGGCATGCTCTGGTCGCACCTGGCGACCGGGCGCTATCACAGTGTGCTGGAGGTCTTCGAGCAGTACCGCACGGCGCTGCCGATCCAGGACCGTCCCACCGCGTGGTACCTGGCGGGCTCGGCTCAGCAGGAGTTGGGCGATCATCAGCAGGCCATCGCCCTGTTCGATCAGATCGCGCATGGTGAGGGCGATTATCCGCTGCTGGAAACGACGCTCTACAAGCTGGCGACAAGTTACTTCCATGCCGGCAACGATGCTGAGATGCGAAAGACGCTCGACCGCCTCGACAAGCAGTTTCCCGAATCACCGTTGAAGGTTGATGCCGCGTACCTGCTGGCCACCGCCGATGCCCGCAAAGGTGACGTCGCGCACGGCGCAGCGCGACTGACCGCGATCATCGAGCAGGGCACGGACAATCCCTACTACGCACAGGCTCTGTTGCGCCGTGCACGCCTGTACGAGCAGAACAATCAGATCGACGCCGCCATCCGCGATTACCAGAGCTACCTGGCCTCGACCACCGCGGCCGAGGCTGCCGCCGGTGCGCTGCGGTTGATCGATCTGACCTATCGCACGGAGCAGTTCGACCTGTCCGCCAGCACCGCGGAACAACTGCTGGCCCAAGCGGACAAGCTCGGCCCGCAGATGCGCCAGGAAGCGATGTACCGTTTGGCGCTGGCGAAGATCAAGATCGACGACAGCGACGCGGCGTTGAAGCTGCTCGATCTGCTTCAGCACGATTTCCCGCTCAATGCATTCGCCGCCGAGGCGGATTACTACCGGGCCGTGCTGCTGATGAGCCGGCAGCAGGGCGAGACGGCACTGCCGTTGCTGTTGGAGGCCGGCGGCTCCTCGCGCCTGTCTGTTGTGCAGCGTGCCAATGCTCTGCGCCTAGCCGCCATGCAGCAGCAGTCGAGCAAGCATCCCGATGCAGCCATGGACACATTGACCGATCTGGAAGCGTTGATCGGGCGCGACAAGCTGACCGACGATGAACTGTTGTGGATGGCTCAACACACACTCGACAACAGCGACCTCGAAGCTGCCGTAGCTTATGCCATGCTGCCCGGTCACGATCGCCCAGGAGTGCCGGCCGCCACGCGGGCGGAGGCGCTCTACATCACCGGCAAAGCGCAGCGCAAACTCAAGCAGTTCGACAAGGCCATCGAGTCGTTCGAGGCGGCCCTGGCCCTGGGCTCCGGCTTCGATGAACGGGCGCAACTGGAACTGGCTCGCACCCGGCGCGATCGCGGCGATCGCGAAGCAGCCCTGGCGGACCTCTCGGCCCTGACCAACAGCGAGACATCCATCATCGCCGCCGAGGCGATCTTCGACAGCGCCCAGATCCAGCGCGACATCGCCCGTGATCGCCGTCGCCAGGAGGATGATGCAGGTCGTCAGCAGTCCAACGAGGAGGCCCGCCGGCTGTTCAAGCGACTGGTGCTGCTGTACCCGTTCCCGGAACTGTCGCCGCTGCCGGAGCTTTCCTACCTCGAGCTGGCGGAACTGGCCATCGAGCAAAACCGCGTGGACGAGGCGACCGGTGAGTTAAACGAACTGGCTGAGAAGTTCCCCGATGGGCCCTATGCGGTGTATGCCCGGGCGGTGATTGCCGCCGATCGTCGCATGCTCGGTGATGCCCTGGCCATGATCGAGCCGTTGAAGGATAAGCCGCTCGATCCGCGTCTGAAGCTGCGCGTCGATGCCCTGCGTCAACTGCTGGAGGCCAGAAAATGACCCCCGGAAGTAAATCCACCTTCGGATCAGAGCCGGGCACTGCGTGCCCGGACCGGACTCACAGAGTCCGGCTCGACCACGTCCACATCCGCAAGAACATCGGACAGTATCCGATGCTGATGTTGTTCATCGGCGCCTTGATCAGCATCGCAGCGCACGTGTGGCTGGGGATTGCATTGTTCGACAAGCCGGTCGGTTACGTCGATCCCGACACGCTGCTGTCGCAGCGGCCGCCGGTGCGCGTCAAGCGGGCGGACTTTGATTACGTGATATCGAACAGGCCGGATGAGGGTGAAGGCGAGGCGACCGAGCGGGATTCGTTGGCGGACATGAGCAAAAAACTGCTGGAGGAGGATCGTCCGCCGCAGGTCGAGACGCACGCGCAGGTGCTGGACGATGCCGCCTTGCGCCCGGTCGAGGATCACATGGCCATTCCGGGGCCGACGGAGTTGGCGATCGACCTGCCTGCTTTCGAGTTGACGCAGCAGACGTTGTCGCAGATGACCACCAGTTCGCCGCGCGATTTGCACTTTGCCGGCGAAGGCGCGGGCAGCGGCGTCCGCCTGGAAAGCGGCTCCGGCTCGGCGGCGGCCAGGCAGATGCTCAGCCAGACCGGCCTGGTCACCGGCGCCAATCCACAGGTGCCTTCGCCACCGGAAGTGAGCGGCGATAAGCCTGTGATGGATCGGCGCCTGCTCGATGTCGATCTGGCGGCCCAGCCGATCGACTTCGCCCGTTTGGCGCTCGAAGACACCACTGCCCTGAACATCCCCGAGAAGCTCGATCAGGATTTTGAATACACCGTCTCGCGCTATGAGAGCGGCGACTTTCCCCGAGAGGCTGGCTATTTCAAGGTCGATGTCACCGCCCTGCGCTCGCTGCACAAGCTGGCGGCCATGCCCAAGGACGTGGTGTTCCTGATCGACATCTCCGGCAGCATCAGCGCCGAATGGGTGGAGCAGGTGGTGCGTGGCGTGGGATTGGCGCTGCCTCTGCTGAACGAGGGCGACCGCTTCAACATCGTGATGTTCAGCGAGACGCCGCGGTTTTTTGATGAGCAGAACATTCAGCCGGTGACGCAGGCCAACATCCAGCGGGCCGGTGAGTTCCTGACCCAGGCATCCTCCGGCGGGGCCACGGATGTCAACGCGGCGCTGTCCCGCCTGCTGGTGCGCGATTCGCAAATGGATCGCGTGTACGAGCTTGTCCTGATCAGTGACGGCAAGCCCACCCGGGGCGTCATCGATACGCGGCAGTTGATCAACCTCATCACCCGCGACAACGACCTGCGGGCGAGCATCTACTGCGTGGCGGTGGGCAATAGTCCCAACCTGGAGTTGCTGAACTTTCTGTCGTATCGCAACAAGGGTTTCACGGTGGAGGTGCCGCAGTTTACGCAGGCCGGCCCGATGATCCAGGAGCTACTCAGTCGCCTGCGTTATCCGCTGATCAAGAACCTGCGCCTGCACGTGGCCGGCGACGGCGTGAGCAAGGTATTCCCGCTGGACCTGCCCAACATTCACCAGGGCGAGCGCTTCACGATCTATGGCCGGTATGTGCCCGTGCCCGGGGTGGGGGTGCGGGGCGATCAGTTCACCATGCAGATCAGCGGCATCAGCGCCGGGCGGTCTGTGGATTTCACCTTCACCCGCAGCTTCTCCGACGCCCTGCACGCCGACTCCGGCCTGCCCCGCGACTGGGCCTTCCGCAAGCTGCACCAACTCTACAGCGACATGATCCGCCTCGGCGAAACCGATGACCTCAAGAAACAGGTCAACGATCTGCGCAAAGAATACAAGCTGAAAACACTGTATTGATGCAGGCAGTAGTGAGTAGGCAGTAGGCAGTAGGGGTTGTTGTCACAACCACCCACGTATGTGAAACCCTACTCCCTACTGCCTACTCCCTACTCACTTTTCCTCGGGCAGCTTGATCGCCGCGACCTTGAGGATGCCTTCGCTGGCCTTGAGTTGTTCGAGGGCCTGCTTGTCGGCGGCGGCGTCGATCTTGAACACCATGAGGGCGGTGGCGCCGGGGCCTTCGGGATTGGGGCGGCGGCTGATGGTCATGTCGGCGATGTTGACTTTGTGCTTGCCCATGAGCGTGCCGACGATCCCGATCATGCCGGGGCGGTCGTCGTTCTGCAGCACGATCATGTCCCCGGCGGGAATCATGTCCATGTGGTAGCCGTTGATCTCAACCACGCGCGGCTTCATGTCGTCATAGACGCGGCCGACGATGCGGCGGGTGCGGTCGGCGGGCTGAGTTTTGCTATCGACGGCATCGGGCGGGCCGATGACTTCCAGCACCAGTTGCTCGCCGCGCACGCGGTCTTCTTCCACCGTGGTGGTGCGCACAGTGATGCCGCGGGCTTCGGCCACGCGGTTGACGTTGATGATGTTGACCGGGTCGGATAGATGACCGCGCAGCAGGGCCACCAGGGCGCTGCGCTCGATCATGCTCTTGCCGCCTTCCAGTTGCTTGCCCACCAGCTCGATGCACACCTGGCTGATGCCGCGGGTGACCATGGGGCTGATCAACTGGGCCATGCGATCGGCCAGGTCGGCGTAGGCAGCCTGCTCCGGGGATAGGTCGATGCGCAGGCCGCCGGCGTTGACCGCGCCCTTGATGCCTTCGCCGCGCAGGTACGTCAGGCACGCGGCCGCGGCGTCCACGCTCACCGCCTGTTGCGCTTCCTCGGTCGAAGCGCCAAGGTGGGGCGTGCAGAGCACCTTGGGATGCGTGCGCAGCGGATGGTCGGCCGGGGGCGGTTCTTTGGTGAACACGTCGATGGCCGCTCCGCCGCACTTGCCGCTGTCGATCGCGGCGATCAGGGCTGTTTCATCGACCACGCCGCCGCGGGCTGCGTTGATCACCAGCACGCCGTCGCGGCACTGGGCGAATGTCTCAGCGTTCAGCATGCCGCGAGTCTGATCGTTCAACGGAACGTGGAACGTGAGCATATCCACGTGCGGCAGCATGTCGGCGAACTGGCTGAACATCTTGACCTTGCCGTCGAGCATGGTCTGGGCGTTGATGAACGGGTCGTAAGCCACGACATCCATCTCGAAGGCCATTGCCCGCCTGGCCACGGTCTGACCGATGCGGCCGAAGCCGACGACGCCCAGGGTTTTGCCTGCCAACTGGTGGCCTTCGAACTTGTTGCGATCCCAGCCGCCCTCGGTGAACTTCTTGTAAGCCGGGCCGATGTTGCGGTTCAGGGCCATCATCAGGGCGAAGGCGTGCTCAGCCGTGGTTATGGTGGAGGCATCGGCTGTGTTGACCACCAGGATGCCGTGCTTGGTGGCCGCTTCGCAGTCGATGTTGTCCACGCCCACGCCGGCCCGGGCAATGACCTTCAACCGGCCGGGCTTCTCCAGCACCTTGGCGGTCACCTTGACGCCGCTGCGCACGATCATGGCGTCGTGCTCGCCCACGATCTTAGCCAGTTCATCTTCACTGAGGCCGGGCTTATTCACCAGCTCGGCGTCGTCCTGCTGCTCGACGTATTTGAGGCCCTCGGGGGCGAGCTTGTCAGCGGCCAGGATTTTGAACACTTGCGTCACGTTGCGGGGCGTTTGGATGGCGGTCATGGGGGGGGTCCAGCTTCAAGTTTCGAGTTTCGAGTTTCGAGTTTTCCTTTTCGGGTTCCTTGTTTTAACTCGAAACTCGAAACTTGAAACTCGAAACTATATCTTCATCGCGTCCTGCAGGGCTTTTTCCGCGGCGGTGATGGTGCGGTCGATGGCGGCCTCGTCGTGGGCCGTGCTCAGGAACCAGGTCTCAAACTGGCTCGGCGGCAGCATCACGCCTTCGTCGAGCAACCGTGAAAAGAATACCGCAAATCGGTCCACGCGGGAGCCGACAGCCAGTTCGTAGCTGGTCACCGGCCGATCGCTGAAAAACAGGCCCAGCATGGACCCGACCCGGGCGATCTGCACCTGACCGCCGGCTTTGGATTCAGCCGCGTGGCGCAGGCCGGTTTCCAGGCGTTGGCCCAGGGTTTCCAACCGGTCGTAGGCGTCCGTTTCGCGCAGGATCAACAGCGTGGCGATGCCAGCCGCCATGGCCAACGGGTTGCCGCTGAGTGTGCCCGCCTGATACACCGGCCCCTGCGGCGAGACCATGGCCATCAGGTCAGCCCGCCCGCCATAAGCGGCGCAGGGGAGCCCGCCGCCGATGACTTTGCCCAGGCAGGTGATGTCGGGCTTGACGCCGTAGATCTGCTGAGCGCCGCCCAGCGCCACACGGAAGCCGGTCATCACCTCGTCGAAAATCAGCAGACACTTGAAGCGATCGCACAACGCGCGCAGCCCGCTCAGATAACCACCTTCCGGGGATTCCGGGGGCGGGGGCACCAGGCCCATGTTGCCGGCGATCGGCTCGATCAGCACCGCGGCGATCTGCTCGCCCTGATCCTCCAGGCAGATGCGCACGGCATCCAGATCGTTGTAGGGCAGCAGCAGCGTGTCGGATGTCGCCGCCGCGGTAACGCCGGGCGAACTGGGTGAACCGAGCGTCGTCGCGCCGCTGCCGGCCGCCACTAGCAGGCTGTCGCTGTGGCCGTGATAGCAGCCGGTGAACTTAATGATGCGATCGCGTTTGGTCGCCGCCCGGGCCAGGCGCACGGCACTCATCACCGCTTCGGTGCCGCTGTTGACGAAACGCACGCGCTCGACGCTGGGGACCGATGCCACGACCAGCCGGGCCAGTTCGGTCTCCAGTTCGGTGGGCATGCCGAAAGTGGTGCCGTTGCCCAATGTCCTGGTCAGTGCAGCCACGACCGGCTTCGGCACGTGCCCGAGGATCAGCGGGCCGTAGCTGAGTACGTAGTCGATGTAGTCATGGCCGTCGAGATCGCGCACCGTGCATCCGCGGCCGCTGCTGACGAAGATGGGCTTGCCGCCGACCGCCCGGTACGCGCGGACCGGTGAACTGACCCCGCCGGGCATCAGGTCACAGGCCGCTGCGAAGGCGGCATTGGAACGGGCATGGCGGTTGTTATCAGTCGGTATCATCATGGGGAAGGTAAATTGTAACAGTTTGATCGTGCAAACGGGTTGCAGCCGCCGCGTGAATTTGCGATCCGGCAGGAGCGACTTATGACGCCAAGGCAACGTCTTCTGGCTGTGATGCAGGGGCGGACGCCGGACCATGTGCCCGCGGTGGCGGATCTTTCCTGGTGGCTGGCGGCCGAGCGTCGGGAGAAGTTCGTGCCCGCCCAGGCCGGCAACGAGCAACGAATCGCGCAATTGCTCGAACTGCACCGCAGGCTCAACGTGGCCATCCACCTCAACCTCGGTGTCTTCTATCGCATCCGACACCGATCGGATGTGAACATTACCACCGACGTGCGCGACGATGAATTTCACTACCGCATCCAGACGCCGGTGGGCAGCGTGCAGGAGCTGCGCCGCTGGTCGGATGCCTCCTGGAGCTGGGGCATCGAGCGGCACATGATTCATTCGGTCGCGGATCTGAAGGTGATCCGTTACGCCTACGAGGATGTAACGGTTGATTGCGATCGGGCCCGCTTCGAACAGATCGATGCGATGGTCGGCGACATCGGCGTCACGTTTCTGCCATTGCCGTATTCGGGCATGGGCTATCTGATCAGCCGTTATGCAGGCGTGGAGCAGACGGTGCTGATGGCGGCCGATGAGCCCGACCAATTGCAGCAAACGCTGGATGTGCTGAACGCGGCGCATCTGCGCGTGGTGCGTGCGATGGTGGAGGGCCCGGGCCAGGTGCTGTTCCATTCCGACAATCTGTCCAGCGACGTGCAAAGCCCCGCATGGTTCGCCCGTTACAGCGCCGAACACTATCGTCGCATGGCACAGATCGCGCATGAGCACGGCAAAGTCATCAGCGTGCACATTGATGGCCGCCTGCGCGGGCTGCTCAAGGCGGTCAATGACTGCGGGATCGATGCCGCCGACGCGGTGACGCCGGCTCCGTGGGGTGATCTGACGCCGCAGCAGTGCCGGGAAGAAGCGGGGCGGCGACTGGTGTTGTCGGGCGGTGTTCCGCCGGACAGTTTCATGCCGCAGGTGGCGATGTCCCGCTTCGATGAGCAGGTCGAAGCCTGGCTGGCATTGCGTCACCCAAGCGCTGCCCTGGTGATTGCGCCGGGCGATCAACTACCGCCGGCTGCGAGTCTGCAACGGGTGCAACGGATGGTCGAAGCGGCCAGTGGAGCGAAGTATTGAGGCAAGTGGTGGATCGGATGGTGGACCCCGATCGCATCAACTCCCCTAGCCGGCGAGCTACGCCTCGCCGGAATTCCTGAACCGGATTTTAATTGACAACGAGGTTTTAGCCGATTAGATTACTTAGCTCATGATGTTGAACCCGTCCATGTCGCACACCTGCAAGCTGGTCCTGACGGGCCTGCTGCTTATGCTGTGCGCCGGATAGGGTTCGCAAGACAACCTTGCGTTTTTCCCGCCCTGTCCGGCCAACCCGCGACAGGGCGTTTTTTTATGATGAACCAGATCCGTGCGTAACTCGCATGCCAAACCGACAGGAGACACCGCGATGTCCCAATCCAATCCCTCCATGATCCGCATCTTCGACACCACGTTACGCGATGGTGAGCAGTCGCCGGGCGCGTCGCTGAACCATGCTGAGAAGCTGGAGATCGCCCGACAACTGGAAGCGTTGGGCGTCGATGTCATCGAGGCGGGCTTTCCCATCACCAGCCAGGGCGACTTCGACGCCGTGCGCGCCATCGCCCAGGAATTGCAGCGGGCCACGGTCTGCGCGTTGGCGCGCTGCGTACCGCGCGACATTGACCGGGCCGGGGAGGCCTTGAAGGATTGCACTTCCGGGGGCGGGGGGCGCATTCACGTCTTCTGCGCCACCAGCAAAATTCACCGCGAACACAAGCTGAAAAAAGCCTTCGAGGAGATTATCCGCATCAGCGTCGAGAGCGTGAAGCAGGCCCGCCAGTTCACCGACAACGTGGAGTTTTCCCCCGAGGATGGCTCGCGCACGGAGTTGGATTACCTGGTCGAGATCACGCAGGCGGTTGTCGAAGCCGGCGCCACCACGGTCAACATCCCCGACACCGTGGGCTATGCCGTGCCCGCCGAGTACGGCCACATCTTCAGCTACGTGCGGCAGAAGTTGCCCATGCTGGACCAGCGCGACATCTATCTTTCCGCCCACTGCCACAACGACCTGGGATTGGCGGTCGCCAACTCCTTGTCCGCGGTGCAGAACGGCTGCCGCCAGGTCGAGTGTACCATCAACGGCATCGGCGAACGGGCGGGCAATGCCGCACTCGAGGAAATCGTTATGGCCCTGCGCACCCGTGGCAGCGCCGAAGATTACTTCCGCGAGTTCACCACACGCATCAACAGCAAAAAAATCTATCCCCTGTCGCGCATGGTCAGCAGTCTCACCGGCCTCCAGGTGCAGCGCAACAAGGCAATTGTCGGGCAAAATGCCTTCGCCCACGAGGCCGGCATCCATCAGGACGGCATGCTCAAGCACGCGAACACTTATGAGATCATGGACCCCCGCGACGTCGGCGTGCCCGAGAGCAAGCTGGTGCTGGGCAAACACTCCGGCCGCCACGCCCTGCGCGATCGCATCGCCGAGTTGGGTTACTCGCTCGACGACGACATGCTCGACCGCGTGTACGACCGCTTCAAGCAGTTGGCTGACCGCAAGAAGGACGTCTTTGACGAGGACATCGAAGCGATGCTCGATGAGCAGCTTGAGTCAGCTCGCCAGTTGTGGGAGTTGGACAGCTTCGAGGTCACCAGCGGCTCGCGAATCACCGCCCGGGCCAAGGTGGCCCTGCGCGATTCGACCGGCACCATACGCAGCGAGGACGGCGAAGGCGACGGCCCCATCGACGCCTGCTATTCCGCCATCCAGCGCATCACCGGCGTGCATATCACGCTGGACAACTACACCACCCGTGCCGTCACCGGCGGCAAAGACGCCCAGGGCGAGGTGAACGTGCAGGTCGATCACCACGGACGCAAGGTCCGCGGGCGCGGCGTCTCGACCGACGTGATCGAAGCCGCGGTCAAGGCGTACCTCAGCGCCATTAACCGCATCCGCACCATGGAAGCCCGCCAGGTGGCCGCCACCACTCTCAACGGCGACAACGACACCATGCAACCCAGGGCGGCCCAGCCATGAGTTAGTTGGAACCATTGTGATCGTGTATAATTAGCGTGTGGCGCCTCTTGAAATGGATGGATCATGACCTTCGACCGCATCACCATCGACCCTCGGAAGATGAACGGCCAGCCGTGCATTCGCGGTACGCGCCTGACGGTGAAGCGCGTCGTTCAGGCGGTGGCGTTGTATCCGAACCGCGCCGAGCTGCGCCAGGCTTACCCCCAGCTCGAGGAAGAGGATATTCGCCAGGCCTTGGCGTTCGCCGCTGCCAGCGTCGATGACGAGGTGTCGGAGCTTCCGGCGGCATGAAACTGCTGCTCGACGAGGGTTTGCCTCACCCGGCCGCCGATGCGTTGCGTCGGCTCGGTTTCGATGCCGTACACGTCCGAGATGTCGGGCTCGAGGCATCGAATGATGCTCAACTTGTCGCTGCCGCCGCATCGAACCAGTGGGTGATCGTTACCCTCGACTCCGACTTTCATGCGATCGTTGCCGTGTCAGGGGCCGGTTTGCCATCGGTCATCCGAATCCGCATTGAAGGACTGCGCTGGGAGCCTTTAGCGAAGTTGCTAGCCCGGGTGATCCAGGACCACCGGGGTGCGATCGAGCACGGCGCCTTGGTCAGCATCCACCAGAGCCACGTTCGAATTCGACGGTTGCCGATTCAGCCGTAGATTGCCGGTGAGCCCAGATGAACGCCTTGGAGCCCAAACCGATCATACTCAAGGACGGCTGCGCAGTGACGTTGCGCCCGCCGACCGGGACCGACGCGCAGGCTATGATCGAATACCTGGACCTCATTCGCCGCCAGACGCCGCACATCTACATGTGCCCGCACGATCCGCTACCGACGCTGGAACAGGAGCGCGAGTACATCCGCAGTTGCCAGGAGCCCGACGCCCTGTGCATTCTGGGTGAAGTCGGTGGTCGCATCATCGCCATGGCGTCGCTTCGCCGCGAGGCGCGGTACAAGCTGCGGCATGTGGCGGTCTTCGGCATGACGGTGATGGCGGAGTTTCGCAACCAAGGCCTCGGCCGGGCGCTGCTTGGTGAGATCATCGCCTTCGCCCGTGCCCATCCGGAGATTCTCAAGCTGCACATGGGGGTCTATCCCGACAATCCCCCGGCCATGGAGCTGTACCGCAAGATGGGTTTTATCGAAGAGGCCCGGCTGATCAGGCACCTGCGCGAGCCGGACGGAACGTTCCATGATGAGGTCAAGATGTATTTGTGGGTCGGACAGCATGAAGGAAGCAAAGCGTGAGCTTCTCACTGAGAGTCGATGATCGGATTTCGCTGCGCCTGGTCGAGTTGCACCATGCCCAGGAGTTATATGACCAGATCGATCGCAATCGCGAGCACCTGCGGCCGTGGTTCCGCTGGGCTCCGCACGTCAAGGACGTTGAGGAGGTTCGCCGCGAGATCAGCGACTGGCTGACCCTGTTCGCCCGGACCGGCTGTTTCAGAACATTCATCGACGTGGACGGCAAGTCGGCGGGGCTGGTCTTTTACCAGAACCCTGAGGTGCCGAGTCGGCTGGTGGAGATCGGTTTCTGGCTGGACGCCGGCTGCGAAGGCAAGGGCGTGATGACGAAGTCGGCCGGATTCCTGATGGATTATGCCTTTGCCGAGCTTGCCATGCGCCGCGTGCAGATGAAAGCTGACGTGACCAACACGCGCAGCCGGGCGGTGATCGAACGATTGGGGCTGACCTTCGAGGGCGTGATCCGCAGCGCCTATCGCATGCCCGACGGGCGCTATGTTGACGCGGCGATGTACAGCATGCTCGACGATCAGTGGAAGGAGCGACAACGATGAGCGGGTTCAACATGCCGGTGGATGATGAGTTGTCGCTGCGCCTGGTGGAGCCGCGCTTTGCGGAGGGGCTTTACACGGTGATCGACACCAATCGCGATCACCTGCGGCCGTGGATGCCGTGGGCGGATCAGTCGCGCGAGCAGTTGCAGGCATGGGTGCAGAAGACCGCTGAGAAGTTCGCCGCCCAAACGGACATCGCGTTGTCGATCCTGTGCCACGGCCAGGTCGTAGGCGGCAGCGGATTGCACGGGCTCGATTCGCCGCACCACTTCGCGGAGACCGGCTACTGGCTGGCTGCTGACGCCCAGGGCAAGGGCATCGTCACCCGCTGCCTGCGCGTGTTGCTGGATTACGCCTTCGATGAACGTGGCCTGCACCGCGTGCAACTGCATACGCTGCCGGATAACGCCCGCAGCCAGGCCGTGGCGCAACGTCTGGGTTTCACCCGGGAAGGCGTGCTGCGCGAAACGGTCATGCACAACGACAAGCACTGTTCGATGGTCATGTTCGGCCTGCTGGCGTCGGAATGGCGGCAGAATCGGGAAAGGAATATGCGATGAAATGGAAGATGATCGGTGACACGGGCCTGAAGGTTTCACCGCTGTGCATGGGCGTCATGACCTTTGGCTCGGATTCCGACGAGGATACCAGCGCCAAGGTGTACGCCCGCTGCCGCGAGGCTGGCATCAACTTCTTCGATTGTGCCAACGTCTACGCCGGCGGCAATTCGGAAATGATCCTCGGCAGTCTCATCAAACCCGAACGCGACAAGGTGATTATCACCAGCAAGATGACCTTCGGCCCGCGCGATCCGGCGATGGGTTTGCAGGGCTATGGCTCCAGCCGGTCCCAGATCATGCACCACGTCGAGCACAGCCTGCAACGGCTCGACAGCGACCACCTGGATTTCTATTTCCTGCATCACTTCGACGTCAACACCGCGCAGGAGGATTCCATGCGGGCCATGGACGACCTGGTGCGGGCGGGCAAGGTGCGCTACCCGGCCATCAGCAACTTCGCCGCGTGGCAGATCATGAAAGCGATCGGCATTTGTCAGCATCATGGCTGGGCCAAACCACGGCTATTGCAGCCGATGTACAGCCTGCTGAAGCGTCAGGCGGAAAGCGAAATTTTCCCGCTGGCGCAAAGCGAAAAGCTGGGCGTGATCACCTACAGTCCGTTGGCCGGTGGCGTACTGACCGGCAAGTATGGACAGAAGCAATTCAGCGAAGTGGACGGCCGACTCAAGACCAGCCGACCTTACCAGCGTCGTTATGCCGACATGCGCGATTACCAAGTCGCTGCCACGCTCGGTCAGATCGCACAACAGCAGGGCGTACACCCGGTCACGCTGGCGATCGCCTGGATCATGGCCAACCCGGCTGTCACCTGCCCCATCATCGGGGCCCGCAACCTGGAGCAACTGCAGCCGGCCCTGGCGGCGCTGGATTTCGCGCTGTCGGATGAGCTTTACAAGGAACTGTCCAGCCTGACCCCGGCTCCGGCCCTGGCGACAGACCGCGAGGACGAGCGGGCGCTGCATCGATGAGACAACCGCAGCTTGATCTCATGGGCGGATGCGGATTACGCGGATTCAACCTGCCGCTCCCACCTGGCGGAGACCGGAGTAGATCATGAAGTGGAAGCTGATCGGCGACACCGGCGTGATGGTTTCACCCTTATGCTTCGGTACGAGTACGTTCGGCTCTGATTCAGATGAGCAGAACAGCGCCATGATCTATGCACGTTGCCGCGAGGTGGGCATCAACTTCTTCGACTGCGGCAATGTCTATTCACAAGGCCGGTCTGAGATATTCCTCGGCAAACTCATCCGCAATGAGCGCGACAAGGTAATCATCACCAGCAAAGTCACCCACGGCCCACGCGATCAGGCGTTCGGACACGATCGCTACGGTTCGAGCCGGGCCCAGATTATGCACCACATCGAGCGCAGCCTGCAACGCTTGAACACCGACTATCTGGACTTCTACTTCCTGCACAACTACGACGCGGCCACCACCCAGGAAGATTCCATGCGGGCGATGGATGACCTGGTGCGTGCGGGCAAGGTGCGTTACCCGGCCATCAGCAACCATGCCGCGTGGCAGATCATGAAGGCCATCAGCATCTGTCAGCATGAGGGCTGGTGGATGCCGCGGTTGTTGCAACCGATGTACAGCCTGATCAAGCGTCAGGCGGAAAGTGAAATATTTCCGCTGGCGCAAAGCGAAAAGCTGGGCGTGATCACCTCCAGTCCGCTGGCTGGCGGCATACTGACCGGCAAGTACGGCCCCATGAGCAACCTGGATGCGGCCAAGGAGGGACGCATGAAGGACAACCAGACGATGCGCAGGCGTTACCCGGATGAGCAGCAGTATGAAGCCGCCACGCAATTGGTGCAGGTTGCACGACAGAACGATACACATCCGGCCACGCTGGCGATCGTATGGGTCATGGCCAACCCGGCTGTCACCTGCCCCATCATCGGGGCCCGCAACCTGGAGCAATTGGCGCCCGCCCTGGCGGCATTGGATTTTGTGATGTCGGATGAGCTTTACCAGGAACTGTCCAGCCTGACCCCGGCCCCGGCCCTGGCGACCGACCGCGAGGACGAGCGGGCGCTGCAAACCTGAGACAAACGTGCAGTCGGTTTTCATTGACGGCATTATGTCGAAAGTTGACAATATGCGCATTGCACTCCTGGAATATTTCCAGATGAAGTCTGATCTCCTGTGATGACGCATCGCGTGTTCATGGGATTTTGATATTGGTGACCTGGTCACCGTTGGAGGAGATCGGTGCTGCGATTCGCAGGCATTCTGATCGTACAGCGGAACACGTTCACCGCTGCGGCGATCGCTGCGCCGCAGGGTGCTGCACACATCAATGACAGTTGTTCCGCCGGGGTGTTCCCGACGGCGAAATGGGTCCGGGCGGTTTGCCAGCCGCGTACTGGCTTATGAGGAGAAATCCAATGTATCAGTCACGATGTTCCTTGTTGTGTTTTGTATTGTTGTCGGCCATTGCAATGTCCGCGTTCCGGCCCACAACGTGTCGTGCCGTATTGACGCTGGATGTGGATACCGGCAAGTGGGTGGAATCGGGCTTCGATGTGCAACTCGTGGCGGACGTCAACGCCCCGATCACCCGCTTTGCGTTCTCCAAAGGCGGCTCATTCGGAAACAACCTGTATGTTGCCACCAATGAAACCAACAGCAGGATTTTCAAGGTTGATGCTTTGGGCAATGTCAACCTGTTCTCGACCGCAACGACCACCATTAACGCCATCGTGTTTCCCGAAGCCGGCTCAGCGTTCGGATCGTCAGCTTATCTCGGAGCGGGCGATTCGTACTGGAACGGCAACAAGAACATCTACAGTTGCAGCGCGGCTGGGGTTATCAGCCTGTTTCTCAACGGCAGCCTGTTCATCGGAGGCACGATGAATGCCATCGAGTTCGCACCAGCCGGCAGCCTGTTCGGCGATGCCATGTTCAGCCAGGATGATGGCAACGATTCACTGTACAAGTTCACTGCTGCGCCTTCCGGGACCATTTTCGCCAACGGTATTCCCCTGGCGGTGGATTTCATGTTTGACAAGTACGGATCTGAATTCGACGGTGACCTGATTGTTTCGCAAATTGAGAAGAGCGAGCACGGATCATTCCAGGACAAACTCTGGCGCGTTAAGTCAAATGGGGCGGTCAGCCTGTTTCTCGATGACGCTTCCAACGTGCACAACGGCGGCGGCACGATCACCGATCCGGACGGCGCTTTCCAGGGTGACCTGTACTACATCGACAACTACTGGCCGAATGCCAGTCTCGGCGGTCGCATTTACCGTGTGACGCCCGAGGGGAATCGGACTGTTTTTGCCTCCGGATTCTCGGTTCGCGACCTGTCCGACGTGGTGGAGGGACCGGATGGATTCCTCTACGTGGCCGATGTCCAGTCCGGTGAGATTTACCGGATCATTCCCGAGCCGGGGAGTCTGGTGCTGCTGGCGCTGGGTGCGGCGGGGCTGATCAGTCGTCGCAGGCGTTAAGGCGTAGGTTGCCAATATGGACTTTGGTCGGGCCGCTTTACACGAATAAGGCGGCCCGATTTGATTTTCTGATGGCACGCGGTTGTTTTTCGACCTCTGGTATAACGGAAACCTAATATTTATCGGGCCGAACTTTTGACCGCTGACAGCGTAAGATATGACCGATAGAATGTAACAGGAGGTCGATTTTGAGCGATCAAGTTCGCTCCCACGTCAAATATTTCGTCCTCGACACCAATGTACTGCTGCACAATCCCGCAGCGCTGTACATGTTCGATGACAACGAGGTGGTCATTCCCTTCGCGGTGCTGGAGGAACTGGACGACTTCAAGGGCCGCAATGATGACGTCGGACGCAATGCCCGCGAGGTGATCCGTCAGCTCGATTCGTTGCGGGTCAAGGGCAAGTTGCCCGAGGGCGTCAAGTGGAACGGTCACGGCGGAACCATCCGCGTGGATTTCTCCCAGGGCGAGCGCCCCTCCGCCCTGCGCGATGATGCGCCTGACAACCGCATCATCGGCGTCGCCTGGCAACTGCAGAATGCCGGCAAGCATTCCATCGTCATCACCAAGGACATCAACGTCCGCATCAAGTCCGACGCTCTGGGCATTCAGACCGAAGACTTTGAAGCCCAGAAGGTTGACATCGACACCCTCTACACCGGCTACCTGTCCGCTGTGGTGCCCGGTGACGTGATCGATTCGCTCTACGAGGAAAAACAGATCGAGCTTCAGCGCGTCAAACCGCACCTGTCGAGCAACGGCGAAATGACGGCGGTGGAGGTTTTCGCCAATCAGTTCGCTGTGCTGACCGAGCAGATGGACGAGTCGCACACCGGGCTGGCGCGGCGTCTGGCTGACACCGATCACCTGATCCCCATCCACGGCCCGCGCAAGCCCGTGTTCGGCATCATGGCCCGCAACGTGCAGCAGACGATGGCCTTCGACCTGCTGCTGGATGACGAGGTCAAGCTGGTCACCCTGCTGGGCACCGCCGGCACGGGTAAGACGCTGCTGGCCATCGCCGCCGGGATGCACAAGGTCTTCAACGAGCAGCGCTACGACAAACTGCTGGTCGCCCGTCCGATCATGCCCATGGGCCGCGACATCGGTTACCTGCCCGGCGATAAGGACGAGAAACTTTCCGCCTGGATGCAGCCGATCTTCGACAACCTGACATACCTGATGTCCACCCGCGGCGGCGGCACGCCCGGCTCGCAGCACGCGGAATCCAAAAACCCCGAGCAGCGCATCAACCAGATGATGGCCACCGGGCAACTGGTGCTGGAACCGCTGACTTACATCCGCGGCCGATCCATTCCGCATCAGTTCATCATCGTGGACGAGGCCCAGAACCTCACGCCGCACGAGGTCAAGACCATCGTCAGCCGCGTGGGCGAAGGCACCAAGATCGTGCTCACCGGCGATGTGGGCCAGATCGACAATCCCTACCTGGATTCCTCCAGCAACGGCCTGAGCTACATGGTCGAGCGCCTCAAGGGCCAGCCCATGGTCGGCCACGTCACGCTGATCAAGAGCGAACGCAGCGAACTGGCCTCCCTGGCCGCGGCCAAGCTGTAGCTGTCTTCTGTCGGGCTGTTTATACTTCTGTCCACCAACGTCGGTCACCGAATTCCGCTACTGGCGGCTTGTCTTGCATCTCCAGGCTGGCATAACATATTGCCAACCAACGCATGGATGTGGCGACGTTGACCTGAACGGCTCGACAGCCCCGACAGAGCCAAGAACCCATGAATCACGCGAGTTTGACAATTGCCCTTGGGGGCATTTGTGTTTGCGTCATCGGTGCTGTTGCGCGGGCGGATGAGCCTGAGGCGTTCAGCTTTGACTGGCTGATCGCAGAGGCGCAGCGCCTGGCGGCCTCGCCCCCGCGCGAGCTTGCTGACGATCTGCCGCCGCCGTTGGGTCAACTGGATTACGACCAGTGGCGTCAGATTGCATTTGTTCCGCAGCGCACGCTGTTTCTTGACGAGCAACTGTCGTTCCAAGCGCAGTTCTACCATCGCGGTAACGGACATCGCCGGCGCATGGCGGTGTCGTGGGTTGATCCGCAAACCGCAGCGATGCATCCGATCGACTATGACCCGACGATGTTCAACTTTTGCGCCGCGCCGCGGCCGGATGATGCGCTGTTGACACCGCAACTGGGCTTCGCCGGGATGAAAATCCTGACGCCGCTGAATCGGTCGGCCGATCAGCCCTATGACGAGTTGATCTCGTTTCTGGGCGCCAGCTACTTCCGGGCGCTGGGCAAGGGGCAGGTGTACGGCACATCCGCACGCGGTATCGCCATCGACACGGGCTTGAGCGATACACCCGAGCAATTCCCCGCATTCACGCACCTCTACCTGGTCAAGCCGCAGCCGGGCGATCAACGGGTGGTGATCGGCGCCCTGCTGGAGGGTCAGTCGCTGACCGGCGCGTATCAGTTCACGGTTGAGCCGGGGGATGTGACCCGTGTGGTGGTCGAGGCCCGCCTGTTTTTTCGTGATGGCTGCCGAACGCTGGGCCTTGCTCCCTTGACCAGCATGTTCGAGGCCGGCGAGAACGATCCACCCAGCGACGGCGACTATCGGCCGGAGGTGCACGATGCGGACGGATTGCTCGTGCGGGATGCCGCGGGTGATCTGTGGCGACCGCTGCACAATCCCCGTCACCTGGCCATCACCGATCTGCCGGCCGATCAGCCGGTGGGTTTCGGCCTGCTGCAGCGCGACCGCGACTTCGATCACTACCAGGACCTCGAGGCCCATTACCAGCGACGACCGAACGTCTGGGTGCGTTTCGATCAGTCGCCCGGCCCCGGCGCGGTGCGCCTGATCGAACTGCCGACCGACAGCGAGTATGCCGACAATGTTGTGGCGTTCTGGCTGGCGCAGGATGCTCCCGAAGCTGGCCGGACTTTGCACTTGCGTTACACGTTGCTTTTCTGCAGTGATCCATCACCCGGCCGCACCCTGGATGAGGCCGGCGCCATCGTCACCAATTCGTTTTTCGATCGCATGGAGGATGGACGTCGGCGTGTGTTGCTCGACTATGCCGGTCCGGGACTTCCCGCAGTGCAGGACGCGGCCGACGTCGGTGATCTGGGCGTGCGATTGACTGACGATCAGGCGGTGCAGCGGGACACCGTGACGCTGCTGCCGGTGCCCGAGCACAACGCCTGGCGCGTGACGTTTGTCGTCGGTGATCAAACCGGGACGCCACCGCTGCGCGTGCAGTTGACACGTGACGGTCAGCCAGTCGGGGAGACCTGGCTCGATCCCTGGGAGCCCAAGTCATGAACGGTGAACCGGGCAATCTGCATGAGATGTATTCCGGCGCCCTGCGCCTGGTGCTGCGCGTGGTGCTGGTGGTGCTGGCAGTGGCGGTGACCACGTGGGCGACCTGGGTGTTTCACGGGGTGTTGCAGCATCTGGAGGGGGAGTGGATCGTGCTGGACACCGTGTTGCTGGCGATGTTCGCGGTGCTGTTTTTCTGGATCGCGTTTTCATTCTGGACGGCCGTGGCGGGTCTGATGCAATTGTTGCGCCGCGATCAGTTTTCGCTGTTTCCCATTTCGTCGCCGTACCGGCCGGTGCCGCGCGGCTACCAGTTGCCACGGACGGCCATCGTGATGCCGATCTACAACGAGAATCCCGCCATGGTCTTCGCCACCGTGCAGGCCATGCACGCCAGCCTGGCGCGTACCGGCCACGAGGACCGCTTCGATTTTCACGTGCTGTCGGACACCAATAATCCGCAGATCGCTCAGCAGGAACAGCGGGCTTATCAGATCCTGCAGCAGCGCCTGGGGCCGGACGCTGTCGTTCATTATCGCCGCCGCGAGCAGAACACCGGGGGCAAGTCGGGTAATCTTGATGAGTTCTGCCATCGATGCCGGCAGCAGTATGAGTGCATGCTGGTGCTGGATGCCGACTCGGTGATGACGGGCCCGACGATCGTGGAGATGGCGCGGCGGATGCGTGGTGATCCCAAGCTGGGCATTTTGCAGGCGCCGCTGAAACCGGTGGGCCGCCATTCGCTGTTCGCCCGCATGCAGCAGTTTGCCGCCAGCGTTTACGCGGAGGTTTACACCGCGGGCTTCGCCTTGTGGACGCAGAGCGACAGCAACTATTTCGGTCACAACGCCCTGATCCGTCTGCAACCGTTCGTGGAGCACTGCGAGCTTCCCACGCTGCCGGGCGATCCTCCGCTGGGCGGGCAGATTCTCAGCCATGATTTCGTGGAAGCGGCCCTGATGCGCCGGGCCGGGTACACCGTGCGCATGGCCTGGGACCTGATCGGCAGCTACGAACAGGTGCCCACACGCCTGATCGATTTCGCACGCCGCGATCAGCGCTGGTGCCAGGGCAACATGCAGCATCTGCGCGTCCTGGCCTTTCATGGTCTGCACCCGGTCAGCCGCTGGCACCTGGTCACCGGCGTGATGAGTTATCTCAGCTCGCCGCTGTGGCTGATGATGATGCTGATCGGCGCTGCGGCGGCATTGGCGGGCAGCCTGGCGGGTTTCAATTCTCACAACGACAGCTCGCCTGTCGTGGGCGTGGGGCTGTTTGTGCTGACGTTGGCCATGCTGTTTCTGCCGCGATTCTTCGCATTCATGAGCCTGGTGCTCGATCGCCCGCGGCAGGAGGCGCACGGTCGGGACACGCACATTGCCTTTTCCGTGTTGATCGAATGCGTCTTTTCAGCCCTGATTGCACCGATCCTGATGCTGTTCCACAGTCGCTTCGTGCTCAACATCTTCCGCGGCCGCAGCATCCGCTGGAACCGCCAGCCACGCGATGACAGTGGGACCGGTTGGCGCGAGGCGGCGGCGAACTTCGGATGGTCCACCATCATCGGACTGGTCGCACTGATCGGCGGATCGTTGCTGCTGCCGCAGTTGCTCTGGTGGTTTTCACCCATCTGGGGCGGACTGTGCCTGTCGATTCCGCTGGCGGTGATACTGGATTCCCCGGCGGTCGGCCGCTGGCTGCAGCGCCACCGGTTGCTGCTGATTCCCGAGGAAATCCAGCCGCCGCGCATACTGCGCCATCAGAGTCTGCTGACTGAGCGCTATGACGCACTGCTGCGGGATGAAGCGGCGCCCGCTTCGTCAGCTTCCAGCGAACCGGGTGATGATCCTCAACTGCTTGGCGCCACCTCGCCCACGTAGCCGACGTCTGCGGAATCGAACTCGGCGTCGTCGGGCACCTGCGTGAAGCTGATGCGCGTCGGGGCGCTGCCGCGGGCGGCGAACATGGCGCCGCTGAAGACCGCGTCGCGCCCGAAACGCCAGGCGATCGCGTCCATCGTCTCGGCCAGGCGGTTCATCCGACGCTGCGGCTCAAACAGCGGTAGGGCACAGCCCGTCATGGTCTCCAGCTTCAACAGTACCACCGCCACTTTCATGGGAGCACCGATCGGATGCGCGGGCCACAGTCGCGCCGCATGATGCACCAGGGTCAACGTGTCATAAGCGTGCGACAGGTCGCAGCCGGTCTCCCAGCGCCGGCCGCCCTCGCAGCGGACGTAGATCGACATGGCCCCGGCGCAGTAACCCAGTCGCCTCATGCGGCGGGCGGCCTTGTGCAACATGCGGATCATCACCTGGTACGCCAGTTCGTGCGTGCGCAGCCTGGGGGCCAGCACGTGCGAATGGCTGACGCTGCGGCGCTGAGTGGGGCGGTAGGGCAGCGCTTCACCGCGCATCTGGGCGTACCAGATCGAGCCGAGCACGCGGCTGGCCCAGATGCGATGCAGTTGCGATTCGCGCAGGGACCAGAGCTGCTCGACGGTGGTGATGCCGTGAGCAGCCAGGCGCACCGCCATGTTGCGGCCGACCCCCGGCAGGTCGGTTAGCTTCAGTTCGGACAGGCGTGCGGGCAGTTCATCGATTGACAGCAGCACCAGGCCGTCGGGCTTCTGCAGGTCGGTGGCGATCTTGGACAGCCAGATGTTGGGCCCGATGCCGATGGAGCAGCGAACGTGTGGACCGCACTCGGCGGCGATGGCGCGTTTGATGCGTTCGGCGATGGCGGCGGCCTGCTGCGGCGAGCGTTCGTTGCTCATCAGTCGGCCGTACATCTCGTCGATGGAGCAGACCTGCTCGACGTGCAGGGCGGATTCGACGGCACGGATGATGCGGTGATGGAATTGCACGTACAGGCGCGGCCGGGCCAGGGTCAGTTGGATCTGCGGACAGCGGCGGCGGGCCTCGGGCACCGACGTGCCGGTCTTGACCCCGCAGGCCTTGGCCTCGTAGCTGGCGGCGATGCAGCAGGTGGCGTCGGTGCCGTCGATGGGCACGATGCCCACCGGCTTGCCGCGCAGGGCCGGCTGCACCTGCTGCTCCACCGAGGCGAAGAAGCTGTTCATGTCGATAAACAGGTATCGGAACAGGCCGGGCATATACCTAACAATAACCATACAAAATAGCTTTGTCCAGAGGCGGCCAGGCTTCAAAATGTCCTGAAAAACCCGTATAAAACCGGGTGTTTTCAATGGCTGCTCAAACGGGAGGCCCCGTGCTCGGGTATCATGCCCGCCGCATGAGCGACAACTTTCCCCAGCCCGCTTCGCCCGCCACGGCTGCGCCGCCGCGGTATCCGTCCGTTATCAGCAACTCGGCCACCATCCACTGCAGCCGATGCGGTTACGACCTGACCGGCAGCACCGTCGGCGGTGTGTGTCCCGAATGCGGCACGCCCGTGTCGCGGTCGCTCGACCCGGCCGTCGGCGGCAAAACGTCCGGCTATGCCGTTGCGTCACTGGTGCTGGGCATCCTGTCGATCGTGGGCTGCATGGTGTACGGCCTGCCGTCGATGGTGTGCGGACCGCTGGCGATCTACTTCAGCGTGCTGGGCAAAAGACAGGTGCGGCGACACGAAGCGGGCGGCTCCAGCCAGGGACTGGCCCAGGCGGGGTTCGTGCTGGGGTTGATCGGCACGATCATCGCCGCGTTGTGCGTGCTGTTGATCCTGATGTTTATTCTGGTGCCGTTTCTGATCATGATCGTGACTTCGCCGTGAGCGCCAGACGCGAGTGGTTTAGCGCAGCTATCATGCTGCCATGCCCCAAGACATCACAACCGATACCCTCGACGACCTGGTGACACGCTCCGGCGGCGACCCCGGCACGCTCAGCGGCAAGATCGCCCGTGAACTGATGCACACCGCCCTCAAGCTCTTGGATGACCAGGCGGACGAGGGCGAAATGAAGCTGATCAGCCGCAGCCTCAAGGAACTGCGCTACGCCCTGAAAGTGTTTCGCCCTTATCGGGACGTACCCAAGATCAGCGTGTTCGGCTCAGCCCGCACGCCCCCGCAGCATCCGCACTACAAAGCTGCTGAACAGTTCAGCCGTCTGATGGCCCAGGCTGGCTGGATGGTCATCACCGGCGCTGGTGACGGCATCATGCGGGCTGGTCACGGTGGGGCGGGGCCGGAGAAATCCTTCGGCGTCGCCATTCGCCTGCCCTTTGAGACCAACGCCAACGAGTTCATCCTGGGCGATCCCAAGCTGGTCATTTTCCGCTACTTCTTCACCCGCAAGCTGGTGTTCATGTGGATGTCGCATGCGGTGGCGCTGTTCCCCGGCGGCTTCGGCACGCACGATGAAGCGTTCGAAGCCCTGACGCTGATCCAGACCGGCAAAGCGCCGCTGGTGCCCATCGTGGCGGTCGATGCCCCCGGAAGTAACAAAACTCCCGCCCCCGCCAGTCTGGTCGGCGAGGCGTGCTTCAGCACGCCGGGCGCTTCCACCCAAACCGGCGACTACTGGCTTCAGTGGAAGCACTACATCGAGACTCAGATGTTGGCCGCCGGCCTGATCAGCCCCGACGATATGAACCTGTTCATGGTCACTGACGACCCCCGGAAGGCTGTGGACGAGGTATTGAACTTCTACCGCAACTATCACTCACAGCGCTTCGTCTATGACAAGCTGGTGCTGCGTCTGCGTCGGCCGCTGACGGACAAGCAGCTCGATGCGCTCAACGACGAATTCGTCAGCCTCATCAAGGAAGGTCGCATGCAGCAGGGCGGTCCGCTGGAACAGGAGTCCGGCGAATATCCCAACCTGCCGCGCCTGCACTTTGAACACACCAGGCGCGACTACGGCCGGCTGCGCCTGCTGATCAATCGCATCAACCAGTTTGATCAGAAAAACGCCTGAAAACGCCACGCTTGTTTCATAGCCGTGTTCCGAAGCCCACGGCGATTCGTCGTAAGCTTCCGGCGCGAAAAGGCCGTTTGTGCCGATTGATCGGTTCGGGACGTCTGCTACGTCGTCAATGGCGCGGTCGAGGTCTGTTTCATGCAACATGCCGCTGATTTGAGGCCGATGTCCAGTGGTTACCGCGCGCACGATGCAAGGAAACGACCATGGATTTCTCCACCGGCCCGTTGATGTTGAGCCTGCTGTTCGGCACGATCGGCTTCGGCATGTTCATGTTCGGCAAGAAGACACAACACCTGGCCGCTCTCGGCGCAGGCTGCGTGTTGATGGTCTTTCCCTATTTCGTCAGCAACATCTGGCTGATGCTGTTGATCGGCGCAGGGCTGACCGCTGCGCCGTTCCTTATGCACGAGTAACGCGGCCGCTTAGTGCATGTCCCGAACCTTTATAGCTTTCCGTTGGGTGCCACTGTCGCGTGCGGCAGTGCATGGTGCATTGCACGGCCGGCGCACGGCCGTGCCACCCACCTCATTGACCCGCATCAGATTCTGACGAGACGCTGCGCCAGTCGGGCCGGGCGAAGAACTGGCGCGTCTCGCGCACGATCAGCGGCGAAAGAATCAGCAGGCCCACCAGGTTGGGTAGCGCCATCAGACCGTTGGCCATGTCGGAAAACGTCCACACCGCGGTCAGCTTGGCGGTCGCGCCGACGAAGATCACCGCCACAAAGATCAGGCGATAGGGCACCACCGCCTTGCGCCCCAGCAGGTATTCGAGGCTGCGTTCGCCGTAGTATCCCCAGCCCAGCACGGTGGAGAAAGCGAAGCAGACCAGGCCGAGCGACACGAGGATGCCTCCCCAGTTGCCCGGCAGGCCGTGGGAGAAGGCCTTGGTGGTCAGTGACGCGCCGGTGTCGTCGAGTTGCCAGGCGCCGGTGGTGACGATGACCAGGCCGGTGAAGCTGACGATGACGATGGTGTCGATGAAGGTCTGGGTCATGCTGACCATGGCCTGTCGCACGGGGTGCAGCGTTTGTGCAGCAGCAGCCGCGATGCCACCGGTGCCCAGGCCGCTCTCGTTGGAGAAGATGCCACGTGCCACGCCCCAGCGCATAGCCTGGGCCAGTGTGGCGCCCGCGAAGCCGCCCACGATCGGTTCGGCATGACCGAAGGCGTCAGTGAAGATCAGGTAAATGGCCTCGGGAATGCCGCGGAAGTTGAGCGCCAGCACCACGCTGGCCGCCAGGATGTAGCCGATGGCCATCACCGGCACGAACGCGGCAGCGAAGCTCCCGATGCTCTTGATACCGCCCAGGATGACGATGCCCGAGACGACGGTGAGCACGATGCCGGTGATCCACGGCTGCACGTGGAAAGTATCGCGCAAAGCATCGGCGACACTGTTGGCCTGCGTCATGTTGCCGATGCCGAAGGCAGCGATGGCTGTGGCGATGGCGAAGAAGATGCCCAGGGCCCGGCCGAACGGACCGCCGATGCCGCGGGTCAGGTAGAACATCGGGCCGCCGCTCTGTTCGCCCTTGGCGTCAACGCGGCGATATTTCACGCCCAGAAATGCTTCGGCGTACTTGGTCGCCATGCCGACCAGCCCGGTGACCCACATCCAGAACAGCGCCCCGGGCCCGCCCAGGTGAATGGCCGTGGCCACGCCCGCGATGTTGCCCACGCCCACGGTGGCTGCCAGCGCGGTGGACAGGGCCTGGTAGTGCGAGATGTCGCCTTCACCGCCGTGTTCGCGACGACGGATCAAACCCAGCCACAGCGCGTAGCACAGCTTGTGAAATTGCAGCCCGCGCAGCACCAGCGTCAGGTACAGTCCCGTGGCCAGCAGCAGCGGGATCAGCAGGTATGGCCCCCAGATGATGTTGTTGATCCTGTCGATGGCGGCGTTGATCTGTTCGATCATGAGGTGCTCTCAACCGAGGTGTGGTTCATGCGGCAAGGGCAGGGCCACGATACCGCATGCACATTGGCCGTCAAGAGTGCCCGCTTAGCGCTTGAAGAAGCCCACCGTCGATTGCAGGATGCGCTGGCGGACGCGCTGCTGGTCGGTCTGATCTTCGCCGGCCTGTATGTCGTGCAGGTTGGCCAGGCAGAAGCGGCAACCGAGCCGGTGCAGGTGAAAGTCCACGTAATCATGCCAGGCACGGTTTCCGGAGTCCAGTGTGCCCAGGTGAAAGGCGCCGATGGTGCTGCGCTTGGGACAACTTGGCCGGTGATCCTCCCAGACCTCGGTCAGCAGGGCGTCGCCCCCGGAAGTGCCGCCAATCTCGGCGGCTTGGCGAGCTTCCGGGGGCAGATGCTGGCGAATGCGAGCCAGACTGCGATGCTTGATGGAGGCGACGTGACCGGGACTGACGCCGACCGCTTCAGCGACTTCGCTGTTACTCAGTTGAGCGTAGAACAGCAGCTCGATCACCTGCAACTCGCGGAAGTTGAGCGATTCCTTATACCCGCTGACCAGTTGATCGATCGCTTGGGCCAGGGCCCGGCGCTGGGCGTCGCGGTGCTCGTCGCGGCGCACGTACCAGCTAGCAGTGGGGTCCGGCGCGGGCAGGTCGATGGGCGCGGCGTTGTCATCCTTACCGCGCAGTTGATCGTTGAGCAGACACAGGCTGGCTGCCTGGCCGCGCTGGGCGTCGATGATGCGGCGGCGCAGGATGGTAAACAGGTATGTTTCCAGGCTGGCGTCGCCGCGGAATTGGCCGATCCCGCGCAGCAGGCCGATGAAGGCCTCCTGCACGAAGTCCTCCGCATCAGCCGGGCGACGGGCCCGCTGACGAGCGAAGGCCAGCAGGCGTCCCTGGTAGCGAGCCACCAGTTGCGGCCAGGCCTGCTCGTCGCCGCGCCGCACCGCTTCGATCAGAAATCGTTCAGCTTCGGATAGGCCGTTCATATTCAAACATGAATCATACACCCATCAGCTCAACTGCATCACCAGATACCCCGCCACGGCCAGGCCCAGCAGCAGCACCAGGCGCAGCGACCAGGTGTAGTACCCGCGTGTGGCGGCATTGAGAAACAGGTACGTGCCGAAGATCAATACCACCAGCGCGATCAGCGAGAACCACGTCGTGCGCTGATGACGGACCTGCTGGGTCAAGTCATTGTTGATTGAGCGGGCCAGCGAGTCGATCAGCGTCGGACTGACTTCCATCAACAGCGCCTCGCGCCAGACCGTGCCGTACGGCCGATCGAAACGCTGGGTGAACTGATCGTCGAACGGCTGGCGCGACTGCAATTGGGCAGCCACCAACTCGCACAGATCATCACTGACCAGTTCGACATGGGCAGGTGGCGTGAAATGAGAGCGCACCTGCGGCTCGAGGGCCTTGGCAGAAGCATCAATTGCGTCGCGGTGGGCGTCGCTCTGGCTGGTCTTGAATCCGTCAGAGTAAGCGATCAGCCAGTCGTGGCCGTTGCTGGGCTGGAAGGCTTGGGGATCGGTCAGCCAGAACACGCGATTGAAGCGGGCCGAGGCGCTGATGGCAGGATCGGTTGAGCCGATGATGGCGGTCAGCCAGCCGCTGCGATATTCATTGGTTTGGTTGCCGAGGCGGATGGTGCGTGTTTGCAGATCACGCGTGGCCAGCTTCACCAAGGCGGCTTTGTCGAACAACGCCTGATCGGGTGCCGCCGGCGGATCGAGTACCACCTTCAGTTCCGGCCGCTTTTGCCACAGACCCTCGGCCACAGCATCCTGAAGGCTGACCGAGATCAACGAGTCGTCCCGGATCGGCTCGAAACGCACAGCGGTGATACTGACGGGCAATTGACCGGCCAGACGCCGACCGACCGCTTGCGCCGCGGACTCCAGCGCAGGATACACATCCGCTTCGAAGTCCTGATGCTCTTCCACAGCCGATGTCCACGGCGAACCGGCGATCGTCACGCTACCGCCCCCGGAAGTGGTGTCATCAACGAGGTGTGCTTCAGTACGCCGGTCGTCCACGCTCACGGAAGTGGCAGTCGCCACGTTGCCGTATTGCCTTATGACAGGCTGTGAGACGTGCTGCATTCTCACACCGACAACCGCTGCCAGCAGGGCTACCAGGCAGATCACGACCATCGCAACGACAGCCATCATGCGCACTGCTGCGGTCGCCGCGGGGTGGCGATGCTTGTGACGTCGCTTGCTGATGATGTGGCTGACGAACACCACCACCAGAGCGATGACAATCAGTTCCTGCCAGCCGAAACCAAAGCTTGCGAGGTTGGCAATAGCGGCCATGACTTACACTCCTTGCCCGCCCCGTGAAGGCGCTTCGGTGGATGAACTGGTAACGAGACGCGGCCGTGCAGGCCAGGCGATGATCAGGATCGATATGGCCAGGAACAGCAGGGTGAAGATCATTTCGCCGTTGCCCAAGGCGTTGAAACACGTTTCGATGGCCGGGCCAATGCGTTCGGCTTGAATGTCGGCAGCCACGGGCTTCCAGATTCGTTCGATGGCGTTGCTGCCGTGGTGTTGAAAGATCTCCCCACTCATCATCGCCACCAGGAACAGTCCGCCGCAGCCGAGCATGGCTCGCACCACGTGTTCGATGCCATCGCGCACTCTTGCCACGCACATCAATAGGCCGCCCAGGATCAGAAGCAGGATGGCGATGGAAAAACCGATGTCGTGGACCAGGTTGGGCCAGCCCTCGTAGCCGAAGGTGAGGTTCAGTTCTGAAGCCAGATTGTGATCCATGGGATCGAACACCCCGGCTGCGATCGCCTCGGGCAGTTGGATCGCCAGAAGCAGCCCGATCACCAGTGACACCAGCATCATCAGAGATGCAACCAGCGAAAGCACGACACTGAAGAAACTAGGCAGCCTGGGTACGTACTGCGAAGGCGGCACAGGGACGGGTGGCTGCTGCACGGCCACGGGATTGCGCGTCGGCTGCCACTCGCTGATCACGCGCCCGGCCCCGTCGGTGAAGACACCGCTGGCGATCAGGATCAGGTCGATCAGTTGCCCGATGCCAAGCAGCCCAAACGTCAGCAGCCACAGGATGCCCGTGCCGATCTTGCCGGCATAGAAGCGGTGCAGCCCACAGATGGGCAGAAAGATCACGGGCATCAGTGACAGCAGCAGGGCGACCAATCTGCTGCGCGGCGAGACATTGGACGACACCACCGCCGAGTAAGCATTGACCGGCTCACTCGTGGCTCGCGCGCCGACCGCACCGCCGACGGTGCGGCTGGAACTGTTTGCAGCCGCGTCGTCACTTGCGGGGGCGACGCGGTTCACTTCTTCTTCCTCATCCTCGATTGCCCAGTCTTCGGTCACGGTCGGATCGAACGGGCTGAGGGCCTGGCTCGCCAGCATGACCGCCGCGGGAATGCCGGCCGCCGTGATGCCGCTGACATCACGCACGAAGATGGAAACGATCCAGCCAATGCCGCCGGCCGCAAAGGCGTAACCCAGCGACAATCGGTCGGCGCGGCCGGGCGACATCGCCTTATTCCAGTCCAGCAGCAACAGCGGAGCCGCAACGCACAGCAGTAAGCCGATCGGTGTGGCTTTGCCGCTGGAAACGGCCACTCCCATCAACAGCATGATGAACAGGCCGGCCAGCCAGGCGCATCCGATGGCGATGATGGCAAGGATGAATCGTCGCGTGACCGGTGCTTCGTCTTTGAGTCCCGGCATGATGTAGGTCATGGCGATCCACAGGCCGGTGTACGCGCCCATGGCCGTCACCACGGTGGTGATCAATCCATGCCACGATTCTCGCCCGTCAAGCAGACCCGCACCGCCGGAGATCACCAGCAGAGCGATCAACGACAGAACCTTGCGCTTGTTCACCGTCATGGGATCGCGCGAGGGATCGGCGGTGTGCCCGGTGGGCGCAGGGGATTGTTTGCGGCCGGAGAATCTGGCGTCAATGCGGCGGCCGACAATCTCCAGCTTGCGCTCGACTTGCCTGGCAACGCGCTCCAGCTTTTCCTCGATGGGCGAAGTGTCCTGCCGCTTGCGGCTTCGCGAAACGTCGGGATTTGCCGTTGCGGCCACTTGTGCACCAACCTTCAGGCGACTGCCCGCCTGCGCCGCCACCATGCTCAAATCCGCGGCTGAGAAGCTGACCATGCTCTGCTGGATGCGCTCGGCGCCGAAGACCGTCTCCACCATTTCGTTGACGCTCTGGTACCGCTGCTGCGGGTCCTTGGCCATCGCCCGCTGAATCGCCCCCCGGAAGGGTTCTTCAATCGCGTCCAGGTCCGGTTCGGTGGATAAATGCTTGAGCAGGATTTCACTGGGTGTTTCGCCTGCAAAAGGCACCTTGCCGGTGAGCATCTCGTAGACGATCACGCCCAGGGCGTAGATGTCGATGCCGCGATCGTAGCGGCCGCCGCCGACCTCGGGGGCCATGTAGTGAACGGTGCCGACGGTGACCGTCTGGCTCTGATGATGATCCGCGCCCCCGGAAATGGCTTTGCTCAGGCCGTAGTCGCCGATCTTGACGTAGCCGTTTTCGTAGAACACGTTGGCGGGCTTCAGATCGCGGTGGACGATGCCGCAGTCGTGCAGGTAAATGAGTCCCTTGGCGATCTCGCGCAGGAAGAAGGCGGTCTTCTGCGCACCCAGGCCGGCGGGCGATTCATCGATCAGGTCGCGCAATGACGGCCCGGCCACGTATTCCATCAACACGAACGGCTGATTCTTGTCGTTGTGTTTGACGTCGAAGATGGTCACCAGGTGCGGGCTCTTGAGGTTCATGCACTGGCGAATGCCGCGCAGCTCGATCTGCTCGTAGCCCTGCACGGCTTTGAGGGCGATCTCGCGGCCGGAGTCGCTGACGGCGTAATACACCTCGCCGAACCCGCCGTGACCCGCGGCGCTCTTGATGGTGTAGCCCGGGAGGGGCTGGTCGCCGGGTTGATATTGATAGGTGTGCATGGCAGATTCTCAGGCTTCCGTCAGACGCAGCGTCACGTCGCCCAGCGTCGTAGACTGGTTCATGTTTAAAGTGGTCGAGCCATCAGCCTGCGGGCAGCACAACTGGCCGTCGCGCAGGTGCAGGATCAACGGCTGGCCTTCGGTGTCGGCCCGCAGATGACAGGTGTTGGCTGAACCCACCACAAGCTGGCGATCCAGCAGCACGATTCGCCGCAGATCGCCGCGCGGCAGGCGCGTCCCGGTCAACTCCAGCACGGCACTGGTGCTGGCGGCATGCGGCAGACGAAAACGAAAACGGCAGCGGGGCGATAGCTCGATCTTGTCGCCGTCATTGAGCAGTTGCTCGCGCGTCGCTTTGCCGTTGACATTCACCGGTTGTTCGCTGCTGACAAAGTAATCCTCCTGGGCCCGGCGGATGGTGAGCACGGGCGCAGATGGATCGGCCATCAACCCCACGTCGGGTCGCTGGTTGGAGCTGATCGGGCCGAGGCTGACCGAATCATCGCGCACCACCAGTGCGGCGCTTTGACCGTCGGCCTGAATGATGAATTGCCTGGGTAACACGACTGTGCCCTTGGAGAGAGGTATCTCCGGCTCACCATGATAAGCGATGGCTGTGCCGGGCCCGACTTTGACGCCATGCACAAGTCCCAGCGGCCCGACCTCCAGGGCTTCGCGACTGGCGGCGATGCGGTCCGCCAGTTCAATCGCTTCGTCGATCCACTTCGCCCCCGGAAGTAACAATTTTACGCGACAAAGCTGTCGCCCGGCCGCACGCACGTCGCCATCATGCAGGGCGGAAGATGCTTCGTTGATCTGTCCAATGGCGTCGCGCAGTTCGCTGACTTCCATGCGATCCCCGGCCGCCGGTGCAATCGCTTGCAGCAGCACCTTCGCGGTATCAACCCGTCCGTTGTCGACCGCTTGCCGCGCCTGCGTGACCACTTGTATGGCCAGTTGACCCAGCAGTGACTGCACGCGCGGATCGAACGGGCGCAGTTGGCGGGCCTGGGCCAGGTAATGACCAGCCGCGGTCCAGTCCTGGCAATCGATGGCGGTGGTCGCCCGTTCGATGGCAGCTTCGGTGCGCGTCTTGTGTAACTCGAACTCGCGCTGGGCCTGGGCCACGTGGCCGCTGTCGTCGTCCAGGCCGTGCAGCATGGCAGCACCCTGGGTGAGAAAGCCATCGCGGGCATGTCGCCGGGCGTTGTCGAGAAGTTGGGCTCGATCGAAACTGCGGCGGCGCTGCTGGTGCATCTGTTCGAGGACCTGGCGACGAAGCTCACTCACCTGCTGATCGTTGGCAGCCAGTTGGCCGGCCCTGGTGCAATCGGCCAATGCTTCGCTGAGCCGGTCGGCTTCCAGGTGCTGGCGGCCGCGCTCGACGAGGGCTCGGATCAGCTTCGTGGTCAGGCGCTGACCTTCGCGGTGACTGCGCAGCGATTCGTGCTGCAACAGTTGGTGTGCTTCCTCGAGGCGGCCGTCAGCCAGGGCGCACTGGGCCTGCTTGATGCGCAGGAAGTTCACGGTCGATCCTCCCAATCAGGGCGAGCCGCGTCGTGTCGACGCGGATGACGACGGTGCACATGACCGCCGCGACACGTGACGGACGCACTAACGGGTTTCGACCGGGTTGTCGGAAGTCTGGCCGGCATCGGCGGTGGCGGCAGTCGGCTGCTCGACTGGGCCGTGCAGGTATTCATCGACCTGGGCCAGCAGGTCCGCTTCATCGACGACGCTGACTTCGATCGGCTGCACGAAGTCCGACTCCCGCGCCAGCACGCGCTCCGCCACGTCGAGTCGTTTCTTGATCTGGTCGATCAGCTTTTCGGTCTGGGCCAGTTTGCTGTTGTCCAGTTGCACGCTTGAGCCGACGGAGGCTGCCTGCACCAGACGATACTGGCTGGTGAGCGTCTCGATTTTGTCTTCCAGCAGCGCCTTCTGACTGCGCGTCTTATCCAGCATCTGCTCGGCTGCGGCCAGTGTCTGCTCGCGCTGCTCCAGCAGACGCTGTTTGCCCGCCAGCACGACTTCAGCTTCCTTCAGCAGTTCAAAGCGATGCGACAGATCGTCGACCACCTGCTGCCGCGAATATTGCCGGCCGCCGACGTGATAGCTGGTCTGCACCACGTCCACCGTGTCACGCAGCTTGGAGATACGTGCCCGCTCTTGGGTCTGCTGTTCAGTGCTCTGAGCGATGTCCTGCTTCAGTGCCGCCAGTTCGACTTCTTCCGTGGCGATACGCTGAATGTTGGCCTGCATCTCGGGAATAATCTCGTCCAGCAGATCACGAGCCCGAGTCAGTTCAAACTCGATGGGCACCGCGCCCTTGACCCGCCCATGCATCAGGTTGAGCGAACTTTTTGCGTAACTGACCAGCTCGTCACCGAAGAGCAACCCTCCGACCAGGGCCAGTCCCACGACCGCCACTGCGCCACGCACGATCCATTTGCCTATCATCGTAAATCTCCTTTCACAAATAAGTTACCGCAATCGCTGCGGGCGGCGAATGCTGCCCGTCTACGTGGGTAGTCGCATGTTGAGGAGATTTATGACAGTTCGGCTGCGGTGGTTTTGTCGGCGTATCAAACCGGCTCATGCGGGTCGATCGTGATCAGGCTGCGGCCTGTGCCGATGTGTCGCCTTTTTCCCACAGCATGCTTTGTAATTGCGCCGGATCTTTCAGCGCCAATAACTGGCGAATGCCCTCGGCGGTGACGGACTTGCTGAACAGCCAGCCCTGGGCATGGTGGCAGGCCAGCCCCTGCAGCATGGTCAACTGATCCATGGACTCTACGCCCTCGGCCACGACGCTCAGGCCGAGATTGTGCGCCAGCTCCAGCACCGCGTGCAGGATGCCCGCATAATGGCGCTTGTTTTTCCATTGCCCGTTGACCAGTTGCTGATCGATCTTGATGACATCAAAAGGCAGCATGTGCAGGCAGTGCAACGAGGAGTAACCGGTGCCGAAATCGTCCATGGCCAGATGCACGCCGAGCGCTTTTATTTCGTGCAGCACGCTTGCCACCTGATCCAGATCCTGGGCGATGACATCCTCCGTGACTTCCAGCCACAGGCACTTGGCCGGCAGTTTGTTCTCCGCCAGACCCGCTTTGATATTGGACAACAGGCTGGGATCGAGCAATTGCCGCCGGGACAGATTCACGCTCACGAACATGTTGCGGCGATCAGGATATTCGTTGCGCCATCGGCCCAGGTCGCGGCAGGCCCGTCGCAGCACCCACCCGCCGATGCTCTGGATCAGATTCAACTGCTCGGCATAACCGATGAATGTGCCCGGCAGCAGCAAACCTTCCTGCGGATGTCGCCAGCGCAACAGGGCCTCGACGCCGATCACCTCCGAGGATTCGACACTGATCACCGGCTCGTACTGGACCTCGAATTGCTCTCGGGCCAGCGCTTCGCGCAGATCGCGTTCGAAATTCAACTGGTGTACCGCCAGGTCGTGCATCTGGCGATTGAACATACGATAGCAACCTTTGCCGGCCTTTTTGGCCTGATACATGGCGGTGTCGGCGTCACGCAGCACGTCCTGGGGATTGTGATGCCCCGACTCGCTGGTGACGATGCCGACACTGGTGGTGGAGGTCACGTTCTTGCCGACGATCTTGTGTGGCGCGGTGAACTCAGCCACCAGGCGCTGGGCCATGCGCTCGGCATCCGTCTCGGATTCGATGTCTTCCATCAGCACCACGAATTCATCGCCGCCCAGGCGAGCGGGCAGACTGAGCCAGCGGCCTTTCTGGTGCGTGTCTCGATCGCCCAGCACGGACCGGATTCTTTCGGCAATGCTGATCAGCAGCGCGTCGCCGGCCTCGTGGCCCAGGCTGTCGTTGATGACCTTGAAGCCGTCAAAATCCAGGAACAGCACGGCGAACTTGCTCTTGCGGCGTTTGCTGTTGACCATGGTCCGGTCGAGCTTCTCAATGAAGCATTTGCGGTTGGGCAGGCCGGTCAGGGCGTCGTGATACGCCTCGTGCTGCATGTGGGTTTCGTTCTGTTTCTGCTCCGTGATGTCGGTGAAGCTGAGCGTGAGGCTGTCCTGCATTTTCACGGCCGTCAACTGCAACCAGCGATTGTGCCGCTGCCACCAGCGCGATTCCTGGTAGGGAACACCGGTGTCCAGCACGCCGCCGAGTTTCTTGGGCAGTTCGCTGTCCCCGAACCAGTGAGCCACCTCGCTGAATCGCCGGCTCATCAACTGCGTTTCGCTTTCACCCAGCAAGTGCTCCACGGCCGTGCTGGCCAACTGGATTTCAAAGTCCAGCAACTGATGGCTGCGGTCGCGCACCGCCTTGAGCACCAGGACGCCACTGAGAGAACTGTCGAGCACGCATCGTAACAGATGACGCAGGGTGTGCAGCTCATTGAGCAGTCGCGGCTGCTTGCGCCTCAGGCGCCGGCCGATCGTTTGGCACATACTGAGGAACGCTCGAAGCATCTCGATCAGCAGCACCAATCCACCCGCCGCCAGACAAATGCCCGCGATGACGGTGGAGGCCAGGGGGTGATCCAGCGGCGGCCATTGCTTGAGATTCTGCGGCAGATCGACCACATAAAACATGGCCCCCAGCGGGATCAGAAACACACCAAGCACGAAGGGAGAGGGCGTGTGGCGCCGACGCCTGTGCTCAGGCGGCGCGGTCCGAGACTCCTGAACGAGCTGCGCCACGGGTTCAGAAGTGATGCTGTGCTTACCGACTAATCCAAGGCTGCCCATGCTGAAATGGACCAGTTCGCTGAGGCAGCGCATCTGGTCCGCGCTCATGTCAACAAACTGCAAGCCCACGGCATATTCACGGAAGCCCAATCGCTTGCACCAGGCCACGCTGGCGCTGAGCATCAGCATCGTCTGCGTGTCATTGACCAGTGAGATACGCTGTCTGCCCTTGAGCCGACGGTGAGTGAAGATTCGGACACCGCCGCAGGAGACGTCCAGCACCCGGCCCAGGTTGCATCGCATCTCTTCCTGGCGAATACGCCCGAAGTGCCGCCGCTCCGACCCATCGCCGGCGTGCGCTTGATCTTTCTCCTGTGCTTCTGCCATTGACCTCAGCATTTCTTTTCAAAGATTGCTACGACTCAACCCGGCTTGCCCGGCATGTCGCGCTGGACTCGAGCTAGATTACGAAACAGCAACATAGACAGATTCTCAATCTGACCTTGTGTGATATCGAACTTCACGAAACACACCTTGACGCGGCTGGTTGTGCTCCTGAAAGCTTTCGCAATGCTGACAGGAATGCCCGGCACAACCGCTACAGGCCCTACACACGTGCGGGGATTTCTCCCATCACATGTATCAATAACTTCCACCATGTCGGTGCCGCAATGGACAGCAGACCCCCGGCAGTGAGATACGTTGGCGTGAGAATGACCATCGATACCTGTCCCGCTATGACACACCACGCTGGCACCATTGCGGAATCAGTCATGACTGATTCACGTCGCTTCCCGCCAGGACTTGCGCACGAAAGCCACGGCATCTCGTATGCCGGGTATGCCGTTGTTGCCCCATTCCTCAAGACACAGCCAGCCGTCCCACTTGTGCTTTTTGAGGCAGGTGAAGATGTCTGCAAAAGGAACCAGTCCCGTCCCCAGTTGCACGGGATCCATTTTGCCTTTGGTGCCGATGTCGGCAACGTGAATGGTCAAAACCTTGTCGATGACCCGTTCGAGCACCTCAACCGTCCGATCTTCGCCAGCTACGAGGATGTTCGCGGTGTCAAAATTGATGCCGATGCTCGTGTCGCGGACGCCCTCGGCGATCTCCAGAAAGATGTCGGGCGGATTGCAGAAGTCCATGAAATCCCATGCTCCGGGCTTGGAGTGGTTTTCAAAGACCAGCGTCACGCCGAGTTCGTCGGCCAGCGGCGCTGCTGCCCGAAGATTCTTAATCGCCCAGGCGACCCCATCGTGCCGCGACGTCTGAGGGTGTGCCTGCCCGGCGGTCACGCGCAGGAACTTTGCATTCACCGCCGACGCCAGGGCGATGTCGTGCCGCAGAAATTCCATCTCAATGCGTCGCCGGCGGGCATCAGGATGCGTAAAGTCCGGGTAGGTCGTGACCATCGCGATCTGCATGCCGACCTCCGCGAGCTCAGCCTTGACCTGGGCAATGTACTTCGGCGTGTGGTTCTTCAACTGCACCAGGCCCAGATCGAGCGCATCCAGTTTCATATCCTTGCAGAGACGGGCATACTCCTTGATCGTCATCTGGCCGCTGATGATGGCGGGAAACAACGTCACGGAAAGGCAGCTCATTTTCATCTGGTCAGACTCCTGTCTCTTCGGTTATGAGTGTTCATCATCAGCTATCGGTGCGCAATATGGCCCTTCAGGGAAGACGGCCACGGACTGTCCCTCAAGCAGAGCGCGATCGAGCAGGGATTGGAGGGTTGTCTTCACTTCGTCATCTGCAACTGCATGGCCATGCACGTTCAACCGGCTGAGCAAGTCCTGCGGCAGGCCGGACGTGACAAAATGCAGATTCTGCTGCCCGATCTTCGCCAGCGAGCGACAGTGCATCTGGAACTGCCACTGATCTTTGATAAACACATTCGGCCGCTGGATGTCGTTGAGAAAATCCCGCCATCGCGTGGCGTATTCAAACATCGTCCGTTGGTATTTAGAACTGCCCACACCCTCGCGGCATCCGCCGAAGGCAATCACCATGCCGCCTTCACGTACAGCCGGCGTGGCGGAGACAAAGCCCTTGACGCACTGGTAAAACGTCGTGTCCAGCGGATCGCCGCCACTGGATGTGATCGCCACGTCGGCGGGCTTCACCACCGCGGGACACGCGCACTGGCGCACGAAGGTGCATGCAGCCCGGTGTGCCGCATCCAGTTCGCCCGCAAAGGCGCGGATCACCTGCCGATCCTTATTCAGCACGACGTTCAGCGAAAAATCCACGCCGATCTGCCGGGCCACACTCAGCGCTTCCTCGTGCAGGGGATTGCCCTCCAGCATGCCATTGCGAGCATGAGGATCCGCGAGGAACTTCTGCCCATGAAACTGCTTCACGGTTGCCAGCGCGGTCAGCCCGGGGCATACCGCCTTTCGACCGCCGGAGAAGCCCGCCATAAAATGCGGCTCGACCAGACCGGTGATCAATCGGAAACCCGCTTTGACAAATGAACGATTCAGACGCACCGTCGCGCCCGACCAGCTCGGCGCCTGCAGTGCGATCAGGTCGCTGCTCTCGGAGCGATGGTCCTCGATCCGGTATTGGGCTGCCACCTCCGGGCCGAACATTGCGACGCGCTCGGCCGGCGTGCTGGAGCGGTGATTGCCCGTGGCGATCAGGATCAGAATATCCGACCGGGGCACGCCGACGGATTCGATCTCAGCCAGCAGTTGCGGCAGTAAGGCGGCGTAGGGAATCGGACGGGAGATGTCGCTGACGACGACCACCACGTCACCAGTGCGCCGCTGCGCCAGGGCTGCCCGCAGATTCGCTGCGGCGATCGGCATCTCCCAGGCTTTTCGCACCAGATGGTTCGCTGAATCAGCGGGCGAAGGGAACCTGGATTCATAAACGATGGCGCTATCCGGCACACGCAGTGTGATCGTCTCTCGATCATACCTGAATGAGGCTTGCATGCGGTCAACCTTTGCGTCTCATGCAGACCCTGCTTACGACTTCATCCCATGTTTCTGATCACAGCAAACTCACCGGTGGTCGCAGCTTCGAGGATCGGCCCCATGTATCGGTCGATGGTGTCAGCGGAAAGCGGCACAGGCATGTTCTTCAGCTTTGATTCGAGCTTGGGATTTTTCGCGGCAGACAGGCATCGCGTGACGTGCTCCTGGGAGAACCCATCGACTTGCGACAGTGTGGTTGGAAACCCGATGTCATCGCTGAGAGCGACCATCGCGCGGGCGACAGCCAGCCCAAGTTCGCGGCCGCACAGTGAAGCGTAATCCGCCTGTGAATAGCCGGCAGAGGCATAAATTTCGCCCACGGCGCGGAGTCTTTCTTCGATCGCCGGTGCGAAGAAGACCACGTAATACGGATTCATCAGGGCGCATGCCCGTCCGTGCGGCAGCAGATCCACGAGTGAAAAGCTGTTCAGATGAGCGCCGTTGGTGCCTCCGATCATGATGGCGTAACCACCCAGGTCCGTCGCCAGCCCCAGAGCCTCGCGGGCGGGAAGGTTATTCGGATCATCTGCTGCGATTTTGATGTGATGGACCACCAGGTCGATCGCCAGCAGGCACACCTGCCGGGCCAGGGCAAGCTTGTCATCCGGGATACCCATCAGCACCTCCAGCGCATGAGCAATGCCGTCCAAAGCGCCGTCCATCGTGAAACTCTTGGGCATCGAGGTGGTCCACCTGTAATCGAACAACGCCTTGGGCGGGACCACGGCCTGATCCACAATGAGCATTTTCTGATTGGTCGCAAAGTCCGTGACATTGGAATATTTCGTCAGGTGCGCCGCGCTGCTCGAAGCCAGTTGGACCGCCACCAGCGGGATCATCTTTTTGTTCGCGGCCTCGAGTTGGGCTGTGACCTGACCGACGCCGAAGTAACTGTCGAAATCGCCTCCCAGAACATGATGAGCCACCGCCGCCTTGACCGCGTCGATGCCGCTGCCTCCGCCGATGGCGATCACGACGTCCGGTTGCTGTCGTCCGATCGCTTCGCCGATGCGGAACACATCTTCGCGCGGCGCATTGGGCCCGGCGCCGGGAATCAGTTCTCCGGCCGGTTCAACCCCCGCGGATACCAGCGACGACATGGCGGCCGCCTGGATCGGCCTGCTCCAGGCTTGCGCCGCACCATCGACCACCAGCGAGGCCCGCCTGCCGAATTCCGCCGCCAGATCACCCAGGCGCTCGAAGCAATTCAAACCAAAAACATAATGGCGCCCTTTCCAGTTCCTGAGAAGGTCTGCTGCCTGTTGCTTTTTGTTTGACATGAGTCCGCTCCCTCTGCGCTGGATGCACATGAAATACTTCGATGCACGAGTTTCAGGATTTGCAGTTTGATACAACTGCTATCTGTCAGTGTGCTTCATCGCGATGGCCCGTTGGGCTGCCGTAACCACTTGTTCTCTGCTCAGCCCGGCCCGAGCCAGGATGTCCGCATACGGCCCGGACTCGCCGAATCGATCCTCCAGGCCAACGCGAATGACCGGCACAGGGTGGGTGTGGCAGACGGCAGACGCTACGGCTGCGCCCAACCCACCGATGATGTTGTGTTCCTCGACGGTGACGATCGCACCTGTCTGCTCGGCGGCGCGCTGCACCAGTTCCACATCGAGCGGCTTGATGGTGTGCATGTCAATCAGCCTGACTCGAAGTCCCTGGGCTACCAGCTCATCAGCCGCCTGTTGCGCGATGCCTGACGCGACGCCACAGGCGATCAGTGTCACGTCGCTTCCGTCCTGGATCTGTACACCTTGACCGATGACGAACGGATGATCCTCATCAAACCGCTTTTCCACCTCCGCACGCGACAGGCGTAGATAGACCGGGCCTTTGTGTTCCAGCATGGCGCGCGTGGCCAGGCGCGTTTCCGTGATGTCACTGGGCACCAGAACAGTCATGTTCGGCAGAGCGGTCATCACGGCCAGGTCCATTATGGACTGGTGCGAGGCTCCGTCAGCGAAGTCGCTCAGTCCCGCGTAACCACCGGCCAGCTTGACATTCAGACTGTTGTAAGCCAACAGGCTGCGCACCTGATCGCCGGCACGCAGGCTTAGCAGGAATGCAAAGGTCGAGGCCACCGGAATCAGCCCTGTTGCACTCAGCCCGGCCGCTGCAGCGACCATGTTCGCTTCCGCGATGCCCATATTGAAAAACCGCTCGGGATAAGCCGTGGCGAACTGTCGTGTCTGCGTGCTGCTGGCGCAATCCGCGTCCAGCACGACCATGTCCGGAAACTCGTCGGCCAACGCAACCAGCGTTTCGCCGAACACCTGCCGCATCGGCTTGATTTCGCATTGAGCCACCGTCATTGCACCGCCTCCAGTTCCGCCATGGCCTTGGCGAAGGAATCGTCATCCACGGGCTTGCCATGCCAGGCGGACTGGCCTTCCATAAATGAGACCCCCTTGCCCTTCACGGTTTCAGCGACGATGACAGCCGGAGCGTTGATCGCCACTGCGGCCTTCAGCGTATCCCGCAGTGCCGCGCAGTCATGGCCATTGCAACACAACGCCCGCAGGCCGAATGACTCAACCTTGGCTGCGACATCGCCCATCGGCATGATGAGATCTTCCGGCCCGTCTAGTTGCACATGGTTGCGGTCAATGATGGCTGTGAAATTGGCCGGCCGCCATTTCGCCAGGGCCATCAGGGCTTCCCAGTTCTGACCTTCATTCAACTCACCATCACCGCAGAGCACATAAACCCGCCAGCTTTCGCCTCTCACCCGCGCCGCCAGGGCCATGCCCAGTCCCACACTCAGCCCCATCCCCAGCGAGCCCGTGGACATATCCACTCCGGCCAGCCTCATGACGGGATGGCCCTGTAGAGGGCTGCCCATCTTCCGTAGTGTCATCAGCAATGACTCGTCGAAAAATCCTTTGCGGGCCAGTGTCGCATAAAGGGCGGGCGCCGCGTGGCCCTTGGAAAGCACGAATCGGTCACGCAACGGCCAGCCCGGCTGGGCAGGGCGCACGTTCAGGAATTCATCATAAAGAACGGTCAGTATCTCAGCGCATGAGAAGCTGCCGCCGGTGTGGCCGCTGCCAGCCGCGTGATTCATCCGCAGGATCGTTCTGCGCAGGGCTTGGGCGGTGCGTTGCATCTGATCAGCAGAAGGCATGACGGTGATTACCTCCGTGCGTACGACTCAATTCGGGGCAGTATGAACGCGGCTGCCTGGCGGGCGGCGGTGTCCGGGTCGGGCCTGGGCAGAATTTCTATTGATGCCCAGCCGTCAAAACCGGCTCGGGCCAGGCTTTCGAACACGTCGTCGAAATCCAGGTGTCCCTGTCCCGGGGCCAGGCGATTCGAGTCCGCCAGATGAATGTATTTGATGAGATTCGCGTGCCGGATCAAGGACTCGCCGATGTGGGAGTCTTCAATGTTCATGTGAAACACATCGGGCATGAGGCCCAGATTGGGCCGTCCCACTCTGGCCAGCAGGCATGCTCCCTCGTCCATATTGTTGACAAGATTGATCTCATAGCGGTTCACGGGCTCGATAAGGATGGTGACTTTGCGTCCGGCAGCGTAGTCGCAGATGCGCTGCGTGGTCTCGATGAACAGATCTTCCGCCTGGGCTGGCGACTGGCCGGCAGCGATGAATCCGCGTGCCCGGCCGACGTTCAGCAGTCCCCCGAAGTCCGCGGCCAGCTCGGTCAGCCCCTCGAATACACGAACCACCTCGTCGCGTTTGCCGGCATCGGGGTGCGTGAAGTACAGACCGAGCACCGCAAAGACCTGTCCCGTGCTGATGCAACTGACTTCCAGGCGGTACTGGTTCAGTAGTCCAAGCAACTTTCGCCGGTCCACATCATCAGCCGTTTTCAGCGCCAGTTCGACGCCGTGATAACCGAATTCGGCGGCTTTGCGCAGGGAATTTTCGAATCCGCGCCAGACGACAAATGCGTCGGGCGGGGCCTGATCACCCGCGATGGCGACTGACAGCTTCATTTCGTGCCCCTTCTCGCCGATGCCCGGACGGCCATGTCCATGGGACCAATGTAGCAGGCTGGCAGAGATCCTGCAAATAATTGCGTTAATAATCCCCAATATCAACGCAATAATTGCGTTTGTTGCTTGCCCGGGAAGACCTAATATGCTACTTTCTCTCTCTCCGCTGCACGCAGTGCTGACTTCAGTTACATCGGAGCTGATCGCTGAGTGCAGGACAAGAGCAAGGCCATGACCAAGGCAGTTGATGGGTTGCTTACAACTTGCCTGGATGTGGCAACGATGTGGAGATGTCGCGATCGATACAGAGTAACGCGCATGTTGCACGTATCAGCAGTAAACGGAGCGTAAGGGACAATCATGCAATCGCCTGCATATCAACCCGACTTTGACAATTTATCACGCATTCTCAGTGGTGGCCAAGGATTTCGCGTACCCACCGCGGAACTGGGCATTGACGTAAAAATCAAAGAGAAATTACTCGGCCGCCATCTTGAAACACTGGCCGACGAAATTGAATTTCGATATCGGGCTGGCTACGACTTCGCATGGTTGAGTGTCGGCATGATCGATCCGGCCGGTACGGTCAGTCGGCAGTTTCTGGACCAGGATGACAAACGTCATTTCTCGGGTCGCGATGACCGGGTGTGGGCCCGGATGCACGAGGGCTGTATCACCAGCAGCAGAGATCTTGATCATCTGGCATTGCCCGACCCAGCCCGACTCGATTATTCAGAATTCATCGATGGGGCCAGACTTCTGAAGACGGGCATGAAATTTGTCGGCGTTCTCGGCAAGATATTCACCGCTTCATGGATGCTGATGGGCATGGAAGACTTCTGCGAAGGCATCTATGGCAATCCAGCGCTGGTGGAGGCGCTGGTCAGACGCATTGGAGAAATGCAAGTCGCTGTGGCAGAGCAGATCGTTCGCTTTGACAGCGTGGGGGCCCTATGGCTGCCGGATGATGTCGCCTACCACACCGGACCCATGGTCAGTCCTCAATGGCTCGATGAGCACGTGTTCAACTATTACCGACGCATCGTTGAAGCAGCCCACCGATACCATAAGCCTGTGATTTATCACTCCGATGGCAACATGATGCCGCTGATCCCCATCATTCTCGACTGCGGCTTTGACGCTTTGAATCCCATCGAGCCGGAGTCGATGGACATCTACAAATTACGTGAACAGGTCGGCACCAGGCTGTGCCTGGTGGGTAACATCCGTGTTCATACACTGGCTACCGGTTCGCCGCAGGAGATTCGCAGCATGGTGCGCGAACGTATCCAGCGCTTGGGTCGGGATGGCGCCTACGTGGTCGCATCCAGCAATTCGATCCCCGACTATGTTCCCTATGAAAACTTCAGAGCCATGATCGATGCGGTGGCAGAGTACGCGACGGAAATGGTCTAGGCTCAACCTTCCACGATCATACAGCGCCAATCATTGAGGCAGTTGATGAAAATATCACTTCTGGTAACTCCATGTGATGATCACAACCTTGCTCTGGCGGCACAGATCGGGGTTGAACATATTGTTTCCGTCTATCCCGGTCTTGAACGCAAGACACTGGAAACGTTTTGCAAGCGTGTGGAAGGTTTCGGCATGAAGGTCGGTGCTGTCGAGCGCCTGATACCCAGGCTGAAGTTCATACACAATGAGCCGGGTCGTGATGCGCAGATCGATGACTTTATCACCTTGATCAGAAATATGGGGGATTGCGGCGTTCCCGTCCTGTGCTATAGCTGGATGCCGGACGATGACTGGCAGAGAACTGATCTGTGTGTTCAAGATCGCGGGGGATCGCTGGTCACTGAGTTTGACATCACCAGGTCGCCCAACGTGCCGACCGACACCGGCTATGCTCGCTCAACCAGGTCTCGCACCTCGGTCGAGCAGCAATGGGAAAACCTGGAATATTTTCTGAACCGGGTCGTGCCTGTCGCTGAGGATGCGGGCGTCAAGCTTTCCATGCATCCGACCGATCCGCCCGTACCCGTGCTCTGCGGCCAACCAAGGATCATGATACACCCCGAAGAATTTCTGCGACAGGTGAAGTTGGTTGATAGCCCAGCCAACGGGGTCTGCTTCTGCCAGGGCACGTTTGCTTCATGCGAGCAAGAAATCGACTTGCCGGCATGGATCAGACGATTGGCGCCGCATATCAATTATGTTCATTTCCGCGATGTGGTCGGCAGAGGGAACAAATTTCGTGAGGCATGGCACGATAACGGCCAAACGGACATGCTTGCATGCATGAGTGCCTATTACGATGCTGGTATCGATGTGCCCATCCGTCCCGATCACGCTCCCACCATGGCCGGTGAATCTAACGAATACCCGGGCTATCACATGCAGGGGCGACTATTTGCCGTTGGCTATATGCGTGGTTTAATGCAGGCATGTTCTGCCCGACGACTTGATGAGTCCGACAGAAGAAATCAATAAACTACTGGATGCCACATCCATGTTCATCTCATGATCGCGGTCGGCAAAGAGTTTGATGGCTTCGTGCGCGGCGCAGTATACTTTCATCCAACAGGGATCAACCGCTACGAATCGGGTCGGGTGGTCGCCAGGGTGGTGGACAGATTGCATCCAGCTTAGCCAGATGATGGGGCGGAATCGCCACGTCCGCGGCGGCCACCGCATCCTGCAACTGCTGGATGTTCTTAATTCCCACGACCAGCGAACTGATAGCGGGCTGCGTCAGTGTCCAGGCCAGGCAGTATTGAGCGATAGGCGCAGCCGCTTCTTCTGCAAGGGTCGCAATGGCCTCTAATTTGTCGAACATCGCTTCATCTGGTTTCCAGACCCAATCGGGCTTCTCCGCAGCGCGCGAACCGGCTGGGGGAGGCTGTCCGCGATGGTATTTACCTGTCAACAGCCCGCCTTCCAGAGACCGATACGGCGTGACGCCGATGCCGTGCGCCTGACAAAACTCCAGATCATGCTGTAGTTCCCGCCGCAGCATACTGAAAGGAATCTGGGAACTGATCAGGCGCGGACAATGCCTTTGATCCGACAGCCACAACAAGCGACAGAGTTGCCATGCCAGGTGATTCGACGCGCCAAAGTAGCGGACCTTGCCCTGTCTGACCGCCGTGTCCATCGCTTGAAGTGTGACTTCCGGCGGAACCAGTTTGTCAGGCCAGTGTAGGATATACAGATCGATGGCTTCGGTTTGCAGACTTCGCAGGCTGCGCTCCAGTTGTCGCAGGATATGCACGGCGGATAATCCGCGGTCCTGGGGCCCGGGACCGATCGGTGAACAGACCTTGGTTGCCAGGATCACCTGATCACGCCGTTCGCGCAGGGCCTTGCCAACGATCTGTTCCGTGAGTCCGCCGGGACTTCCCAGATAACGGTTATAGCCCTCGTAAACATCGGCAGTATCCACGAAATTGATACCCATGTCGATGGCGGCATGGGTCAGTCTGATAGCCTCTGACTCTTCTACTGGTGAGCCGAACGTCATTGTGCCCAGGCAAATGGGCGAAACCACCAGGCCGCTGCCACCTAAGGGACGATATTGCATATTCAGTACCCTACCGATGGAATCATTCCAAGTCAATAAAAAGAAGATCGCCTTGAAATGGATGAAATAGATCAAACAGCCAGAAATTCTGCGTTAGTGGTTCAACCTTATGCCGGTTGATCAGCGAGTGGGATATCATCCTCATCCTTGCCGGTGTGACCCCAGATGGTCAACCTTGGCTCTGGTTGACGTCCGCTGGGGATCAGATAACCCACCAGGTAACCAATGCCAAACAGAAGCAGGTTGCCGATGACACCTGCATAATAGAGGTCGAAGCCGGCTGTCAAAGCCTCCGGCAATAACCCCCGACCTGACAGAACGCACCAGATCGAGAAGATCACCGTAAACAGGATCCCCAGCCCCACCGACCAGGAGTTGGCTCGCTGAGTCAAAAAGCCCAGCAGGAACACTGCGAGAATCCCCGCCTGCACAATGCCCCCGACGATGAGAAGGAAATCGTTGAGCGTCTTGGTGCTGGCATGGAGCAGTGCCAGAGCGCCCAGAACCATCACGACCGCAGCCAGGCCGGTGAATAGCCAACCGGCCCACAAGTAGTGCCTGTCACCGCGATGGCGCACCAGTTGGCGGCGATAGATATCGACGGTGACGACGCTGGAGAAGGAGTTCATATTGGCTGAGAGCGTTGACATGGCCGCCGCAGCCACGCCCGACACCACCAGGCCCACGACGCCTACCGGCGCCTGCGTGGTCAGAAAATAGGGCAGGATATCCTCCGCCTTACGCCCGCCGGTCAGCATCAGGGCCGCTTGTTCATCGGGGAACTTCTTGTAAAAGACATACATGCACGTGCCCATAAACATGAAGATGGCCCAGACGGGAATGCTCATGACTGTGCAAAGCCAGATGCTCTTGCGGGCTTCGCTGGCGGTCTTGGCTGCGACGTAGCGCTGCACGTTGCTTTGGCTGGTGCAGTATTCCGTCAACCAGTTAGTCATGCCCATCACGATCATCAGCAGGATGCTCTTGTGGGCCAGGTCATCAACCCAGCGTGTGGGTTCGATGGTTCCCGTGGTTGAATTCAAATCGCCCACGGACAGCTTGTGGTCCGCCCAGGCCGTGCTCACCACTTCGCCCGGCCCACCGGGGATCTGGATCAGCAGCAAAAGCAGGATCGCCAGCCCACCGCCCAGCAATACGATGCTCTGGATGGCATCCGTCCAGATCACGGCATTCAGTCCACCAATTACCGTGTATCCAGCGGTGATAATGCCGGCGATCAGAATGCAAAGGTTGGGATCGAGTCCGGTGATGGTCTTGATGACCACGGAGAACAGGAAGAGAACGGCGCTGAGACGAAGCAGCATATAAATCGCAAACATGCTGGCACTGTAAAGACGCACACCGGGTCCGAAGCGAGCCTCCAGATACTCATAAGCGCTGGTGACGCGTGATTTGCGATACAGGGGCACGAAGAACATCCCCGCAAACAGGATCGCCAACGGCAGAACCAGAGCAGGTAGAAAACGCAGATACGCCGTTTTGTAGGCATCCGCCGGGTGCGCGATGAAGGTGATCGAGCTGATGTGCGCTCCAACCAGGCTCAAACCCAGCAGGATCCCGCCGTGACTGCGACCACCGGCAAAGTATTCATCCGTGCTCTTGTTGCGCCATGCGAAATAGACACCGATACTCGCCATGGCCAGCAGGTACACATAAATGATGATCTGGTCGATCCAATTCAGCGTCACGGGTCGCTCCTTAACCTGTGTGAAATTTCGTTCCCAGCTTGAATGGCCGCATAAGGTGATGCGCCGTGTCGAGTGTCAAGGGCATCCGAAATCAGACTTGTGATCCTCAATCACTTCCCTTGCCCTGTCGCAGCCAGGCCAGGTTGAACTGGTAATGAATGCCGCTGGAGATCAGTTGAACCACGCCATCAGGCGTCTGTGTGGCGGCAAGGTAACCACGTGGCTCCGCATGAGTTTCATCCATCACGAACTTACCCGTCCAGGCGTGGCCGTACAGTTCCCTGCGCTTGCCGTCACTGATCAGGCGCCATATCGGCCAGGTCTGCCCCTCGTCGAACGACAGAGCCGCGAACATGCCGAAGACGCGACGCACCTGGCCGTCCGCCATGGTCAGCTCCATGCCTGCAAAGTCAGGTTGGAGTTTGGCCTGGTGAGTGAACGAGATCATCAGCAGCGGCCCTTCCTGCAGCCGCACCAGGACCAGTCGCTGTCCCGGCCCGTCGATTACGGGAAATGGACTGCCGGAATAGCTCCACGTCCGGCCCATGTCGGTTGATATGCTCCGAGGCAAATAATTCTCAATCGGATTGCTGCGGCCGATCGCCATCAGACTGCCGTCGTGCAACTGCACCACACCCGCATGAAGACCGGCGATCCAGTGACCTGTCAAACCCGCTTCAAACTTCGGGGTGGGCGCGTCAATGCTGTGATCAGTCCAAGTGGCTCCTTGATCTGTGCTGATCTTGATGGTCGATCCATAACCTTTGCCGTATTTGTAAGGGTCATCACTCGCACCCACCACATCACATGCAAACAGAAGGTATCCCTCCCGCGTACGGATCGGGCCGGCAATGACCTGATTGCGTCCGGTGCGATGTTCGGGATCGATGATGCGCGTCTGCCAGGTCACGCCGTTGTCCAGGCTGGTGCGCATCACCAATGCGAGTTTGCCCCATGTGCCGTCGCTGCCCAGGCCGTTGAAATGATAGAGCGTGTCCCGGCCATCCCACCACAAAGCCGAGCCGTGCTCATTGCGATCGGCAGCGTTCCAGAATACCGATGGCATGTCCCATTGATCGTGCCCCTTGCGCAAACGAGCCGCGGCAACGGTTAACTCCCGGCCGGTCTCGCGAATCGTGCTGTACCAGATGGCCAGCAAATCGCCGTTGGGACAGGCGGTGATTGCCGGTTGATGATTGTGGCCGTTGTAGAGGGGGCCATTTTCTCCAGCGCGAATCTGTACGAATGACCTGGGCTCAGCGAAGTAGGGCACTTCCGAATCGGGGCCGTCAGACCAATTACAACGCTGCTGGGACACGTCCTGCGCCCACAGGGGGAAATCCGCCGCCGCAGGCTCAGTTGCCGGCTCCGCTGCCATCACCACGCGAAAGCCCACCAGCCAGTTTCGGTCCTCCGGCAGCAGGCTCATGCGGTTGGCGGATCGAAGATATTGCTTTTCCGTATGGTGGCTGCCGCTCCTTGTCACGCGGCCGTCGCCAGATGACCGCCCGACAGGATCATCCTGATTTTCCGCCAGGTACGGTCCATACCAGTCCAGGCACCATTCTTCCACGTGGCCATGCATGTCGTACAACCCCCAGGTATTGGGGGGGCTGGCTGCGACGGGAAGATCGATGGCGACATGCTCCCAGGCGGTCTTTTGTGCACGATCGTATGTCTCTGGCAGCTCATCGCCCGTGTGGTAAGCCGTCTTTGTTCCAGCCCGGCATGCATACTCCCACTCAGCCTCTGTCGGCAAACGATAAGTCGCGCCCTCTTTACCGCTGAGCCATTGGCAAAACGCAATCGCGTCGTGCCAGCTCACATAGACCACGGCATCGTCATCACCGGTGGACACGCCATGTTTGCCGCGCGACTGCTTGTGATCGGGATCGAACTGCTCGTATTGTTTATTGGTCACCTCGGTGGCAGCCATGAAAAATGGCTGCGTGATGCGCACCCGGCGCACGGGTTGCTCATCAAAATCACCGTCGTCGCTGCCCATGGCAAACTCCCCCGCCTCGATGCGCACCAGCGTCATGCCCAGCGTATTGGTCATCGAGGCATCCCCGGGCATCCCTGTTGCTTGTGCGGCGACGACGGCCAGCAAGCCAAACCGGCACAGGTTCACGATCCGAATCATCATCTTCGCTCACTTTTGACCAAAGTTGACCTGCACACACATGTCCTGTCACGTGATCTAACGTTCGGCTTTGACGAGGTGGTCCAATATAGCCCTGCGGCAGGATCAAGTCATCTGTTGCGTATTATATTTATAAAATACTAAGGGTCAATAGACGCAATATTTGTGGAAATTGCTTGACGGGCTGGGTTCAAACTGCTACTGTCGGGGTGTCCCGCTGATTGGGAGGCCGAAACGTCGAGGACTGACAGAACGCGTGTCACGCAGCAGTCGATGTCTTTTCACTCAGCAAAACCCAGAGATTCCTACTCATGGCTCAGGCGTTGGATGGTGTTCGTGTGCTGGATTTCACGCAGTTGCTGCAAGGACCCTACGCCACGCAGATGCTTGGCGATCTCGGCGCCGACGTGATCAAAGTGGAGCGGACGGGCAAGGGCGACATCCATCGCTCGATGACGTTTCTCAATCGCTGGGCGCCGGAAGGTGAATCTCCCTGCTTCCTGGCGTGGAACCGCAACAAGCGATCGCTCGCACTCGATCTCAAGACATCGGCCGCTCAAGAGGTCATCACCCGCCTCGCTCGCAAGGCGGACGTGTTGGTGGAGAACTTCCGGCCGGGCGTGATGGATCGCCTGGGTTTCGGTTACGAAACGCTGCGTGAAATCAACCCACAGTTGATCTACTGCTCAGCCACGGGTTGGGGAGCTGATGGCCCGTACGTGGATCGACCGGGTCAGGACCTGCTGGTCCAGGGTATGGGCGGCGCCATGTGGGCCAGCGGCCGCGCCGATGATCCGCCCATTCCGCTGGGTACGGCACTGTGCGATCAACTCGGGGCCATGCACATTGTCTATGGCGTGCTGGCGGCGCTTTACCATCGCCAGCGCGGCGGGGGCGGTCAACGCATCGAGGTGAACCTGCTGTCTTCGCTGATCGCGTTTCAAATGCAGGACTTCTTCGTCCTGCACAATCTCGGCCAGGGTTTTCCCAGACCGGCCTCGGGTATCGGCCATCCGGGATTTGGCGCGCCGTTCGGCGTGTATCGCACATCTGACGGCTATATCAGCGTGGCCATGAATCCATGGTCGAAATTTGTTTCCGTCCTGGAAGCTGCGGACCTGATGCAATATGACGATCCGCGGGTGCTGTTCGATCGGCGAGACGAGATATTTGAAAAAATCGAATCGATCATTTCCTGTAAGCCGACGCAGCATTGGATGAGCGTCATGCTGGAGGCGGATCTGTGGGTGGCGCCGGTCAAGCGACTGGAAGAAGTGGCGGACGATCCACAGGTTCGCCACCTGAACATGTTCGTGGAGATCGAGCATCCAAGAGCGGGCCGGCTCAAGGTCACCAACATTCCCATTCAATTCAGCAGCACCCCCGGCCGGGTGCATCGGCCGCCGCCGCTGGTGGGGCAGCATACTCGCGAATTGCTCGCAGACTATGGCTTCACTGAAGAACAAATCCGTGACATGTTCGCCTCGGGGGCCGTCACGGCTGATACCGATGAGGTGCAGACATGAGCGATTCACTGATCAATTACGCGGTCCGTGGCGGCGTGGCCAAATTGACGTTCAACCGGCCGCACCAGCTCAATGCCATGAACACGCGCATGATGGAGCAGATCATTGCCGCGCTCAAGCAGATGCAGGCTGACGATGCGGTGCATGTCGGCATCCTCACCGGCGCGGGCAAGGCCTTCATGGCCGGGGCGGACATCAAGGAATATGCCAACTGTGATGCTGCCGGTTTCCGGGCCTTTCAACGTCAGGCGGCGGTGCTGTATTCAGCGATCTGCGACTGCCCGCAGCCCATGCTGGCGGCGGTAAACGGCTACGCCCTGGGCGGGGGCTTTGAAATCGCGCTGGCATGTGATCTGATCCTGGCATCGGACAATGCAAAACTGGGTCTGCCCGAGATCAAGATCGGTTTGATTCCCGGCGGTGGCGGGACACTGCGTCTGGCCCAGGCGGTGGGGCATCACCGGGCGATGGACATGGTGATGACGGGTCGTTTCGTTGAAGCGTCCGAATTGTGCCGGGCCGGCCTGATCAGCCATGTCTATGCCGCGGAGGATTTCGAAGAAGCCGTGGATAGTTATGCCGGGCAACTCGCCTCTCAGCCGCCGTTGACGCTGCGTGCCATCAAGCGGCTGGCAAGGTATCCCGCTGGGGCGATTGAGCCGGCCTGGTTGAAGGAAGAGGCCCTGGCCCTCGAACAGGCATTCACCGCGCCGCAGGCCCGCGCCTGCATCGCCGCGTTTCAGAACAAAGATCAGGATGATGTTCGCCCGCGCGCCGGTTCGGTGAGTGAGTTGTCGCGATGATTGAACTGACAGGCATCACGTGGGATCATCCGCGCGGGTATGAGCCGCTGGTCGCGGCTTCTGCAGCCTATGCCCGCCAGAATGCCGTGCGCGTCACCTGGCGCCGCCGATCGCTCAAGGATTTCGGCGACGCCTCCGTGGTGGAGCTGGCGGATCGATTTGATCTGGTGGTGCTCGATCACCCGCATGTGGGCGACATCGCAACCGCCGGGTGCCTGGCTCCGCTGGATGCACTGTTGCCCGATGAAGCCATGGAGTCGATACGCAGTCAGACGATCGGCCAGTGCTACCCGTCTTACACGTTTGCCGGGCGCCAGTGGGCGCTGCCCATTGATGCGGCAGCCCAGGTGGCCGTGATGTCCAGCGAACTAAATCCGCAGCAGGCGCCGGTGAATTGGGAGCAGGTCGAGGAGCTGGCCAGGTCGTCAAGACGAGAAGGCCGATGGGTGGCCTGGCCGCTGTGTCCCACGGATGCGGTGTGCTCATTTCTGACGCTGGCTGCCCAGGCAGGTGTCGCTCCGCGCGAGGATGCGATCACCTGGCCGCAACGCGACGTGGCTGCCGGCATCCTTGACCAGATGCGGTCGCTTTGCAGCCTGATGCACCCGCACAGCACTCAATGGTCGCCGATTGACCTGTACGAGGCGATGACTGCTGGTGACCCGATCGTCTACTGTCCGCTGGCATTTGGATACATCAACTACACGGTGCAGTCTGAGGCGCGGCGCGAGCTTCGTTTCACCCTGCCGCCGGACCGGGCGGATGCCATACTCGGAGGTACGGGGATCGGCGTGTCAGCCGGCAGCAGGCACATCGGGGAAGCGGCCGCCCACGCGCTGTGGTTGGCCGGCGGCGCCTGTCAATCCGGCCTGTACATGCAGCATGGCGGGCAGCCCTCTGATCGTTCCGCATGGGAGCACGGCCCCCATTCACAGGCGCAGCGGTATTTTGACATGACCCGGCTCGCGATCGAACAAGCGTATGTCCGGCCCCGCTACCCGGGTTGGCCCGCGTTTCAGGAGAGCGCCGGCAAAATCATTCACCGCCTGCTCACCGCCGAGGCAGACATGCAGACCACGACGAGCAAATTGTGCGAACTTCACGAACGGACCATCAGCCAGCAGGCGCGTCTCTGACAGACTTGTGACAGACGTGAGAAACCTCGACGTTATGATAGGCGACAGCGTGATCGATGAACTCTATGACAAACTTCAGGGGCGCCTGCTGCCTGATGTGAGGGATGCAACATGTCCTTAGCCATGATTGCAAAAGCTGCCGGGGTTTCCGCGTCAACGGTCTCGCGCGTGATCAACGGCAAGCCCGGCGTATCCGAGCGCAAGTCGCGTGAGATATGGTCGTTGATCGAAGAGTTCAATCTCCAGCCCGCGCACCTGCGTCGGCCGCGCCTGTTGAATGTCAACAAAACCTCTGACGCGCGGGCCAGTCGCACCATCGCCCTCGTGCAGGTGGGTGGAGGGTCACAGCGCCATCCCGATCTGTTCACACAGATGCTCAACGGCATCATCCAGGCCGTCGAGGACTGCGGGATGGAATTGATGATCTTCAAAGTCAAGACCGGCCAGCCGTTGCCGATTTCGCTGACTCAGGGTGAAGTGGCGGGTGTGCTCTGGGCGGGCAATGATGAGGATGGATCCTTGATCAAAAGCCTGTCTCCGCTACCGGTGGTGTCTCTGACCTCGCGTGTTGAAGGCAATGTTGACCACGTATTGCCGGGTAACGCCGCGGCAGGATCCTGTGCGGCACAATATCTCATCCAGGAAAACCATAAACGTCTGGCGTTTCTGAATCCCGTGCCGGACTCACACGTGTTTGCCCGGCGCGGTGAAGGATTCTGCCAAGTCGCGGATAAGGCGGGCATACCCGTCTGCATCCTCGTGCCGGACAAGCCGCTGCTGCCTAATACCCGAGTCTGCCCCAGGCATATATCCGCGCTGGCCAAGGACCTGGTTGAGCGACTCTGCGCGATGAAGAAGCGTCCTACGGGCATGTTCGTTCCATCGGACATCATTGCCGCGGCGATCTACCCGATGCTGGCGCGCCGAGGCGTCCTGCCCGGGCGCGACATCCACATCGTCTCGTTCGGCGATCAGGAGGTGTGCCTGCTCGGGCTCGAGCCGCGTCCCGCCACCATCAACATCGGGCAGGAATTGATGGCCTGCCGCGCTGTTGAACAGTTAGTCTGGCGCATTCAACATCCCGACGAAACGCGGCCGTTCAGCGTCAGCATCGAACCGCTGCTCATTCCACCATCCACCAGCCAGGAGCGGGAAAACATCCCGTTGTGCTGATCCCGCTCGGTATTGCTTGTTCATCAACCGTCTGAGTGAAATAACTTTTATGGAATCGACACGCCCTGAAACCTGTTCGACCTCACAAACCCATGACGGATCAGCCCCCGCTGAACCGAATCGTCTGCCGGGTGGGTTATGGCCCGTCATGCTCACGTCATTCGACAGCAGCGGACAAGTGGATCATGCATCGCTGCGAGCATTGGTGGACTGGTATCTCGCACACGGCGCCGCGGGCTTGTTCGCCCTCTGCTTATCCAGTGAGCCCTATCAGCTTGGTGCGGATGAACGCATGGAAGTTCTGGAGACGGTTCTTGACGCCAATGCCGGCCGGGTGCCGGTGGTGGTGGGCGCGCTGGGGCATACGGACCGGTCCGAACTGATCGAGGAAATTCGGCTGCTGGGTAAATGTGACGTCAAGGGGGTGGTGTTGCACACCGGCGAGTTGATCGCACCGGAGGCCGGGGACGAACAGTTGATTCCGGTGCTCGAAGAGATCTGCGAGGCAACGGATGATGTGCCGCTGGGTCTGTACGAGTGCCCTTATCCCAAGCGGCGTTATCTCGGCAGCGCCTCGGTGGATTGGGTGGCGCAATGCGATCGAATCGTGTACGTCAAGGCAACCTCGCATGACATTCGAGTCATCGAGGATCGCTGCCGTCGCTGGCGAGGCTCCGCCATCATGCACTGTCAGGCTTATGCCTGCAACGTGCTGGCAGCCTTGAAGGTGGGCCTTGATGGTTTCAGCGGCATTGCCAGCAACTTTTACCCGGCCCTCTGCGCCTGGATCTGCAGCAATTACGAAACCGAGCCGGCGCTGGCTGCGCGCGTGCAGGAGTTTCTGGCGCGACACAATGATCTGACAGCACGACATTACCCGACGTCGGCAAAATATTATCTCAACAAGCATGTCAATCCTCGGTTTGCACCGATCACTCGCTACGAGACAAGCCCCCTGGCCGAGGAAGACCGCATCGCCTTGGATCACCTTGCCGTTGAGTCTAGGGAATTGCTTGAAGTCTGTCTGCCTAAGTGAACTTCAAGAGACAATCATCGTTCGCTGACTTTTAGAGAGTCGAACTGCCCACTGGGAGGTTGGATATGCAATACCTTCGCTATGCCACTGCTTACATCATCTTCATTGCTGCGACGATGTCCACGACCGTGTCCTACGCCGACCAGCAGGTCGAGGTTGCTGCCGACGCCAGCCAACCCCTGATCCGCAGCGTGACCGTACTTCTGTCACCGGCGGGACGCGATGTTTACCAGGTATATGCGGAACTCTTTCGGGATCAACTGGCGAAACGCACCACCGATGTGCAATGCGTGATCGCGGAGGATGATCGCCAGCAGCAGATGCCCGGAGAGGGCGAGTTGATCGTTCGGGTTGGGCTTGTCGAAAATGACCCGGACCTGGAAAAGCTGCTCAAAGAGTGGGATATGCGCCGGCCGACCGAGAGCGATCCGGGTCCGGAAGGTTACGCGCTGAAAATCATCCCGCAAGGAAAGGGCAATCTGGCGGCCGTCGCCGGGACAGACAAACGCGGCGTCATGTACGGCTTGGGACGATTGCTGCACGCTACGCAACTGGTCGAAGGTGGCATGCGTCTGGATCCCAGGTCAGAGCGATCCGCGCCACAGGTTGCCATCCGCAGTTGCAATGGCAGCGAAAGAAACGCGATGGATTCCAGGGACAGAGAAAAAACCAAGGCCCGCGAGTGGTCGAAAGCGGAAGGGTTTGCATACCAGCAGGAGCAGCTCCTGCTCGGCGCCAACGCGCTCACCGGCGGCCTTGGCCGGAACCTGCCCGTCAGCATGAAAAGCTCTTCCCCCGATGACCCCACCCGTGGCATCGGCATGGACGATGCCAGAATGGCGCAGCGTCACGGTGTGGATTACATCCCGACCAAGACCATCAATGCCTTTGGCTCGGAAATTCCTGACGAATGGCGCGCCACGGGTGAAGATGGCCAGCCGGACCCCATGTGTGTCTGTCCTTCCATCCCCGAAGCGCGAGAAGAGCTGCTGCGGCGAAATGAAATCTACTTCCAGCATGTGCCGATCTCCATTCTGCCCATGAAGCCGACGGACATCGGCGGATGCACCTGCGACAAATGCGATCCCTGGCACAAGACCTACTACGCCCTGGCAACCGACATGGGTAAGCTGCTCAAGAAACATCAGCCCGACGCCAAGGTGCTGATTGAAAATCAGCAATTCTCAGACGAGTGGAACGCCTGGCTGTTTGAGCAGGTTCACAACGAGCAGGGCGACTGGCTGGATGGCTGGTGTTGTGGATCGGGATCGGATGAAAGCTCGACCTACTATTCCCGGCCCATCAATCCGCGATGGTCTCGCTTCCCGGGATTGTCACCTCGCGCCGCGTTTATCCGTTCACGCCTGTTTTACTTCAAGCCGGGTGATATGGTTCTGACCAGGACGGATGTCAGCCACTGGAAGAGGGCGCAGCACGGCCTGCTGGTCATGGATCCGCCCCTTTCGGAAGTGTATCCCCGTCGCACCTACAACGCCCGCCCGGCGTTCTACCATCAACTGATTACCGAAACCATTCCGTTGGTCGATGGCATCATGGGCTATGCTGAGGGCAACTTCGACGATTTCAACAAATACATGCTGCTGCGCCTGATGTGGGATCCGAGGCTGTCGGCTCACGACATCGCGCTGGAATACTACACCTATCATTGCGGCCCTGAAGCCGGGGCCATCCTGGCGGAGGCTGTTTTCATCGGCGAACAGAGTTACTCCAGGGTGGTGAAAGACAATGCGTCGAACATCGAGCGGGTGTACGACTTGGCTCGCACCGCCGGCGATTGTATGCCTGAGCCGTACAAACGCATTGACTGGCGCGGGCGCCTGTTCGCCCAACGCGCCACGACGGACCTTTACATCCTGCGCAAGATGCAGCAGGAGCAGGCCATCTACGACCGCATCATGAAGCAATTGACCACGTCGCTGGGCACAAACCAGTTGCAAAGCGACCTGCGCATCGCGGATGATCTTCTGGCCGCTATTCATGAAACCGCGGAGATGTCTCGCCTGCGTGAAGAGGCTGAGAAGCTTGATGAGCAAACCAACGAACTTGCGGCCGTACGCTCCATCGCGCTTCAATACATGGTGGTGGTGGACAGCGTCGGCGTGCGCTGGCTGCAGGAGCAGGTGCGCCAGGCTCTGCAGGCCGCGAGCCCTGATGATCAGCAGCGGATCATTGCTAATGCCGTCAATTATGACAAGGTCGAACCGGGCGAGTATTACGACAATTGCGGTACGATCGATGCCCAACCCCACTACGATCCCATGAGCGGCATGTGTTATTACGGCACCGGCCTGTGGCGCGGAACCGGTCGGCCGTCCCAGCGATCCTACGACTACACCAACGAGCGGCAGCCGGCCCTTGCTTTCGATTATGAGAACCTCGATGCCGCGATCAGTTATGACGTGTCGGTGATGCACCCCAACCCGTCGGGGGTGGGTTTCGGAAAGAACAGCACCAACGCATTTGCAGTTTTTGCCGACAACGAACGACTCGGTCTGGCTGCACCCACGGGACAAGACTTCGAGCGATTCACATTCGCGGTGCCGCAAAGCGTGTCCGCAGACGGCAAGGTGCGCGTCGAGCTGCGACCGGCCGCCGGTTCACGAACCGCCTGCATCTCGGAAATCTGGATGGTGCGCCGCGGAAGATTTACGCAACAGTGAACGAGCCGCGAAGCCGAGCATATTTGCGCCAGAGAAGATTCAAACGTAATGATCCAATCACTTTCAGAAGGAAGGTAATCATGCGCTGCTGGATGTATGCAATGGTCGTCTTTACGGTGGCTTTCACATCTGCCTCGCTTCGCGCTGAGTCGGCCGAATCCACTTCGAACGAGCCGGTACTGGTGATGAAAGAGGATCTGTTTAACATGGACGACGCCGACACGCGCGGCCTGCAAGAAGTGCCTGGCGCGCAAACCATCACGATCTACCGGGCCGAAGACGACAGCGCGAAGTTTTCCAATCACCCGCAGATCACCTGGTTCAAGGGCTACTATTACGCCACCTGGCAAGCCACGCCCAAGGACGAGGATTCCGACGACTCGGTGGCCGTGTTCAGCCGCAGCGCCGACGGCAGCAACTGGTCGGCTCCGCAGGTGCT